>NZ_LT629693.1:5331273-5632057 GCF_900099825.1 Bradyrhizobium ottawaense | reverse complement strand
AGGCGATCGAAGCCCGCCTGCAAAAGGCGCGCGGCGACCTGCCGATCGACATTGTGGTGCAGCCTGCCGCGTTCCGGCGCAAGAAGCTTTTTCTGGCCGACATGGATTCCACCATGATCGGCCAGGAGTGCATCGACGAACTGGCCGATTTCGCCGGCCTGAAAGCGCACGTCGCCGCCATCACCGAACGCGCGATGCGCGGCGAAATCGAGTTCGAACCCGCGCTGCGCGAGCGCGTCGCGCTGCTGAAGGATTTGCCGGTCGGCGTGATCGACGAGGTGCTGGAAAAACGCATCACGCTGACGCCGGGCGGCCGCGAACTGGTCGCCACGATGCGCGCGCACGGCGCCTGGACCTGCCTGATCTCGGGCGGCTTCACGCTGTTTACCAACGCGGTCGCCGCCAAAATCGGCTTCCAGGAAAACCGCGCCAACGAACTCACGGTTCGCGACGGCAAACTCACCGGTGAAGTCACCGAGCCGATTTTGGGCCGCGCCACCAAGCTTGCGACCCTGGTTGAGCTGCGCGAATCCTTCGATCTCGACGAAATCGACACGCTGGTGACCGGCGACGGCGCCAACGATCTCGGCATGATCGAAGCGGCCGGCCTCGGCGTCGCCTATCACGCCAAGCCCGCGGTTGCCGCAGCCGCCGCAGTAAGGATCGACTACGGCGATCTCAGCGCGCTGTTGTACGCGCAGGGCTATCGTCGCGAGGAGTTCGTGGAGGGATAAACTCTCTGCGTCGTCCCCGCCTAGTGCGCAATTGCGCACGGGGAGCGGGGACCCATAACGACAGGCGTTCGTGGTTACGAAAAGTCGTCGAACAGCGTTTCTTAATACAACGGCCGCGGCGTATGGGTCCTCGCTCCCCGTGCGCAATTGCGCACTAGGCGGGGACGACGCACACACAACATCGTTCGTAACGAACCAACCCTACTGCACGCTCAGTGCGACGAAGCGCAGCTCGCCGTCGCCGTTGGCGACCAGCAGCAGCACCGACTTCTTGCCGTCCTTCTTGAGCTGGTCGACCCGCTTCTTGATATCGGCGGCGTTGCTCACGGCCTCCTGCGCCACCTCGACGATGACGTCGCCGGCGGACAGCCGCTTTTCGGCGGCATCGGACGTGCCGTCGACGCCGGTGATGACCACGCCCTTGACGCTTTCCTTGATCTTGTATTTGCCGCGCAGGTCCTTGCTAAGCGTGGCCAGATCGAGGCCGAGCGCCTTTTGCGTCACCGGCTTTTCAGCCGGCTCTTCCTTGGCCTTGGCGGAAGCCTGCTGCGTCTTGTCGTTATCCTCGAGGCGACCGAGCGTCACCTTGCGGGTTTCCTCGGCACCCTTGCGGATGATCACGACATCGACCTCCTTGCCGACCGCGGTGTCAGCCACCACGCGCGACAGATCCTTCGGATCCTTGACGTCCTTGCCGTCGAACTTGACCACGACATCGCCGGGTTCGATGCCCGCAGGTTTCGCCGGGCCCTTTTCGTCAACCCCTGCGACCAGCGCGCCGCGGGCGGGCTTGATGTTGAGGCTTTCGGCGATCTCGTCGGTGACCTGCTGGATGCGCACGCCGAGCCAGCCGCGGCGCAGTTCGCCGAACTGCCGGAGCTGATCGACGACGCCGGCGACGGTCTTGGACGGGACCGCGAAGCCAAGGCCGATCGAGCCGCCGGTCGGTGAAATGATCAGCGTGTTGACGCCGACCACATCGCCATCGAGGTTGAACAGCGGGCCGCCGGAATTGCCGCGATTGATCGACGCGTCGGTCTGGATGTAGTTGTCATACGGCCCCTGGCTGATATCGCGGTTGCGCGCCGAAACGATGCCGGCCGTGACCGAGCCGCCGAGCGAGAACGGATTGCCGATCGCGATCACCCACTCGCCGAGACGCAGCTTGTCGGAATCGCCGAACTTCACCGCGATCAGCGGCTTCACCGGCTTGAACTTCAGAACCGCGATGTCGGTCTTCTTGTCGACGCCGACCAGTTCGGCCTTGATCTTGGTGCCGTCGTTCATGATCACGTTGATCTCGTCGGCGTCGGCGATGACGTGATTGTTGGTGACGACGATGCCCGACGTATCGACGATGAAGCCGGAGCCGAGCGAATTGGTCTTGCGCGGCTGCATGTCGCTGTTCTTGTCGCCGCCGCCCTTGGGGCCGCCGCCGCGCCGGTTCTTGAAGAAGTCGTCGAAGAATTCCTCGAATGGCGACCCCGGCGGCAATTGCGGCATCGCGCCCCGGTCGCCGCCCTTGGCCTCGACGGTCTGCGAGGTCGAGATGTTGACGACAGCGTCGATCACCTTCTCGGCAATGTCGGCAATGCCGTCCGGCCCCCGCGCACTGGCTGGCGCGGACGCCAGCAGACTGGCGGCACTGAGCGTGATCGCAAGCCCCATCAGGCGCAGGCTGCGGCTCAAGGCGGGTCTGGCACCGGTCATGTCAGCTTCTCTCCAAGGGGTCGATGGCGTCCACAGTGCGCCCGAACGGGTCCGCGGCGCAAGCATTTGAGCCGGACAATCCGGCGAAAAACCGGTCGCCGATGGCTCACGATTTCGTTGATGCAACAGGGGTTTGCAAACAGTTTAGTGGCCGTCATTCCGGGACGGTCCGAAGGAACCAGACTTCAGATGCGCAATGGCGGATCGGGTATCTCGCGATTCCCCGGGGTGCAAGTGCACCCCTGAGGTTCTTGCGTCGCACGCCCCGGAATGACGGTGCCTAAAACTACCGCCGGACGAACCAGATCAGGACCAGACCCGCGACCGCCGATCCGATGCCGACCACCCGCAGAATATTGTCGGGCGTGGCCAGCGCACTCTTCATGGCGCGGCGCATCCAGGCCGGGCTTGCCGCGAACATCAGGCCTTCCAGCACAAACAGGATTCCCACACCGATGAGGAAGTCGGTGAACGCTATGGACCTCATCGGATGGCAACCTCCCGTTAGCGGCGCTTTTCGCGCTTATGGCAGCGAAGCGGCTTCCGCTTCGCTACACCTTTTGTACCCCGCCGCCAACCTTACGGCTTGGGCGCGGCCGGGGCCGCCGCCACCGGCGGATGGCCGGCCGGATTGGCGAAGAAGCGGAAGAACTCCGAATTGGGCTGCAGCAGGAAGCGGGTATCGCTCGACTTGAGCCCGTTCTCATAGGCCGTCATCGAGCGGTAGAAGGCAAAGAAATCCGGATCCTGGCCGTAGGCCTCGGCGAACAGGCGGTTGCGTTCGGCATCGCCGGCGCCCCTGGTCTGTTCGGCCGTCGAATTCGCCTCGGCGATGATGACGGTAGCTTCACGATCCGCCTTCGACCTGATCTCCTGCGCCTTCTGGCCGCCCTGGGCACGGAACTCCGCCGCCTCGCGCTGCCGCTCGGTCTGCATCCGCTGGTAGACCGCCTGGCTGTTCTGCTCCGGCAGGTCGGCGCGGCGGATACGGACGTCGACCACCTGGATGCCGTAACCGTCGGCTTCCTTGTCAAGCTGGTCGCGAATCCGGTTCATCAGCGCTTCGCGCTCGTCGCGCACCACCGTGATGAAGGTGACCTCGCCCAGCACCCGGCGCAGCGACGCGTTCAACAGCGTCGTGAGCTGGATGTTGGCGGCCTGGATCGAGCCGACGCTCTGGTAGAAACGCAGCGCGTTCTTGATGCGGTAGCGGGCGAAAGCATCGACCACCAGCCGCTTCTGATCGGAGGCGATCACTTCCTGCGACGGGTTTTCCAGATCGAGAATGCGCTTGTCGATCGAGATCACGCTGTCGATGAACGGGGCCTTGAAGTTCAGGCCGGGTTCAGTGACGACGCGAACGGGTTCGCCGAGCCGCACCACCAGCACCTGTTCGGTCTGCGAGACGGTGAAGACCGAGCTGTAGCCGATGATGACGACAACAAACAGGACAATCAGGGCAGCAATGCCTGCAACGGGGGATCTCATCGCGTGCCTCCCTGCTGCGGCTGGCCGGTCGTGGCTGGCGCCTGCGGACGCCGCGGCGTCAACTCGCTGAGCGGCAGATACGGCACGATGCTTTGCCCGTTGCCGCCGCCGTCATAGACCAGCTTCTCGGAACCGCCGAGAACCCGCTCCATCGTCTCCAGATAAATACGCTGTCGGGTCACGTCGGGCGCCTTCTTGTATTCTTCGTAGACTTTCAGGAAGCGCGAGCTCTGGCCCTTGGCTTCGGCGATCGCCTGCTGCTGGTAGCCTTCGGCGACCTGGAGGATTTGCGCGCCGCGGCCACGCGCGTCGGGAACGACACGGTTGGCATAGGTCTGCGCTTCGTTCTGCAGCCGCTCGAGGTCGGCGCGTGCGGCCTGCACGTCGCGGAACGCGTCGATCACCTGCGCCGGCGGGTCGACCTTCTGCATCTGCACCTGCTGCACCAGGATGCCGGAGCCGTAGCTGTCGAGCGTCTTCTGCATCAGGTCCTGCACGCCCGCTTCGGTCGTGGTGCGCGCGCCGGTGAGGATCGGCTGGATGTTGGCGCGGCCGACCACCTCGCGCATCGCGCTTTCAGCCACGGCCTTCACGGTGCCTTCGGGATTCTGGATATTGAAGAGATAGTTGCCGACGCCGTCGGGCTTGATCCGCCACAACACGGTGAAGTCGACGTCGACGATGTTCTCGTCGCCGGTCAGCATCAGGCTTTCTTCCGGCACATCGCGCATGGTGCGGCCACGCCGCGCCGGATCGTCGATCAGGGTCATGCCGATCGAAATGGTGGAGACGCGCAGCGCCTTCGGCAGCAGCACGGTCTCGATCGGATAGGGCAGATGATAGTTCAGGCCGGGCTGTACCGTGCGCACATGCTTGCCGAAGCGCAGCACGACGCCGAGCTCTTCCGACTGCACGCGGAAAAATCCGGACAGGCCCCAGATCGCCAGCGCGCCGATCAGCACCAGGGCGATGCCCATGCCGCTGAAATGGCCGCCGGGCAGAAGCTGCTGCAGCCGGTCCTGGCCGCGGCGCAGAAGGTCCTCAAGATCGGGAGGCCTTGGCCCAACCGATTGCGGACCGTTGCCCCACGGTCCTTTCGGACCCGAGCCCCACGGGCCCCCGCCTTGATTCTTCCACGGCATATAAATCTCCTCCGCGGGGCCCGGGTCCGCCTGTTTTGGGTGGGATACCCGGCCTCGCCTATCCGCCCGGCTTTATAGGGGACCGCCCGGGCCCTTACAACGCAAGCTTGGCGCTCGAAGCAGCTATGCGCGATGCCATAATTGTCAATGTAAACATTGGTTAGCGGGGTTAATGCGAGGCTTAACGCCGGTCGCACCGACGAAATGTCACATAGGAGAAGTCAGCGCTGTCGTCGGGACCCGCCGGATTCCGCACGCGTGCGACCTCTTCCCAGTCCGCCGCATCAATTGTGGCGAAACGCGTATCGCCATCAGGCCGGGCGTGCACTTCGGTGATTTCCAGCCGATCGGCGCGATCCATGCATTGAGCGTAGATTTCGGCGCCGCCGATGATCGCGATCTCAGTGGCGAAACGCCGCAGCGCATCGCCGGTCGCGATCGCCATGGCATCGGCAGCGGAGTTGGTGACGACTACGCCGGCGGCGCGAAACTCGCGATCGCGTGTCACCACGATATTGGTCCGGCCGGGCAGCGGCCGTCCGATCGAGGCGAAGGTCTTGCGGCCCATCACCACCGGCCGGCCGAACGTCAGCGCCTTGAAACGCTGCAGGTCGGATTTCAGCCGCCACGGCATCGCGCCGTTGGCGCCGATCACGCCGTTTTCGGCAACCGCGACAACGAAGACGATTTCCATCAGCGCGCCCCTTGCGCAAGTGCCGTCAACGCCGGACCGCCGACCCGGCAAACCGTCCACTCGTCCATCAATTCGGCGCCGAGCGATTTGTAGAATTCGATCGATGGCGTGTTCCAGTCCAGCACCGACCATTGCAGGCGCGACCAGCCCTTTGCCACGCACTCGCCGGCGAGATACGCCAGCAGTGCCTTGCCGATACCCTTGCCGCGCAACGGCGGGCGAACGAACAGGTCCTCCAGATAGATGCCCGAACGGCCGCTAAAGGTCGAAAAATTGATGAACCAGACCGCGAAGCCTGCAGGCTCGCCGTCCCACTCGGCGATTTCGCAAAATAGCCGGGGATTGGTGCCGAACAACGCCGCGTCGATATCGGCTTCGGTCGCCTCCACTTCGTGGAGCAGTTTTTCATACTCGGCGAGTTCGCGAACAAAGGACAGGACAAGTCCTGCTTCGCCCTGGCGCACGCGGCGGATGACAAGGGACATTCAATCGCTCACACCGCGACTCATACAGCGACCGCGGCCTTGATGTGCGGGTGCGGGTCGTAGCCTTCGAGCGCGAAGTCTTCGTAGCGGAACGCGAAGATGTCCTTCACATCGGGATTGATCTTCATCACCGGCAACGAACGCGTCGGCCGCGTCAGTTGCAACCGCGCCTGCTCCAGGTGGTTCGAATACAGGTGCGCGTCACCGAGCGAGTGCACGAAATCGCCGGGTTTCAGTCCCGTCACCTGCGCCACCATCATCGTCAGCAACGCATAGGAGGCGATGTTGAAGGGCACACCGAGGAACACGTCGCCGGAGCGCTGGTAGAGCTGGCACGACAATTTGCCGTTCGCGACATAGAACTGGAACAGGCAGTGACAGGGTGGCAGCGCCATCTTGTCGACGTCGGCCGGATTCCACGCACTGACGATCAAGCGCCGCGAGTCCGGATTGCGTTTGATCATGTCAACGACGTTGGATATCTGGTCGATGCTGCGCCCGTCCGGCGCCGGCCAGGATCGCCACTGCGAACCGTAGACGGGACCGAGATCGCCATTGGCGTCGGCCCATTCGTCCCAGATCGAAACGCCGTTGTCCTTCAGGTATTTGATGTTGGTGTCGCCCTGGAGGAACCACAGCAGTTCATGGACGATCGCCTTCAACGGCAGCCGCTTGGTGGTCAGCATCGGAAAACCGGCCGACAGATTGAAGCGCATCTGATGGCCGAAGACCGACAGCGTACCGGTGCCGGTGCGGTCGTGCTTCTCGGCGCCATCGGCGAGAATCCGTTCGAGCAGATCGTGGTATTGATTCATGGCTGACGTTTCGGGCTTTTCGGGATCGCGAATTTAGCGGCCGGGATAGCCGACCGACACGCCGATTCGGTTATCTAACCGCATTTATACCCGAAAAAATGAGGCTTCGGCCGGCAAACGACAAGGGGCGGAACCGATGGTCCCGCCCCTCGCCTATCCACTTGATCGCGTTGATTAACTTGCGGGCTTGAGCACCGGCGTCCACTTCGCGATTTCGGATTTCACCAATGCCGCCAACGCCTCCGGGGTACGATCCGCCGGCCCCGGGATCACGCTGCCGAGTTCGAGCAGGCGCTTGCGGACGGTCTCGTCATTGAGGGCCTTGCCGACCGCCTCGTTCAACCTGGCGATGACCGGCGCCGGTGTTCCCTTCGGCGCAAAGATCGCGTTCCACGCCTGCGCCTGGAACACCGGAAGGCCAGCTTCCGCGGTGGTCGGAATATTTGATAGCGACGGATTGCGCTCCGGCGTCGCCACCGCATAGGCCTTGATGGTGCCGGCGTTGATCTGCGGCACCGCGTTGACGATCTGGTCGCACATGTAGTCGACCTGCCCGCCCACCAGCGCATTCATCGCCGGACCCGTGCCGTTGAAGGGAACGCCGGTCGGCTTGATGTCGAGAACCGAATTCAGGAGCTGACACGAGACATGCGACACCGAGCCGACGCCGGCATGCGCGGCGTTGACCTTGGCCTCGTTGGCCTTCACATAGGCGATGAATTCCTTGAGATCCTTCGGCGGAAAATCCTTGCGCGCCAGGATCAGGATCGGCGTGCCGGCGAGCAGGCCAACGGGTTCGAAATCCTTTTCCGGATGATAGGCGAGATTCGGATACAAAGGCACCGCGGCCGCATGCGTGCCCATGTGCCCGGTGATCAGTGTGTAGCCGTCATTGGCGGCGCGCGCCGCGCGCGTGGTGGCGGTGGTGCCGCCGGCACCGACCACATTCTCGATGATGATGCTCTGGCCGAGCGTCTGCGCCATATGCGAGGTAACGATGCGCGAGATGACGTCGGTCGGACCGCCGGCCGCGAACGGCACGATCATGGTGATGCTGCGCGTCGGATAGGCTTGAGCCTGCGCCTGCGCCACAACGCCGCACAGCGCCGCACAGCGCCGCAAGCATGGCAACGCAACCGCTCGCAAGCGAGCGCCCGTAACGTTTCATCGCTGTCTCTCCAGGAAAGTCCGAAAAAAAAATGCCGGCCCAACCGGCCGGCATTCATCTCACAGCAGCACGCCTGAAGTCGATTCGACTTCGGGATGCGGCGCGCCGACGCAGGGTCGGCGCGAGGTCAGCTCAAGATCAGCTTTCCGACTCCACGAACACTTCGTCGCGCTTCTTGCGCAGCGACGGCAACACCGCCAGCACCAGCAGGAAGGCCGCGATCGCCATCAAAATCGCCGACAGCGGACGGGTCAGGAAGACCGACCAGTCGCCGCGCGAGATCAAGAGCGCCCGGCGCAGGTTTTCTTCCATCAACGGGCCCAGCACCATTCCGAGCAGCAGCGGCGCGGGCTCGAAATCATGCTTGATCAGCCAGTAGCCGAGCAGGCCGAACGCACCGGCGAGGACGACGTCGACCGGCGCGTTGTTGATGGAGTAGATGCCGATCGCGCAGAAGATCACGATCGAGGGGAACATCAGCCGGTACGGCACCCGCAGCAACCGCACCCAGATGCCGACCAGCGGCAGGTTGATGATGATCAGCATCAGGTTGCCGATCCACATCGAGGCGATCATGCCCCATACCAGTTCGGGCTGCTTCTGCATCACCTGCGGACCCGGCACGATGCCGTGAATGGTCATCGCGCCGACCATCAGCGCCATCACCGCGTTCGGCGGGATGCCGAGCGTCAGCAGCGGGATGAACGAGGTCTGCGCCGCCGCGTTGTTGGCGCTTTCCGGCGCCGCCACGCCTTCGATCGCGCCGCGGCCGAACCGCGACGGATCCTTGGCGATCTTCTTTTCCAGCGTATAGGCCGCGAACGAGGCGATCACCGCACCGCCGCCCGGCAGGATGCCGAGGATCGATCCGAGCGCCGTGCCGCGCAGGATGGCCGGGAAGGAATCCTTGAGATCCTTTTTGGTCGGCATCAGCCCGGTGATCTTCTGCTGCACCAGATTGCGGTCCATCTCGGCGCCGTGGTCGAGGTTGCGGATGATTTCCGCAAAACCGAACACGCCCATCGCCACCGTGGCAAAGCCGAGACCGTCAGCGAGCTCGGGGATGTTGAACGCCATGCGCGAGGCGCCGGTTTCGATGTCGGAGCCGACCATCGAGAGCAACAGCCCGAACACGATCATCGCGATCGCCTTCAACACCGAGCCCTTGGCCAGCACCACCGCGAAGATCAGGCCGAGCACCATCAGCGAGAAATATTCGGCAGGACCGAAGGCCAGCGCGAGCTTGGTCAGGGGCGCACCGAGCACCGCGATCAGGACGGTCGCGACGCAGCCGGCGAAGAACGAGCCGATCGCGGCGATCGCCAGCGCCGGGCCGGCACGGCCCTGCTTGGCCATCTGGAAGCCGTCGAGCGTGGTCACGACCGATGTCGCCTCACCCGGAATATTGACCAGGATCGAGGTGGTCGAGCCGCCATATTGCGCGCCGTAGTAGATGCCGGCGAGCATGATCAGGGCGCCGACCGGCGGCAGTCCGAACGTGATCGGCAGCAGCATCGCCACCGTCGCGATGGTGCCGATGCCCGGCAGCACGCCGACCAGCGTGCCAACGAGGGCGCCGATCAGGCACAGCAAAAGGTTGATGGGGGTAAAGGCGACGCCAAAACCGAGAGCAAGATTGGAAAAGAGTTCGGCCATTGCGCCCTCACTGAACCAGGAAACGCGGGAGGAGCTGCAGCGGCAACCCAAGCGCATAGGGGAAAAGCAGGCTACAACCGATCGTCAGGCAAATGCCGACGATGATGGTTTCCTTCCACTTGGTCTCCGGCGTTCCCAGCGCGGAAATGATGAAGCTGGCAAACGCCGAGATGATGAGACCGAGGGGACGAATCGTGACTGCGAAGGAAACGATGGCCAACGACACGAACAGCGGACCCCGCCACGCATAGACCGTGATGTGTTCGCCGTCAGTCAGAAGCCCCATCAGGGTAACGGCGGCGCCCAGTCCCAGCAAAAGAACAGCGAACATCCGGGGAGCGGTCCCGGCGCCGAACGAAAACCCGTGCATGCCCTGCAAATCGCTCGATGCCCACAGGGCAAATGCGGCGATAGCCATGAGCGCAATTCCGCCGACAAAATCCTGCGGACCACGAACCCATTTCGGCATCTTGAATTTGACCGGCACATGGCTCGGCGTATCACTCATCGATCTCTCTCCCCGGACAGGGCTTTCCCGCCCATATTGTTTGGATAGTGTTTAGTGCAGACCCCGGTCTTGCCTAGCGATTTTCCTCAGATAACGCCAGCAAAACCCAAAGCCCCCCCGGCCACCAACATCCAGAGCGGATTTAGCCGGGTAGCAAACGCCAATACCGCCGCCGCCACCGTGATCAGGCCGGCCACCCAGCTCCGGTCCGACGTCAGCGCCAAAATCAGGCCGCTGGCGCCCATCAGCCCGATCGAAAGTGGAACCAGCGCCGCCTGAATGATTGCAGGCCAGGGTGAATGGCTCGACCGCGCGAGAAGCCGGCTTACATAATAGGCAAGGACGGCGGTCGGGCCGCACATCGCAACCGTCGCGGTCAGCGCGCCGGCCACACCCGCAACCGAATAGCCGATCAGCGTCACGATCAGGACATTCGGCCCCGGCGAGAGCTGGGATATCGCGAAGATATCGGCAAACTGCCTGTCGGTCATCCAGTGGTGCACGTCGACCGCGACCCGGTGCATTTCGGGAACAGCCGAATTCGCACCACCAACCGCAAACAGCGACATCAATGCGAAAGTCCAAACGAGCGTCCAGATCGGGTTGGCGTCTGAATTCATCCGTTCACCCGGCGGCGCATGAAATAAGTGATGGCGAGGCTCAGCGGAATGCCCACCAGCAGCACCTCCTGCAGCGGCAGCCGAAACAATCCGATCGCGATGAACACCGCGATCAGGATCACGATCCCCACCGCGTCACGCTTCTTGATCAGCGGCATCATCATCTTGAACACGACCGCCAGCAAAAGTCCGACCGCCGCGCAGGCGACGCCCGCCAGAATACGCCGCAGCGCGTCGATCTCGCCGTAGCGGGCGTAAACGGCGGCAAGAGCGGTCGCGATCAGCATCGGTGGGCCGACCAGTCCGGCAAACGCCGCGAAGCCACCGGCAACGCCGCGAAACCGCGATCCGAATACGACCGACAGATTGACGATGTTCGGGCCTGGCAGGAAATGGCACAGCGCAAAGGTCTCGTTGAATTCCTCCGCCGTCATCCAGCGGTGCTGGTCGACGATGCCGCGCCGGGCCCAGACCAGCACGCCGCCGAAGCCGGCCAGCGACATTTTGGCGAACGCCACGAACAGCTCGAGCAGGCCGGGCTGATTTGGCGGGATGGAAGCTGGAACGTCCGGCGCCGGGACGGCGGCCGGCGGGGAATCCTGAGGCATGGCGCAAAACTAGAACGCCGGCTCGTCCGAGGCCAACCCAAATTCAGCGAAACTTCCTCGCTTGGAACATGACTGTCCGGCTCGGAGGACGGCTTGACGTCCGGCCGGGCACTTTTTTTCTCGATATTTGCGCCCTATATTGGGGGTGCCGGTTCGCCGGCTATGGAAATAAATTGCCGTCGCAATAAACCATTCGGACCCGGGGGCAGTACCCGGCGCCTCCACCCAAGCCCGTCAGTTGGGCATGATCTTATTCGGAAAACCGGTATCCACTTTTCCGGATCATGCCAGCGGGTTTCGGCGGGGGCGAACCAGGATCGACGAGGGCGTAAAGGGCGTGTTTTTTCCCGGTATGGTTCCGCCGTTATCGGGCTACGCAATAGTTGCAAACGACAACTATGCTCCGGTTGCTCAGGCTGCGTAACGCAGTTTGAAAGACCAAGTCTAAAGTCCTGGTGGGTTAAGCTCCGCTAGGCGGGGTTCGGAGGCACCTGGCAACAGAAGCCTCCACCTTCATTTTTCCCGCAATTTGCCCCCGATGGGGCGTTTCTACCGCAAATTCGTTCCATGACGGCTGCTGACCTGCGACGCAGGCCGGGGTAGCATGGGTCAAAAGGCGAGTCGGGCAACCGGCATCGCGGCCATTTCAAAGTGACAGGACTTCCATGGCGACCGATCACATCCGTTATGACGTGCTGGCGCGCGACGCGCTGCGCGGGGTGCTGCGCCGCGTGCTGACCGATGCCGCCGAACACGGCCTGCCGGGAGAGCATCACTTCTTCATCACCTTCGTGTCCACCGCCGATGGCGTGAAGCTGTCGCCGCGGCTGCTCGCACAATATCCGGAAGAGATGACCATCATCCTGCAGCATCAGTTCTGGGACCTAGTCGTGACCGAGGATCGGTTCGAGGTCGGACTGTCGTTCGGCGGCATCCCGGAGCGGCTGGTGGTCCCGTTCGCCGCGATCAAGAGCTTCCTCGATCCTTCGGTGCAGTTCGGATTGCAATTCGAGCCGTCCGATGCCGACGCGGCCGTAGACGCGCCGGGGGCCAAGCTTCCCGCCGTTGCCGCGCCGTCCGCCTTGCCCGATGCCGCCCCCTCGCCTGCCGCGGAGAACAAGGACGAACCGGCGAAGCCGAGCGAAGGCGCCGAAGTGGTGCGGCTGGATCGATTCCGAAAGAAATAGTCCGCGGGCGAGAAGCCACCCTGTAGAGTGGACGTTGCGCCAATTCGCGGCGCAACAGACATCGCTACGGACATTGCTTATGGCTCGATCAGAAACATCCCGAAATAGCTCCACCCGCAGCGAGACCGACAGTTTCGGTCCGATCGATGTTGCCGCCGATCGGTATTGGGGCGCGCAGACCGAACGTTCGCGGCAGAATTTCAAGATCGGCCACGACCGGATGCCGATCGGAATCGTCCATGCGCTGGGCATCGTCAAACTCGCCGCCGCGCAAACCAACCGTGAGCTCGGCCTGCTCGACGCCCGCCGCACCGGCGCCATCACCCGCGCCGCGCGCGAGGTGATCGAAGGCAAGCTCGACGACCATTTTCCGCTCGTGGTCTGGCAGACCGGCTCCGGCACCCAGACCAACATGAACCTCAACGAGGTGATCGCCAACCGCGCCAACCAGATGCTCGGCGGCGAACTCGGCACCAAGAAGCCGGTTCATCCCAACGATCACGTCAATATGAGCCAGTCCTCCAACGATTCATTTCCGACCGCGATGCATATCGCCGCAGCGGGACGCATCGTGGCCGACCTGATCCCGGCGCTGAGCGAGCTGCATCGCGAGCTGCGCAAGAAGGAGAAAGCCTTCGCGAAGATCGTGAAGATCGGCCGGACTCATACCCAGGACGCGACGCCGCTGACGCTGGGCCAGGAATTTTCCGGCTATGCCGCGCAGGTCGAGAGCGGCATCGCGCGGCTGCGGATCGCGGTGAAGGATCTCTATCCGCTGGCGCAAGGCGGCACCGCCGTCGGCACCGGCCTCAACTCGAAGCCGAAATTCGCCAAGTCGTTTGCGCGGCACGTCGCCAAGATTACAAAACTGCCGTTCACCAGCGCGCCGAACAAGTTCGAGGCGCTGGCCTCCAACGATGCCTATGTGCTGGTCCATGGCGTGATCAATTCGGTGGCGACCGGCCTGTTCAAGATCGCCAACGATATTCGCTTCCTGGGATCGGGGCCGCGCTCCGGTCTCGGCGAATTGATCCTGCCCGAAAACGAACCGGGCTCGTCGATCATGCCGGGCAAGGTCAATCCGACCCAATGCGAAGCGATGACGATGGTCTGCTGCCAGGTGTTCGGCAACCAGACCGCCGTCACGGTGGCCGGAAGCCAGGGACATTTCGAGCTGAACGTGTACAAGCCGGTGCTGGCATATTGTATGATGAATTCCATTCAGTTGCTGTCGGACGTGGTTCGCTCCTTCACCGAGCATTGCGTGGTGGGCATACGCGCCGACGAAAAGCGCATCCGCGACTTGATGCAGCGTTCCCTGATGCTGGTGACCGCGCTCGCGCCAAAAATCGGGTACGACAATGCGGCCAAGGTCGCCAAGTCCGCGCATGCGCGCGGCACCACATTGAAAGAAGAGGCTGTGCGCCTAGGGTTTGTTGCTGCCGACGAATTCGATCGGCTGGTGCAGCCGGACAAAATGACACACCCGGGCTGAGTGCCGCACCGGCCCCGGGAAACTACGGGTGAGTGATATAATTATAGATCATAACGCCTAAAGAATGAGGTGGATCATCTATCGCCGTCGCTCTGACGCATGGTAGGAGCACCAATCATGTTGTTTTCGCAGAGCGAAATTCATTTTTTGATGCTATCAAAGAGTTCGACACGGGGATTCTGGATGACCATCGGATTTGTTTGCGCGCTACGCGGCCGCTTCTGCCTACGACCGTCACACCTTCGAGCCGCTGAATGATGGAGGCTGGCATGGGGGACATCGTCAACCTGAAGCGATTCAAGAAGCGCAATGAGCGGGAGCAGTCGGCGAAACAGGCCGACGCCAACCGTGCGCGCTTTGGTCGCACCAAATCCGAACGCGCACTCGATCAGCAGACAAAGGATCGCGCCGGCCACCTGCTGGAACAACACAAGCTCCAAAACAATCTCGATGGCGGAGACGCATCATGAAGTCGCCCGTTGTCAAACGTTCGATCGTCGTCGCCGGTCACAAGACCAGCGTCAGCCTCGAAGAGGCTTTCTGGAATGGCATGAAGGAAATCTCGGGCTTGCGAAACATGACGCTGTCCGAACTGGTCGGCGAGATCGACGGCAATCGCCAGCAGGGCAACCTGTCGTCGGCGATCCGGCTTTTCGTGCTCGATTATTTCCGGACGCGCGCGATACCAACCGCCGCTGCTGTAGCACCGGACGCGCGGCCGCAGGCCTAGACGAATTACGCCAACGCGTATTTAATGACGGTCGCTAGCCGCTATTGCCGAGGCAATGCCGGCTGAATCCGTCACGACAGTCCCTGGAGAGAGAAATGGACATCGCAAAGCTCACCGCTCCGCGAAACCTGTCCATTTCGGAAGCTCTCCATGTCGGCATTTCTCATTCTGGATTCCATTTCCCTCGTCGCCCCTGACGGACATCAACTGTTCGACGGCCTGACGCTCGCGCTCGGGCGCGAGCGAACAGGCCTGGTCGGCCGCAACGGCTGCGGCAAATCCACGCTGTTGCGCCTGATCGCCGGCGAGATCGAACCTGCGAGCGGATCGCTTCAGCGCGTCGGCTCGATCGGTATGCTCGCACAACTGGCCGATGACCGCCTCTCGGTGGCTCAGGCGCTCGGCGTCGAAGCCGACCTCGCACGCCTGCACCGGCTCGAGCGCGGCGAAGGCTCGCTTGACGACGCCGCCGAGGCCGACTGGACACTTGAAGAGCGGCTGCAGACAGCGCTGATCGAAACCGGACTGGCCTCACTGCCGCTCGAGCGCCGGGTCGCCTCGCTGAGCGGCGGCGAGCGAACCCGGATCGCGCTGGCGCGCCTGCTGATCGAGGCGCCGGATCTGCTGCTGCTCGACGAGCCCACCAACAATCTCGACACCGATGGAAGGCAGGCCGTGGCGCAACTGCTCGAACGCTGGCAGGGCGGCGTCCTCGTCGCGAGCCATGATCGCGCATTGCTGGAACGCGTCGACCGTATCGTCGAGTTGACCCCCATCGGTGTCAACGTGTTCGGCGGCGCGTGGTCCGGTTTTGCGCAGGCGCGCGATGCGGCCCGCGCCCGCGCCGAAGCGGACCTCGGCCGGGCATCGGATGCGTTACGCCAAACCGAACGCGCGTTGCAGAAGGCGCGGGAGAAGAAGGCCCGCCGCGACAGAGCCGGCCGCGCCTATCGCGCCTCGGGCAGCCACAGCAAAATCCTGCTGGATGCCAGCAAGCAGCAGGCAGAAGAGAGCGGCGCCCGCGAAAGCCATCTGGCCGACCGGCTGATCGGCGATCGTACCGAAGCGCTCGAGACGGCCCGTGCGCAGGTCGAAATCCTGACGCCCCTTTCGATCGAGCTTCCCCGGACACATCTGCCGCGCGGCCGCGCGCTGATCGCCTTCAAGGAAGTGGCGATGAGGTTTGCGGAGCGCCGCCTGTTCGGACCGCTGTCTTTCGAGGTGCGGGGCCCCGAGCGGATCGCGATCCGCGGTGCCAACGGCTCCGGCAAGACGACGCTGTTCCGCCTGATGACGGGAGAACTCGCGCCTTCCAGCGGCGACATCGACCGCCGGACCCCGCGCGTCGCCGTGCTCGACCAGCATGTCGGCCTGCTTGATTCCGCAACGAGCATTCTCGACAATCTGCGCCGGCTCAATCCGGAGCTGACCGCCAATGACGCGCACGCCGCGCTGGCGCGGTTTGCCTTCCGTAACCGCGCGGCGCTGCAAATCGCCGGCACGCTCAGTGGCGGCGAGCGGCTGCGCGCGGGCATGGCCTGCGTGTTCGCCCGGCCGGAGCCGCCGCTGTTGCTGCTGCTGGACGAGCCGACCAATCATCTCGATCTGGGCTCGATCGAGGAACTGGAAAAAGCGTTGAAAGGATTTGACGGCGCGCTGATCGTGGTGAGCCACGACCGGACCTTTCTGCAGGCGATCGGCATTGAGCGGGAGATCACGCTCGACACAAAATCTCGAAAACAACCCCATGCAAAGTAGGATGGCACGCGAAAACGGGCCGGTGCCGCGGCCCAACCTGATCTCATCACGCTTTAGTTGTTGTTCTGAAATGCCGGACGCGGCGGCGGATTTGCCACCTGCGGCGTCAGCACCAACGGCGGCTTCGGTTTCGGCTTTGCGGGACCCGGCGCCGGTTTCACCTCGATCGGTGACGGCAGCGGCGCCACCTGCTGCTGGCTCGTGGCCGGCGCAGGCGCCGTAGCCACGGGCGGCCCGGCCTGCGGACGCGGCACGGCGGCCTTGCGTTTTGCCGGAAGCCTTCGCGGATCGCGGCCGGGCAGCGGCACCTGGGTCAGCGGCTCGCCTGGCGGGAGCGTCTGCTGTGCCGGCGGTGGCGTATCCTCTTGCGGCGGCAGCGACACCGGCGCCGGCGCCGGCGGCGGCGGTTCGCCGCGCTCGATGGCATCGAGCCGTTTGGTTTCGTGGTCGATCGCCCGCACCGAGAGCCACGAAGACAACGTGGCAACATCGACGCTTCGACTGAGCGTGTCTGATGTGCCGACGGCAAATAACTGAATCTCGGGGCGACCGGCCGTCAGCGTTAGCGCAAGGGCTGCGCGAATATCAGCCTGATCGGCGGGGATATCGTATCCGCCGGAGACGATCGCCCTCACCCCGTTGGCATCGAGCGTGGTGGCGCCGACCCTGATGCGGCCGTCCCTGATGTTGAACGGGACCTGCGCCGACGCGATCGACAGCGTGCCCGCCGCCAGGGCCGGCTCGACGATCTGCTTCAATCTGGCGTCATCCTTCACCTGCCCGCTGTCGCTGGCGCGGACCGCCACGTCGAAGGCGCGCGGATCGAGGCCGGCGATCTTCGCCGATTCCAGCGTCACCGTTCCGCTGCCGGTCAGCGCGCCCGACAGCGCCGAAGCGCTGCGGCCTTGGCTGGCCAGCGTCATCTGCAGCGAGGCGTGGCCGGCCGGCATCGCGAGATTGCGATAGCGCAAGGCCGTGCCGTCGACGCGGCTCAACTGGACGCTCGCATTCATGGCTATGCCGTCGGCGCTTTGCCGGGTGTCGATCGTGGCGCTGGCTTCGCCACCGCCGATCCTGCCCTTGATGGCATCGAACGTCAGCGACTGGCCGTCGCTCTTGACGACGCCGCTCACCGGCCGCAATTCGCTGCCGCCCGGCAGCAGACCGCGCAAGGCCTGAAACGCGATTCTGCCGCGCCAGCCCTTCACCAGTCCGGCGCCGAGCGGTTCGGCCGCATCATGTCCGGCCGCACCGATCGCCAACGTGAAAGCCGGCGCCAGCGCCAGTTGATCGACACCGATTTCGCCTTCGATGCTTTTCTCGTCGCCAAGTACTACCGCGACGCGTCCGCGCAACCGCGAACCGGCGATGCTGCTGTCGAGATCGTCGAACGTCAATTTGTTGCCCGCAAGCGAGACGCGCGCCGACAGACCGATATTCTGCGCCAGCGTATCGGTGGACTTGAGATCGAGCAGCGGTCCGAGATCGCCGCTGCGAACTTTCAGATTGAGACTGGCTTTGGCATCCTGCGCCCACGGCTCCGCGGAACCATCCGCTTCGGCATCCAGTCCCGTGCCCGAGATCCTGGCCTTCAGCCGCAACGGCGCGCCCCACGCGCCCGCTGCCGAGCCTTCGAACTGCGCCGGCCCCTCGCCCGCCGCAATGACGCTGTTAACGCCAAGCAGCGCCAGCAAGGCGCGGCCCTGCGTCGACGACAGATTGGACTCGATCCCGAGCTCGCTGCGCCCAAGTGCTGTGAGATCGATGCCGTGGATCGCCGAGACGGATGGCTTCGCGGTGATGGTGGTGACACCCTTGAGCAGCGGCGCGTCGACATCGATGACGGCGCGCGCATTGGCGCGATCGGCCTGCCCGGCGGTCTTGTCGAGATCGAGCGCGATCTTCAGCCGCGCCGGCCCCGGAGCGGAGCCCATCGCGTTGACCCGCGCGACCAGCGCCGGTGCAAACGGCGCGATCAGGCTG
The DNA here is from genome assembly GCF_900099825.1 of Bradyrhizobium ottawaense. NCBI lineage: Bacteria > Pseudomonadati > Pseudomonadota > Alphaproteobacteria > Hyphomicrobiales > Nitrobacteraceae > Bradyrhizobium > Bradyrhizobium ottawaense. The sequence goes on along the minus strand of NZ_LT629693.1, from coordinate 5,613,276 downwards.
GTGAGCTGACCGAGCGACGCCGCGCTCGAATCGATTTTCAGTTTTCCGGTCGCGTTGGCGCGGTCGAAATTGCCGGCGCCTTCCAGCATCACGCTGTCGGGCCGGCCGATCTTCAACTGGTCCAGCGAAAACGCTTTCGGCCCGTAGCCAAGCTTTGCCAGTAACGGACGCAATTCCTGACCGGCCGAAATGGCGCTGCCGATATCGAGCGAGAGTGCGCCCTCGTCCGGCCAGTCGCCCTGCGGTCCCGCCAGCGACCGGACGAACGCCGTGGCCGCATCGATATCCAGCCGTTCCGCCTTCAATTGCGCATCGACTCTGGAACCGCTGTTGGCCTGCCGGTGCGACACCGCAATCCGCCCTTCGACGGCGCCGCCGTCGATATCCGCCTTCAAGGCGTCGAAGGTGAATCCGTCAGGCGCGATGGTGACGTCGCTGCGCAGCCGCAGCGGCTTCTGGCTGCGATAGGCGGCATCGCCGCGGCCCTGCAGCCAGGTCATCAGTGCATCCGGATCGGTGGATTCGATCGTGAGCGCGGCCTTGAACTGGTCGGGCGCGGCGCCTTTGGCGCTCGCCTCGCTCAGCGAGACCCGCGTCGTGCCGGGGGCGCGAAACTCCAGTTTGTGGACGCTCCAGGTGTTGGCGTTGCCATGCAGTTCGGCGGCGATGTCCTGTAGCGGGCGGCCGCCCAGCATCACCTGCTCGGTGGAGAGTTCGACCTGCGCCGGGATCGGCGCCGGCGGAATGGCCGAGATCAGCGCCCGCAGCGCCGGCCAGGCGCGAACCGGTTCGGCGGAATTGTCCTTGCTGACGAACCTGTCGGCATCGAGCTGTCGCGCCGACAGCGCAGCATGCAACTGCGGCGAGGCGCCGAAGCGGATGTCACCATTGCCGGCGAGCTTCAACGCGCGCTCGTCGCCGCCAAGGGTGAGCTCGATTTGTTCAAGCCGGGCCGCCGAGTAGTCGGTCTTGACCTTCGCCATGATGCGCCACGGCGGTTCGTCGCCCCTGCCCTTTTGGCCGGCTGGCGTAGCCAGCGTCACCGCGCCGTCGAAACGCGGCGCCCGAGCGTCGAAGTTCAGGATGCCGTCGAGATCGGCCGCGAACGCACGCTGGCCCGGATCGATATTGAGGTGAAGGCGCGTACCGTTGCCGTCGGGGCCCTGCCCGGAGGAAACGCGAAACGGATAGCGCGTGCCCTGAAGCATGAAGTTGCCGTCGCCGCGAAGCGCACCGGCGGCGAGCGAGCGCACGTCGCCGCTGAAGGCGATGTCGTTCAGTTCGAGCGTGCTGCGGCTGGCCGCATCATGCAGCGCGATCCGGCCGGTGAGATTCAGGCGATCGATCGCCAGCGAGCCGAGGTTGAACGTCCCGGTCGAGGCCGGCCAGTCGACCCGCCCCTTCGGATCAAGACCGAGATCGAGCGACATGCCGTTGATGGTCAATTCGGTGGCGCGCCATTCGCCGCGCATCAGTGAACTGAGGCTGAATTCGACGTCGAGCTTGTCAGCGCGAACCTTGCCGAGATCGTTGGCGCCACCGACCACCACCGATTGCAACTGCAGCGACGGCGCCGGCAGCAGCCGGGCGTCGAGCTTGCCGCCGACGCGAACCTGGGCGCCGATGATTCGCGCCGCCTCGGCCTCGAACTGCGGCCGGAACTGGCTCCAGTCGATGAAATACGGCCCGACCAGCGCGGCTACGAGCGCAATGATGAAGGCGAATGCCAGGCCGAGCAGCGTCGTCTGCACGGTGTCTCCCCTTGAACCGCCCCGGCACATGGCCGCGCGAAGCCGAACCGGCGCCGGAGCAACTCAGTATATAGAGACAAGTATGGCGAAGTCACAGCAACATCGCGAGGGCCCTGGTTCTGAAATACAAAACCAAGGCTCTCGTCTTTGTCTGAGGAGCCCCGGATTTACCAGCTCGCGGGCAGCCGCTTCAGGCCACGCAGCACGAAGGTCGGACGCCATTCCGGATTGATCGCGTCATCGAGCCGCAGGTCCGGCAGGCGGCGCAGCAGGGTCGAAATCGCGATCTCGGCCTCGATCCGCGCCAACTGGGCGCCGAGGCAGAAGTGGATGCCGCCGCCAAAGGACAGCGGCCTGACATTGGGCCGGGTAATATCGAGACGCTCCGGGTGGTCGGGATAAACCGCGGGATCGTGGTTGGCCGAGCCCAGCAGGCACAGCACGCTTTCGCCCTTGGGGATTCGCTTGCCGCCGAGATCCTCGATGTCTTCCAGCGCGACCCGGCCGGTCAGTTGCACCGAGGAATCGTAACGCAGGAATTCCTCGATGGCGTTGGTGATGAGCTCAGGCCTGGCCTTGAGCAGTTCGAGCTGATCGGGGTTGCGATGCAGAGCCAGCAGACCGTTGCCGATCAGGTTGACCGTGGTCTCGTGGCCGGCGCCGAACAGCAGGATGATGTTGGCGGTCAGCTCTTCGTTGGAAAGCTTGCTACCGTCTTCCTCGGCCTGCAACAGTTGCGTGATCAGGTCGTCGCCGGGGGTCTTGCGCCGCAACTCGAACAGTTGCTGGAAGTACATCGCCGCCATCGCGTTGCTGGCATTGCCCTGCTTGATTTCGTCCGGTGACAGCGGCACCGGGTCGAGCAGGCGTCCGCCATCGCGCGAGCCGGTGTAAAACACCTCGCGATGCTCTTCGGGAATGCCGAGCATGTCGCAGATGATGGTGACCGGCAGGCGAAACGCATAATCCTCGATCAGATCCATCTTGCCCTGCGGAATGATGCGATCGAGCGTTTCATCGACGATATGCTGGATGCGCGGGCGCATGTCCTCGACCCGGCGCGCCGTGAACGCCTTCACCACCAGCCCGCGCAGGCGGGTGTGATCCGGCGGATCCTGCTGCAGCATCCAGTGGCTCATGCTGCGAAACACCGGCTCTTCCATGATCTTCGGACCGTAGCGCCGGATCGTGCGCTCGACATAATCCTTGCCGAAACGCTTGTCGCGCAGCACCAGGCTGGCCTCGGCATGGCGGCTGGCGACGAACACGCCGAGCGGCGTCACATGCATCGGATCGGTGGTGCGCATCCGTTCGTAATGCGGATAGGGGTTCTTGATGAACTCGGGCGACAGCGGATTGAACAGCGGCGCGCCATTCCCAGTCTGAACATGCTCGTTCATGGTGACCTCAATGAGTTACCGCGGTGTATCTTGCCGGTATACGGCGACGTCATTCGGAAAAATGCAACTCGATACACTCTTGTATCGAGTTGCATTCTGCCCTAAATTGCCAGGATGTCAAGAGTCCGAACCCGACCCACACGGGATGATACCCGCGAAAAGCTGTTCGAGGCGGCTGCCCGCGTCTGCGAGGAACAGGGCATCGGCGGCGCCAGCATCGAGGATATCGCGGCCGCGGCAGGTTTTACGCGCGGGGCGTTCTACTCGAACTTCAAGAGCAAGGACGAGCTGGTCATCGCGATGATGGAGGAGCACGTCGAACAATCTATACGACGCATGCACGAGCTGCTGGCTGAGCATAAAACCCTTCCGGATTTCATCAACGCACTCCGGAACATGGACCGCAGCAAGCAGGATCCGCTCGGCCGCTCGCCCCTGCTGCATATGGAGATGATCCTGTTCGTGGCGCGCGCCGAAAAGCGCCGGCCCGAACTCGCCAAGCGGCTACGTGCCCGGCGAAAACTGATCGCGGACATCGTCGAGACCACGGCGAAGAACAGCGGCAAGAACGGAATTCTGAATCCGGCCTGGGTCGGCGCGGTCGTGCTGGCGCTGGAAGACGGTTTCCGTTTGCACCGGCTGATCGATCCGGAGACGCCGGCCGACAGTTTTTTGCGCGCCATCGCCGACCTGCAGCGAGCGATCGGGATACCATCGTCGTAACGAAGTGTTCGAAAATCTTCGTTCACAAAGTGTGAGTTCGGGCGTGTGCTCGCTGCGGGATGTGCGCTCGCAGGCACTTGCCGTCGATGGCGAACTGCTGCAGATCAGTCACGCGATACAGACTGCCCCGCGAAAAGCGGAGCGTACGCAGCGAGCCTGCGGGATACGAACTCCGTGAAGAGCCGCACGCGCTTCGTCTTGCGCGTCTCTCCCTGTGTCAGAAGCCAGAGCGTTCCGTACATGTGCAGGCCGGTGCCCGGCACCCTCACTAGCAGGGAGTCGGCATCTCCGACGAAGCACGGCAGTGTCGTGATCCCGAGCCCTTGCCGTACAGCAACGATCTGCGCCTCGGCGTCCGTGACCCTGAATGGAACCCCTGTGGTGCGAACCTCACCCTCGCTGGCCCAACCCGGAATTCCATGAATACTTATGACGATCCACCGGATGGGATCAGGCGCGCCCGCACGCCACGCGGCCAGTCGATCGCGAGACATGTAGACGCCGCCGAACAGTTCCGGTCCCTTCATGCCGTGAAGATTGAGCGGCAGGGTTTTGCGGTCGTAGACGACGCGGATCGCGACGTCGGCCTCTCGGTTGGTCAGATTTGCCAGCTCGCCGAACGACAAGATGTCCATCTCGATGTCCGGATGCAGACGCGCGAAATCGGCGAAATCCGGCATGAGCAGGTGTGTCGCGAGGGGCGGCGCCAGCGTCACCCGCAGAAGCCCGCGCACGCTCTGGTCGCGCCCGAAGACGCGCGTCTCCAGCAGGTGCGACGACGCTTCCATCTGGTCCGCGAACTCGAGGACCTCCTCGCCCGCAGCCGTCAGGCGGTAGCCCGAAGGAAGCTTTTCGAACATGTGGACCCCGAGGCGTTCCTCGAGCTGGGCGATGCGCCGCAGCACGGTCGCGTGGTTCACACCGAGGCGCTCGGCGGCCGCCCGCACCGAGCCTCCGCGCGCGACGGCAAGAAAGTAGCGAACGTCATCCCAATCGATCATGGTGCAATCCCGCACCGCGCAGTGCGCCTTCCAAAGCCCGTATCTAACACATTGAACAGCGGTACGGGCTGAAATCATGGCCTATGCCAGGCAAGCACGGCGCAATTCCGAACGGCGGACACCGATCGTCGCGGCTGGTGTCGGTCGTCCGGCCGGATCGATTTCGCACCACCGATGTGCGCGTTTCCGCACTCAACGCCTGACCCCGGCGGACCTATGTCGAGGTTCTCGGGGGCGTCCCCGAACGACCATAGGCGGAAGCCTGGAAGGAAGAAGTCATGGGAAAGCTTGAAGGTAAGGTTGCAGTCATCACGGGTGGATCGAGCGGCATGGCGCTGGCGAGCGCCCAGCGATTCGTCGAAGAAGGCGCCCATGTTTTCATCACGGGCCGGAGACAGGAGGCACTGGACGAGGCCGTCAAGCTGATCGGCCGAAACGTGACCGGCGTGCGCGGCGACGCGGCCAATCTCGACGACCTCGACCGTCTGTTCGACACGGTCAAGCGGGAAAAGGGCAGGATCGACATCCTGTACGCGAGCGCCGGCACGGGCGAAGCCGTCCCACTGGGCGAGATTACCGAGCAGCATTTCGATACGACCTTCGGCCTGAATACGCGCGGCACGCTGTTTACGGTCCAGAAGGCGCTGCCGCTGTTCAACGATGGCGGATCGATCTTCATGACTGGGTCAGTTGCTTCGATCAAAGGTTTTCCTGGTTACAGCGTGTATGCGGCGAGCAAGGCAGCGCTGCACGCATTCGCACGCGGGTGGCTCAACGAACTCAAGGGCAGGAATATCCGGGTGAACGTGCTGCACCCAGGTCCGATCGCCACACCGATGCAGGACCAGGTTCTCACCGAGGAAGCGAAGCGGATGTTCGAATCCCTGATCCCGCGGGGAAAGATGGGTCGTCCCGAGGAAATTGCGGCAGCCGCGCTGTTTCTTGCTTCAGACGATTCGAGCTTCGTGAACGGGGTGGAGTTGTCCGTCGACGGCGGCTTCTCGGCCATCTGAATTCGCGCCGAGCGAAAACGGAGAGATACGATGAGCACTGAAGAGAATGTCAAGCTTGTGAAGAATTTCTTTGCAGCCATGGGCAGCAGCAACGCGCGCGATCTGCTGGCGTTGGCTGCCGAAGATATCGAGTGGATCATTCCGGGCGAAGGCTGGCCGCTGGCAGGCACGCACCGCGGGCACGCGGAGTTGGCGGCTGTGCTCAAGAAGGCGTCCGAAGAGGTGGAAACGCAATACCCGAAGCCCCCCGAATTCGTGGCGCAGGGAGACCGGGTTATGGTCGTCGGCGTCGCTACAGGAAAAATCAAAGCCACGAATAGGCCGTTCAAGGACGAGTGGGTCTTCGACATTACCATTCGAGACGGCAAAGTCGCCCACATCCAGGAGTACATCGACACGCAAGCACTGGCGCGGGCCTCGCAGATCGACGCAAGGACCTAGTCAAGTTCGACGTGTGCGTCGTGATGGCATGACACGATGTTGTGCCGACCATCATCCATTTCCTGAAAAGGCTCCCACCTATGACTTCCGCTTTAAACGATCAGTGGCTTGATCAGATCCTTCGCTCCGCTCGCACCCCCAACGGATGGGCAGATCGTCCTGTAGGGGACGATCTGGTACGCGAAATCTATGACCTCCTGAAATGGGGCCCGACATCGGCGAACAGCAGCCCCGCGCGGTTTGTCTGGGTGCGTAGCCCCGATGGAAAGGCAACGCTCGCCGGGCTTGCTGCGGAACCGAATAAGCCGAAGATTCTGAAGGCTCCTGTCACGGTCATTATCGGCCACGATTTGGATTTCGCCGGCGAGCTGCCAAAGCTTTTGCCTCACGCTGCCGAGGTCATGAAGAAATACTTCGCGGCACCAGGCGTGGCCGAGGTGACGGCAATGCGAAACGGAACGCTACAGGGCGCTTACCTCATCGTCGCTGCGCGGGCGTTGGGACTGGACTGCGGGCCCATGTCCGGCTTCGACAACGCTGGCGTGGATAAGGCGTTCTTCTCAGGCACGCGGGTTCGGTCGAACTTCATCTGCAGCATTGGGCACGGCGATGCAGGTTCCGTGTTCCCGCGCAATCCTCGCCTTGATTTTGAGGAGGCCGGCCGCTGGGCCTAAATCCAGGCTTCGGAGCAAACGGTGAAAGCGCTGGCCGACTGCGGCCATCGGTTCGGCGTCGAAGGTGAATGAGCCGTGGATCGCCGCCTCGCACGCTGCGCGCTCGTCGAGTGCTCAACCGCAAAGGAGAATCCGATGTACGACCAATCCAAGCTATCCGAGCTGATCCGGTTCGCACGCGTAGGCGCGGGCGCAACCGTCATCGACATTTACCCGGGCGACGGTGACTGGACCCGCCTCTTCTCCTACATCGTGGGACCCGAAGGACGGGTTTACAGCTTCGTGCCGGCCGAAGTCGCCCACTTCAAGAACGATCCGGTCGGCCGCATGCGGACGCTTGCGAAGGAGCCGGGCCGAGAGAACGTCGAAGTCGTCTCGGCGGACCTCTTGGCAATGCCGGGGCTCACGCAACCAGCGGATGTCCTGTGGCTGCATCTGTTCTACCACGATCTCCACACCGCGCTGATCCAGGCCAAGGGCGCGACGGCGGCTCACTTCAATCGAGCTGTATACGAGCGGCTGAAGCCCGGTGGGTCCTACGTCATCGTGGACCACGCCGCCGCCGTCGGAGCGGGCACGAGCGACGCCCAGTCGCTGCATCGGATTGAGCCTGCATCCGTTCGTGAGGAGGTGGAGGCGGCCGGCTTCGTACTGGACGCGGAAAGCACCGTGCTCGCGAACAAGGACGATCCGCACTCGATCAAGGTGTTCGATCCCTCGATCAAGGGCGAGACCGATCGCTTCGCCTATCGGTTCGTGAAGCCCTGAGAGGTCCCCGCGCCGACTTCATGTCGACCTCTCGATGGGTGCAAGACAGCCAATCGAAGACATTGAGGCAAGCCTGCTTGCCGCATCGCGGGACCGGCCCGGCCGGTCCGTTCATGCCAAACGCGGAACGGGGCCGCGCTTCTGCGAAGGCTCGGGGCCGTCCGGGGAAAGGTCTAACCTGGCCCGCGACCTGCTGGTTATTCAAGTCGTCGGAGTCTTGGTCAGCAATGTCCCCGGGTAACACAAACGAAAAAATCAGACATCTCGCACCTTATACATCTGGCCGGCGACCGCCCTCACCTTGCGCGGCGATGCCTGCCAGATCGCAATCGCGGACAACAGGCTGACGGCAATGCCGATCGCAAAGGCCAGCGTGTAGCTGCCGGCAAGATCGTACAACGCGCCGGTTGCCCAGGGGCCCGCGGCGCCTCCCGCCAACGCGGCCAGCATGATGGTGCCGAAGATGCTGCCATATTGCCTGCCCTGGAAGATTTCGAGCACTACCGCGCCCATGATCGAGGTCAGCCCATAGCCGAGCGCGCCTTGCGTGAAAATCATCAGATAGACCAGCGGCAGCACCGGCGCATATTTCAGCCCGATCAGCGCCGCGAAGCAGACGGCAAAGCCGAAGCAACTGATGGCCCAGATCCATTCCCGCCCGATTCGATCAGACAGATGCCCGAGCCAGATCTGGCCGGGAATGCCGAGCAGGCTGACCACGCCGAGCGCCCAGACCGCGACGTTCGGGCTGAAGCCGATGTCGAGCAGGAATTTGGTCTGGTGCACCTGCACCGCGTACCAGATGTACAGGCCGCAGAAATAACCAAGCGCGATCCACCAGAAGCGCGCGGTGCGCAACGCGCGCGCCAGCGTCCAATCGGTGCCGGCCCAGACCGGATCGACGATGTTGGAGACGGGCTTTGCGGACGTCGCAGTCGGCGCGGCGTCCCCGTCCGGCAACAGCCCGATATCCTCGGGCTTCTTGCGCAGCACCAGATTGATCGGCGCGAGTGCTACGAGCACCAGGATGCCCATCGCGGTGCAGGCGGTGCGCCAGCCGGTCTGCTCGATCATGTGCTGCACCCACGGCAACAGGGTCACCGAGCCGAGGCCGACGCCGGCGAACGCCAGCCCCATCGCGAGGCCGCGGCGGCGGATGAACCAGTTCGGCAGAAACAGCGATTGGCCGGAATAGCCGAGGCAGACGCTGCCGGCGCCGACCATCACGCCGATGGTCAGATACAGATGCCAGGGCTGCGTCGTCAGCGGGGCCAGCAGCAAGCCACCGCCCATCAGCGCGACGCCGAGTTCCATCACTCCACGCGGGCCGAAGCGGTCCATCATGCGACCGATCAACGGGCTGACCGCGCCGGAAACCACAAAGCCAAAAGAGAAGGCTCCCGCCGTAACGCCGCGCTCCCAACCGAACTCGCCGATGATTGGCGGAAAGAACAGCGAGAACGCGGTGCGCGCATTGACGCCGATCGCCATGGTGACGAACGTTACCGCGACGATCAGCCAGCCGTAGAAGAAGGGAAGTCGCATCAGCGGGGATTCCATTGCTGACCCAGTGTAGCGGGTCATCCGATCAACATCACGCTGACATCCGCGCCTCGAAGTTTCAAGGCCGCCGCGTCCAGTTCGCGGCATTGACCGCACCGACCGGAATCTCACCGGCGATGATCTTCTCGACCTGGCGTACCGTTTCCAGCGACTGGCTTTCGATCGCCGGCGGCGTCAGGCCGCCGATATGCGGCGTCGCGATCACGTTCGGCAGCTTTGCCAGTTCCGGCGTCGGCATCTGGTCCAGTGCGCGGCCGACATCCATCGCCGCACCGGCAATGCGCCTCTCGCGCAACGCCGTCGACAACGCCGCCTCGTCGACGAGATTGCCGCGCGACAGGTTGATGAAGAAGGCGTCAGGGCGCATCCGCGCCAAAGCCGACTGCCCGATCAGGTTCTCAGTCTTTTCATTGGCGATCGCGAGACAGACGACGAAGTCGGCCTCACCAAGGAGATCGTCGAGCGGTAGATGCCGGATGGCGGCATCGTCGATGGTCGCAAAGGGATCGGCGACCAGAATCTCCATGCCCAGCACTTTGGCGATCCCTGCGAGATAGCGACCGATGCTGCCGTAACCGATGATGCCAAGGCGGCTGCCGGCCAGCTGCCGGCCCATCACGATCGCGGGCTTGTGCCCGGCATGATAGTCGGCGCTGGCGCGCGAAACGCCGCGCGACAGATCGACCATGAAGCCGATTGCCAGTTCCGCGACCGACTGGACGAAGCCGGGCCCGGCCTGCGTCACCAGCACGCCGGCCGCTGAGGCAGCGCCGACATCGATATTGCGGATATCGACCGCGCAACGGACAAAGGCGCGCAGATTGGGCAGTCTCGGGAAAATCTCGCTGGGTCCGGCGGTGAGTCGGTCGGCAACGACAATATCGACATCGCGTGCCGCCGCGATCAGGCCGATCGCATCCAGCGCCGCGTCGGACTGATGCAGCTTAACGTCAGCGACAGCTTGCAGCCCGGCCAGGCTGCGCTCGCCGTAATATTGCGCTCGCGCCTGCGGCGTATGCGTGAGCAGAACTTTCACGTCAGTACCCCAGGCACTTCAATACCCCAAAGCGCGCGGCAGCGCCGTGCTGATCGCCGGCACGAATGCGATCACCAGCAGGCACAGCAGCAGCAGGCCAAGATAGCCCAGGATCGGCTTGATGGTCTGCTCAATTGGCACGTTGCCGATCAGGCAGGCGCCATAGAGCCCGAGGCCGAGCGGCGGCGCAAACAGGCCGAGCCCCATCGAAATCACCAGCACGACGCCGAAATGCAAGGGATCGATGCCGAGCTTGACCGCGACCGGCAGCAGCAGCGGCCCGAAGATGATCAGCGCCGCAGCCCCCTCCAGCACCGAGCCCATCACGATCAGCACCACGATCGACAGCAGCATGAACAGCCAGACGCCGTGCGATCCCGACAGCGACAGCATGAAGTCGCCGACCGCATGCGGCACCTGCTGCAGCGTCAGAATGAAGGCCAGCGACTGCGCGGCGGCGACGATGAACAACACCAGCCCCGACCGCGTCGCCGATTGCACGAAACTGTGCGCGGCGGTCTTGAAACTGAGCTCGCGGAACACGATGCTGCCGATCACGATGGCATAGACCGCGGCAAAGGCCGAGATTTCAGTGGCGGTCGCAAAGCCGGTCTTGAAGCCGAAGAAGATCATGAAGATCAGCCCGAACGACGCGATCGCGCCGCTCCACAGGCCCGACACCGGCACCTGCGGCTCAGCGTCCTCGACGGGCTCGGGACGCTTGCCGAGAATGATGCACAGCACGATCAGGGCCAGCGCCATCAATCCCGCGGGCAACAGGCCGGCCACAAATAGACCGCCGATCGACAGATTGGCGACGAAGCCGAGGATGATCAGATTAATGCAGGGCGGAATGGTTTCGGCCATCACCGCCGACGCCGCCAGCAATGCCACGGCGCTGCCAGGGTTCTGCCGCGAGCGCCGCGCCGCCGGAATCAGCACCGAGCCCACGGCAGCAACATCAGCCATTTTGGAACCGGAGATGCCCGAGAACAGCACCATCGACATCACCATGACGACGTTAAGGCCACCACGCATGCGCCCCACCGCGCGCTGCAGCAGTTCGATCAGCCGCACCGACATGCCGTTGGCTTCCATCAGGTAGCCGACCAGAATGAAAAACGGGATCGCGAGCAGCACGAAATTGTCGATGCCGCGCGCCATCTGCTGGGCGAAGATGACGCCTGGCAGCGTGCCTTCGACCCAGATGAAGATCAGCGCCGCCAGCGCCAGCGCGAACCCGATCGGCAGTCCGCCAAACAGCGTGATGAAGAAGCCGACCAGCATCAGCGTGCCCGACGACGGCACCGAATCGGGGCTTAGAAAATCCCAGGCCAGGTAGAGCCCGGCGATCACGGCCGTTGCCAACAGTCCGGCCATCATGTCGCGAACGGAACGCTTACAAAAAATCTCGGCGGCGAACACCGTCATGAACAGTGCACCAGCTCCCATCGGGTAGAACGTCCATTCCAGCGGCAGGCCGGAGCCGGAGGTCTGCCCGGTGGTCAGCCAGCCCATCTTGATGGCGTTGAATGCAACATAGGCCGCGACCACCGTCACCAGCAGCGCCCCGATCGAATCGACCACCCGCCTGGCCGCGACCGGCAGCATGTCGACAAAGAACGCGACGCCGAGATTCTCGGCGCGGGCCAGTGCGCTGGCCGCGCCGAAGAAGCTCGATCCGACCATCAGGCCGCGGGCAACGTCGTCGGCCCATTCGACCGGCGCGTTGAACAGAAATCGCAGCAATACCGACACGCAGACGACCACGAGGTCGGCAACGAGCAGGATCGCCGCCACCGTGTCGCTCAACCGAAGAAGTGGAGCCGTGATCCGGCCGCCGCTTGACGCGGGCGCGGCGACTGACATCTCGTGTACCCTCAAGCCTGCGTCGCGCGGATCATGTCCACCACGGGCTTCGCCTCGGGGCGCGCCTTGATGAAATTCTCGCTCTGCGGAGCAACCCGCTTGCGGAACGCCTCCTTGTCGCATTCGACGATGGTGACGCCCTTGTCGGCGAGGTTCTTGAGCGCCTCCTTCTCCATCTCGAGACCGTGCGCGCGGGTGTCGACAGCGGCCTTCTTGGCGGCGTCGAGAAATCCTTCCCGCAGCTTGGGATCCATCCGGTTGAAGGTCGCGTCGCTGAAATAGGTCGCGAGCGGCGAGAAATTATGCTGGGTCAGCGCGTAGTTCTTCGCGGTCTCGTAGAACTTGCTGGCGAGGATGGTCGGCGGATCATGCTCCAGTCCGTCGAGCACGCCGGCCTGCAACGCCGTGTAGATTTCGCCGAACGCCAGCGGCGTCGCGGCGGCGCCCATCAGGCGCAGGCATTCGGTGATGACGGGATTCGGAAGCGTCCTGATCTTGAGCCCGGCCAGATCATCGGGGCCCTTCACCGGCTTCTTCGCCAGTACGCTGCGGGAGCCGAAATTATAGGCCCAGGAGATGATGCGGATATTGGCGCCCTTGAGCAGGGCGTCCTCGATCGGCTTGGCGGCGCCGGCGTCGAACGCCTTGGTCTGCTGCGGAAAACTGGTGAAGAGATAACCGAGGTCGAAGGTGCCGACCAGGGGCACCAGATTGGCCGAGATCGATGAGCCCGATACCATCAGGTCGATGACACCGAGCTTGACCGAATTGATGACGTCGATTTCCTGACCGAGCTGGTTGTCGGGGAAGAACGTGACCTCGATCTGCTCGCCGAGCCCGTTCGCTTTCAGGCTCTTGACCAGATTGTCATAGTAGACGCGGCCGTTGGCGTATTTGGGATCGTTCGGCAGCGACGACGAACATTTGAGTTTCAGCGTGGCGGCCTCTGCGCGCCCGATCAGGGCGGGCGCTGCGGCAAGCCAGGCGGTCGCGGCCACCGACGATTGCAAAACGACGCGACGATTGATCGGCTTCGATCTCATCATGCCCCTCCCGGGAGAGCTTTTGTTGTACCGCCGTCTTGGCGCGGCGGAACGTGCCACCAGCTTAATCACATTGCTTAACTAAGCAACCACCAACACTCTCCGCCTACTTCGTTCGCGCGATGCTGGTGCCGTCCCAGTCGTCCGCGGAGGGATTTTCGATCTGATACCGGCAACGCTCGATCATCAGCGCCGACGCTGCGTCGTCTTTGCGAATTTCCAGAACCTTTTCGAACGAACCGATCGCGGCGGTGAAATCGCGCGCGCGCCAGGCTGCAAGTCCGGCCTCGTAACGGCTGACCCAGTCGCTCGCGCCATCCAACGCGCCGGCCATGCCGAGCAATTCGTAGATCTGCAGGCCGCCCGCGCGTCCATAGACTGCAAGCCGGTCGAGTTCGCGAACGACGATGCTTGTCCCCGCCAGCCGGCGCGTTTCCGGGCCGATGATGATGGTGGAGCCATAGACCTTGTTGGTGCCTTCGAGGCGGCTCGCAATGTTCACGGCGTCGCCGATCACGGTGTAGTTGAGCCGGACTTCCGATCCGATATTGCCGACCAGCATGTCGCCGGAATTGATGCCGATCCTGATCTTGATGGGCTGGCCGTGATCATCGACCAGACCCGCCTCCTCGACCGCCCTACGACATGCCAACGCCGCGCGGCAGCAATCGACGGCGTGATCGGGATGGGGCGCCGGCGCACCCCAAAACGCCATCACGGCGTCGCCGATGAACTTGTCGATGGTGCCGCCCTGATTCTGGATCTGCACCGAGACGGCGTCGAAATAGCGCGACAGCAGCGGAATGATGCGGTCGCCGAGCCGCTCCGACATGCCGGTGAAGCCGGCGAGATCGATGAACATCACGCTCATCGGCCGCACCGCGCCGCCGAGACGCGCGCCGTCGCCGTCGCTGATCAGCCGCTTCACCAGATCGGCCGGGATGTATTTCCGGAACGCGGCGAGCCCCTGCGCCATGTCACCGATGGCGCTGGACAGATTCTCGATCTCGGTCAGCCGCGACGAATGCCGCTTCACGCGGTCGAGATCGAAGCGCTCGACATGCCTGATCTCGCCCACCACCTTGATCAGGGGGGCGGCGATCAGGCGCTGCGCCAGCCAGGCCGAGAGCAGCCCGGCACACACGATCAGGATCGCAAGGCCGATCAGCAAGTTCCGGATGGTCATCTGCACCGGCCCGAGAAATTCCGACTCGGGCACCACGGTCACCAGCGACCAGCCCGGAAACGAGATCGGCGTCAGCACCGCCTGATAGGCTTTTCCGTCCCGTGTCACCTGCCTGTGTAGGGGCTCGCCCTCGCCCGGTTGATAGGCATCGCCAGCCTCTCGCATCGCGGCCACCGCGACCGGAAACAACGGATGATCGGTTTTCAACGCGTTCAGTTCGTTGGCCTCGGGGTCGGGAGCCGCGACCACATTGCCGTCCCGTTCGAGAATGAACGCGCCGGCCGATTTCCCGACCGTGAGTTGCGACAGAAAATTCGAAACCCGCGTCAGCTCGATGATGATGGCGATGACGCCGGCGGGCTTCTGGTCGATCTCGATCGGCGCCGCGAACGCCGCCGCCAGCCTCGGACCGGTGGGAAGCGCTGAAAACGTCGACCAGTGTTCATCGTTGGTGTCGATCGCGACCCGAAACCATTCCTGATTGATGACGGAATAGTCGGTATCCTCGAGCCGGGTGTTCTTGAGCTGGAGGTCGTTGCCGACGAATTCGTAGCGGTCGATCCGCATCTTGCGGTTCGGGCCAAGCTCGATCATCTCGATCACGGCGTCGCCGAGCTTGTGCCCGGCATAGAGCGATCCGTCAGGCCAGGCGAACGCCACCCAGGAAATGGTTGGCTGCGACAGCAGTTGCGACTGGAACACGAACTCGCGTCTGCGCATGTCGCGCGGGTCGAACACCTTCCCGAGCAGCAGCGTCCGCACCGCCATCATCGACGACCGCGCTTCGGACGTGATCGACTGCAGTTCGTCGCCGACCGCGGACACGATCTGGTCGTTGATGGTATCGGCCAGGGTCTGGCTGACCCGCTGGGCGGTGCGCCACCACAACAGATGCACGCCGACGGCGCTGACGACGATCGACGTCAGGACCAGGGCGGAAATGGCGCTGCGGATGCCGATGCGCATGGGTATCCCAGTTGGCGGACTCGTGACCGCAATACGGAGCGATACTAGCTTTTGTTTCGCTATCTACGCCATCCCGGGGTGCCGGACACGGCATCCCCGGGCTGCCGGACACGGCATCCCCGGGGTGCCGGACACGGCCCTGTGACCGGAGTTGAAGCGGTTGGCGACGAAACTTCTGGATTGCCTGTTCCGTACAAGCCAAGACGGCGCTATGCCCTGCCGTAGTTCTCGGCCGCAGTTCTCGAAGGTCATGCAATGCACGATGTTTCCATCCCGGCGGCCCTGATCGCCGGTCTCGTCAGCTTCCTGTCGCCCTGCGTGCTGCCGCTGGTGCCGCCCTATCTGATCTATCTGACCGGCGCGACCATCGAGCAGGTCAGCAATGACGGAGCCACCCAGGCCTCCAAGCGCGCGGTGATGACCTCGGCGCTGATGTTCGTGCTCGGCTTTTCCACCGTGTTCGTGGCGCTTGGCGCCAGCGCCTCCTTTGTCGGCAGCTTCATCCGCGCCTGGTCGGCCCAATTGTCTGTGGTCGCCGGCATCGTCATCATCATCATGGGCCTGCATTTCCTCGGGCTGACCCGGATCGGGCTGTTGATGCGCGAGGGACGGCTGACGGCGCCCAAACCCGTCGGGCTGTGGGGCGCCTATGTCATGGGGCTTGCCTTCGCCTTCGGCTGGACCCCCTGCATCGGTCCCATTCTGGCGGCGATCCTGTCGATGGCCGCCGCCGAGGCTACCGTGACCAAGGGCGCGGGACTGCTGGCTGTCTACTCCGCCGGGCTCGGAATTCCGTTCCTGCTGGCCGCCTTCATGATCGAGCAGTTCTCCTCGTTGTTCGCGCGGATGAAGCGCCATCTCGACACCGTCGAGCGCGTCATGGGCGTGTTGATGGTGATCACCGGCATCGGCTTCTTGACCGGCACCGTCTCCAGCATCAGCATCTGGTTGCTGGAGACTTTCCCCGCATTGCAAAATTTCGGCTAAGGCCCCGTAACAAGCGGCCCGGCCATTGCGAAACTCCTGCCAGAACCAGGTTGCCGCGATCGCGGCCGCGGCATTTTCGTTCGCGCTGGATCGAAGAGGCCGCAGGCCGCGGTTTCACGTCTCGATACTTGAAGGGGGGTTCGCATGAATTTTATCGTCAATCTTCTCATCCTGTTGCCCGCACGGATCGCGTCGTATTTTTCCTGGGCCGGACCGCTGCTGATGCGGCTGATCGTCGGCTACACCTTCATGCTGACCGGCTGGGGCAAGCTCACCAACCTGGAGCAGGTGACCGAGAATTTCGTCGGATGGGGGATTCCATTCCCCAAGATCCTCACGCCGTTTGTCTCTGGCGTGGAATGCTTCGGCGGCGCCATGCTGATCCTCGGCCTGTTCACCCGGATCCCGGCCGCGATGCTGGCGGTGGTCATGCTGGTCGCGATCAAATCGGCAAAATGGGGCGACGTCGATTCGCTGGAAACGTTGCTCGGTTTCGAGGAAATGACCTACTTCGCCGCCTTCATGTGGCTCGCGATCTGCGGTCCCGGCAAGGCCTCGCTGGATCGGCTGCTGGTTGATGCTGCGGGGCACCCCGAGGCATCGACCTGAGTCATATCTCACGATCCCGTGACATCGTGCAAAGTGTGAGCTTGGATTTTTCCGCGCCCGTAGCTCTCTCAACGTCAGCTCCGGGAGCCGCCATGAAACTCTTCCGCATTGCCACACTTGCCATTGCCGCGTTTGCGGCGTCGCCCTCGTTTGCCGAAGGCGGGCCGAGATCGAGCGGCTGGGACGACGAGTTGTTCGCCCGCGCCACGGCCGAGAAACGCTTCGTCATCCTCGATCTCGAAGCGGTGTGGTGCCACTGGTGCCACGTCATGGAAAAGACGACCTATGCGAACCCGCAGGTTCAGGAACTGCTCGCCTCGAAGTATCTGCCGGTCCGCGTCGACCAGGACGCCAACCCCGATCTGTCCAGCCGCTACGGCGACTGGGGCTGGCCGGCGACGATCGTGTTCGGTCCCGATGGCACCGAGATCGCCAAGATCAGGGGATATATCGAGCCGGAGCGGATGCAGGCGCTGCTCAAGGCCATTATCGACGATCCCTCGCCGGGACCGTCCGTCGGCGAAGCGTTCGAGGTCAAGCCATCGACTTCCGCCTTCCTCAACAAGGAACAGCGCGCGGAGCTGACGAAGAACGTCAACGAATCCTACGAGGAAAATCTTGGCGGCTGGGGCGATAGCCAGAAATACATCGATGCCGACAGCCTGGATCTCGCCGTCACCCGCGCCGAGAGCGGCGACACCACCGCGGTCAAGCGCGCCCGGCAGACGCTGGACGCCGCCACAGCACTGATCGATCCGGTCTGGGGCGGTGTGTTCCAGTACTCCGAGGCCGGCTCCTGGAGCCATCCGCATTTCGAGAAGATCATGTCGTTCCAGGCGCAATACCTACGGCAATACAGCCAGGCCTATGCGCTGTGGAAGGATCCGAAATACCTCGCTGCCGCCCGCAACATCGAACGCTATCTCGCCGCCTTCCTGACCAGCCCCGACGGCGCATTCTATGTCAGCCAGGACGCCGATCTCGATCACGACACGGACGGCCACACATATTATGCGCTGTCGGATGGCGATCGTCGCAAATTGGGAATGCCGCGCATCGACAAGAATTTGTACGCGCGTGAAAACGGCTGGGCGATCTCGGGACTGGCGGCCTACTACGACATCGCCAACGATCCCAAGGCGCTTGAGATCGCGGTCCGATCAGCGAAATGGGTGATCGACAACCGCGCGCTGCAGAATGGCGGATTCCGCCACGGCGACAAGGATCGCGGCGGCCCGTTCCTCGGTGACACCCTGGCAATGGGTCAGGCCTTCCTCGATCTTTACGCCGCGACCGGAAATCGCGACTGGCTGACTTCCGCCGCCAAGGCCGGCGATTTCGTCGCAACCTTCCGCGATGACACCGGCGGCTTCCTGACGTCGAAGACGTCGGAAGGCAAGACCAGTGTGTTCGTCAAGCCTGCCAAGCTGATGGACGATCAGGTGCAGGTTGCCCGCTTCATGAACCTGCTCGATCGCTACTACGGCAACGCGAGCTATCGCGAGCAGGCTTCACACGCGATGCGCTATCTCGCCAGCGCATCGGCCGAGATGATACGTCCCCTGCCCGGCGTATTGCTCGCCGACGAAGAACTCGCGGTCGAGCCGACCCATATGACTGTCGTCGGACACAAGGACGATCCGAAGGCACAGGCCTTGCACGCCATCGCACGCGCGTTGCCGGCCCGGTACAAGCGTCTCGAATGGCTGGATCTGCGCGAAGGCAAATTGCCCAATCCCGACGTCGAGTATCCCGATCTCGGCGAACCCGCAGCCTTTGCCTGCAGCAACCGTATCTGCTCGTTCCCCTCGTTCACTGCCGAGGAACTGCAGGCCACGGTGAAGCAGATGGCGAAGCTGAAGCCAACACGGGCGGCGCTGAACTGAACGTCATTGTGCATTGCAACGAAATCGTCAGACCTGCTGCCTAATCGACTGCACGACGCAATTTCTGCGCAGCCGGAACGCGTTCCGGCTGCGCAACGAAATACTGCCGACGTGGCGGGGTTAGACATGGACGGGTCGTCCAATCGCAAAAAAAGAAAATTTTCTCTCGAAACTCTGTAACCAAATCGCCCGATGCCCCGTAGCTGTCTCTGGATGAGCACTCAGACCACGGAGACGACGTCCTCCGGCGCCGCCACCGCGGTATGATTGTTTTCCGATACTTCCCCTGCGTTGTGCGGGTCTGTGATCCCTCGGGTCATCCTTCGGATGATCCCAGATCATCGGATGCTCACGGCGTCACCTTTTGTCTTCAAACAATCATCGAGGAGATCGTCATGAAGTTGAATTCCAAGTCCGGCGCCACGCTCGCAGCCGCCGCCGCTACCCTGTTCCTCGCCGGCGCAGTCGCCACCACCACGTCGAGCCCGGCAAACGCCGCGCAGGGCAAGTGCATGGCCGGCAACGCCTGCAAGGGCCAGAGCGCCTGCAAGGGCGGTACGAATTCCTGCAAGGGCCTGAACGCCTGCAAGGGCACCGGCTTCTCGATGACCTCGCCCGGCAAGTGCGCTGCCATGGGCGGCGCTTACGTCAAGGGTTGATCGCCAAATGCAAAACAGGGCTCGGCATTCATGCCGGGCCCCTCTGGGTTGCGGCCGATGATTAAAAAAAATTAAGCTGGCCGTGTAACCAAAACAAATTGGAAGCGTAGCTCTCACCAGGTGCACTCTTGAGCCGAAACGGTCGCGCTCGCGGGCGATGCATCGACACAATTGTTGGAGGATAAACATGAAGATGACTTCCAAGTCCGGCGCCGCCATTGCCGCCGCTGCAGCCACTCTGTTCCTGGCCGGCGCCACCATGTCGACCGTGTCCTATGCCGCCGGCGAAGGCCACTGCATCGGCGCCAACGCCTGCAAGGGCCAGAGCGCCTGCAAGGGCGGCAACCATTCCTGCAAGGGTCAGAACGCCTGCAAGGGTCAGGGCTTCTCGGCCATGACCAAGGAAAAGTGCGACGCCGCCAAGGGCAAGTTCGAACCGGCGTAACGCTGCGGCGATCCGGAGCGAGGCCCGGTGTAGGCCGGGCCTCATTTCCGTGGTAATTTGATCGCCAGCTTTGGAACCTCCCGGTTCGTTTGGCGGTACCGTTCGAGCGGAGACGACATGAACGTCGCAAGCAGATTGCCAGACAGTTCGGCCGCGGCGCTTGCAGACCGCCCGATGCAAACGGCGAAGCCGGCCTTCCTTGGCTTCGGTCTCGGGCTTCGCCACCAGCATTACGACGAAATCCTCAACGGAAATCCTGACATCGACTGGTTCGAGGTCATCAGCGAAAATTACATGATCCCCGGCGGCCAGCCGCTGCGCACGCTCGACCTAATCCGCGAACGCTATCCGGTCGTGATGCATGGCGTCTCGCTGTCGATCGCTTCCACCGCGCCGCCCAATTTCGAATATCTGCAAGGCTTGAAAGACCTCGCCAGGCGGGTCGAGCCGAAATGGATTTCGGACCATCTGTGCTGGACCGGCGTGCACGGCAAGAACCTGCACGATCTGCTGCCAATCCCCTACACCTCCGAAGCGCTCGACCACGTCGTCAGCCGCGTTCAGCTGGTCCAGGATTTGCTCGGCCGCGCGCTCGTGCTCGAGAATGTCTCGACCTACGTCCAGTTCAACAATTCTGAAATGACGGAATGGGAGTTCCTTTCGGAACTGTCGCGCCGCTCCGGCTGCTGGTTACTGTTCGACATCAACAACGTCTATGTCAGCGCCTTCAACCATGGCTACGATCCCTTGACCTTTCTCAACGGAATTCCGGCGGATCGCGTGGTCCAGTTCCATATGGCCGGCCACAGCCATATGGGCACCCATATCATCGACACCCACGATCATCCGGTGTGCGAGGATGTCTGGGATCTCTATGTCGCGGCTCTGAAGCGGTTCGGCCGGGTCTCGACCATGATCGAGCGCGACGACAACATTCCGCCGCTTGCCGAATTGCTCGAGGAAGTGAACCGGACCCGGGAGATCGCCGACAAGGTGTTGCCGGCGACGGGCAAGCATGTAGGATGAGTAACCCATCCGGGATGAGCGATTTCGCGCGACAGCAAGCTGAATTTCAGCGCGGCATCCTGACCGACGACGATACGGTGCTATCAGAAATTCTCGATAGCCCCCGCGAAAAGCGCGACACGCTGTTCGGCGTCTATCGCTATGCCTACGGCTCGCGGCTGGTCGATGCGATGCGCAATGATCACGGATTGCTGCACCTCTATCTCGGCGATGAGATGTTCGACGAGATGGGGCATGCCTATGTCAAGGCGCACCCGTCCGAGCACCCGAACCTGCGCTGGTTCTCGCAAGGCCTGCCGGATTTCCTGAAATCGGCGGAGCCCTATTCAAACCATCCCGTGCTGTCCGATCTCGCCGCGCTGGAAAAAAACCTCAACGACGCCTTCGACGCCGCGGAAGGCCCGGTGGTGGATCTTTCCGCCATGGCCGGCTTTTCGCCGGAAGCCTGGCCCGATCTCGAATTCGTTCCGCACCCCAGCGCCTCGAGGCTGGATCTCGCGACCAACGCGTCTGCGGTGTGGCTGGCGCTCAAGAACGAAGAGACCCCGCCCGACGCGGCCGTGCTGGAAGAGCCCGCGCGCCTCTTGATCTGGCGTCAGGACACGACGCCGATGTTCCGCGAGCTTTCGACTGAGGAAGCGATGATGTGGGATGAAGCCGCGAACGGCGTTCCGTTCGGCGTGCTCTGCGAAATGCTCGCGACCTATGACGACCCCGATGGCGCGGCGGCGCGCGGCGCGGGCTATCTGCACGGCTGGATTACATCGGGACTTTTGACGGGTGTTTCCATCGGCGCTTAGATGAAAGGCCGGCCATGGGCGCGGACACCGATCGCCATTTCATCGAGCGAATGACGTGGCAGCAAGTCGCCCGTCGTATCGGTGACGGCGCGGCAGCGATATTGCCGATCGGTGCCGCCGCCAAGCAGCACGGCTTCCACCTTCCCCTCAATACCGATCGCCTTCAGGCCGAATGGCTCGCCGCCAGGATTGCCGAACCTGTCGACGCCCTGATCTGGCCGACGCTGACCTACGGCCATTATCCGGCCTTCGTCGAATATGCCGGAAGCAGCAGCCTGTCGGCGGCGACGTTCGAGACGCTCGTGCACGAAGTCGCGGCAGGGATTCTCGGCGGCGGATGCGGAAAGCTGCTCGTGCTCAATACCGGTATCAGCACGCTGGCCCCGGTCGATCGCGCGCTGGCGCGCCTGAACACCAGCCGCGTGATGCATGTGTGGACCCACGGAGGCCCGCGTTATCCCCGTGTTGCGAAAGGGTTGGCGCAACAGGGCCACGGCAGCCACGCCGACGAGCTCGAGACCTCGCTGATGCTGGCGCTGGCGCCGCACCTTGTCGATATGGCGCGTGCCGAGGCGAGCCCGGCCATGACCCAGGACACGCCGGGTCCGCTGACGCCGTCGGATCCGAATTCGCCGAACTACAGCCGTTCCGGCAGCTATGGCGATCCGACGCTGGCGACATCGGCCAAGGGCGAGATGTTGCTGGCCGCCATGCTCGACGACCTCAACGAGCACGTTGCCGCTTTCGTCGCAAAGCCACCTGCCGCCGAACCGAAACCCGCCACGATGCAAAGCCCGTCGCGATGAGGAACGCCACCGCCCTTCGCTGGATCGCGGCTGGCGCCGTCATCGCGGCCATGCTGGCCAGCGTCATATCCTTCCGCGCCGACGCGCAATCGGAATATATGCGCGGCAATCGCATGCCCTACGATGCCTTCGACGCCCTGCCCAAGACCGATCTCGAAATCGCAGGCGGCACCATCCATGTTGCGTTCGCGCCCGGTGACATTGCTTTGCCGAAGGAAAAGGTGCTGGACTGGATCCGGATGTCGGCCAAGGCGGTCTCGACCTATTACGGACGTTTTCCCGTCAGCTCGCTGAGATTGCTGCTGGTGCCGATCGATGGCGCGCGCATACGCGGCGGCACCACGTGGGGCTATCGCGGCGCCGCCATCCGCATCCCACTCGGCCGCGATTCCACCGAGGATGTGCTGCGGCGCGATTGGGTCATGGTGCACGAGATGGTGCATACCGCCCTGCCCGATCTCGACCAGCGCTATGACTGGTTGTCGGAAGGCCTGGCCGTCTATGTCGAACCAATCGCGCGGGTGCAGGCCGGCGATTTGTCGGCGCGCGCCGTCTGGCGGGATATCATGCGCGACATGCCCAAGGGCTTGCCGGAGAGCGGCGACCAGGGCCTCGACAATACCGACACTTGGGGCCGCAAATATTGGGGCGGCGCGATGTTCTGCCTGCTCGCCGATATCGAAATCCGCAAACGGACCGACAACCGCCTCGGCCTGCAGGATGCGATGCGCGGCGTCCTGTCGGCCGGCGGCAATCACGAGAAGGATTGGTCGCTGGATCGCGTTCTTTCCACCGCCGACAAGGCGGTCGGCGTCGACGTGCTGACGCGTCTTCACAACGAGATGGGACCTAAACCGGTAACGCCCGACCTCGCGGCGCTGTGGCGTGATCTCGGGCTGAGATTGCAGGGCGAGAACCTCGAATTCGACGATGCCGCGCCGCTCGCGGCGATCCGCAAGGCCATCACCGAGCGGCACGGCTGACAACGCCATCCTGTTCGCACGCGCAATAGACGTCTGGCGAAGTCTGCATAAAGGAAGCCTTGCACAAAGCTGGCTTTTCGGCGCGCGATATTGGAAGGTTGCCCGACTTGCTGCTGCGCAGAGAGCCTGACTTGATGACCGAGAGCACACTTACCAAAACCAGCTGGCCGGTGTTCCGTTCGCTGGCGTCGTTCCGCCCGAGCGACCTGCCGGGCGACCTGATCGCGGGCCTGACCCTGGCCGCGATCGCGATCCCCGAACAGATGGCCACCGCACGGCTCGGCGGTTTCTCGCCGCAGATCGGCTTCTTCGCGTTCATCGCGGGTTCGCTGGGCTTTGCCATGCTCGGCGGCAACCGCTTCCTGTCCTGCGGCGCGGATTCCACCATCACGCCGATCTTCGCCGGCGGCCTGGCACTGCTGGCGACATCCGGCTCGCCTGACTATCAGGCGCTCGCCATCGCGCTGGCGCTGCTGGTCGGCGTCATTCTCGTCGTCGGCAGCCTTTTTCGTCTTGGCTGGATCGCCAATCTGCTCTCGACGCCGGTAACGGTCGGCTTCCTCGCCGGCATTTCCGTGCACATCCTGGTCTCGCAAATGCCCGGCGTGCTCGGACTGCCATCGCCGAAAGGGCCGACGCTGGATAAGATCGCGGCCCTTGCGCAGCATCTCGGCGAAAGCAACCTCTACACGCTCATCATCGGCTTCGGCGTGCTCGCCGTCGTCGCCGGATCGGAGAAGATCAGTGCGCGAATTCCCGGCGCGCTGATCGGCCTGATCGCGGCGACGGCGGCGGTGATCCTGGGCCATCTCGAAAGCAAGGGCGTCAGCGTGGTCGGCGTCGTGCCGGGCACGCTGCCGACGCCGTCGCTTCCCGAACTCGCGCCCGAGCGTTGGGTGAAGCTGGTCCCGCTGGCGTTCCTGATCGCCATCGTGGTGATGGTGCAGACCGCAGCGACCACGCGCTCCTTCCCTTCCGATCCGGACAAGCCGGCCGACGTCGATCGTGATTTTCTCGGTGCCGGAGCCGGCAGTATCCTTGCCGGCCTGTTCGGCGCGTTTCCGGTCAACGCCAGTCCACCACGGACCGGCATCGTGTCGGAGACCGGCGGACGAACCCAGATCTCCGGGCTGTTCGCCGCCACGATCGTGCTGGCGCTGCTGGCATTCGGCGCCACGCTGTTGCAGCACGTGCCGGAAGCCGCCCTCGGCGGCGTGCTGCTGTTCGTGGCGCTGCGGATCATTCGCCTCGGCCAGATCGTCACGATCTATCGCCAGTCGTTCGGCGAATTCCTGCTTATCGTGGCGACGGCAGCCGCGATCATCGTGCTGCCGATCGAACAGGGCGTCGCCGTCGGCATCGCGCTATCGCTGCTGCACGGAATCTGGAGCACGACACGCGCACGCCTGGTTCAGTTCGATCGCGTGCCGGATACCACGATCTGGTGGCCGGCCAATCCGCACATGCCCGGCGAACGCAGCCCCGATGTCGCCGTGGTCGGCCTGCAGGCGCCGCTGTCGTTTCTCAACGCCTCGAATTTCCGGTCCGACGTGCTGCACGTCATCAGGACCTCGACGCCAAAGCCGCGGTTGCTGGTGCTGGAAGCCAGCGGCATCCTGGAGATCGACTTCACCGCCGCGCAGATCCTGCTCGATCTCATCAAGCAATGTGGCGAGGATGGCGTCACCGTCGCCATGGCCCGGCTCGAATCGACGCGGGCGCAGGAAGCGTTCGCGCGCTTCGGGATTTACGACGTGCTGCCGAAGGGCTGCATCTTCCACAGCGTCGACCAGGCAATCCATGCGCTGGCCGGCAAGACCCAACCGGCGAGCTAAACCGCCGGCACGATCTTGCCGGGATTGAAGATGTTCTGCGGGTCGAGCGCCTGCTTCAGCGCGCGCATGGCGTCGATCGCCTCGGGGCCGAGTTCGGCCTTGAGGTATTTCTGCTTGCCCTGGCCGATGCCGTGCTCGCCGGTACAGGTGCCCCCCATCGACTGCGCGCGCTCGACCAAGCGATGCATGAACTCCTCGCCGCGGGCCATTTCGTCGGCATCGTCGACGTCGCAGACCAGCGAGCAGTGGAAGTTGCCGTCGCCGACATGGCCGACGATCGGCGACAGCAGGTTGAGCCGTTTCAGGTCTTCCTCGGTCTCGGTGACGCAATCGGCCAGCCGCGAGATCGGGACGCAGACGTCGGTCGCGACCACGCCGGCGCCGGGACGCAGCGCCTTCACCGACCAGTAGGCGTCGTGCCGCGCCTGCCAGAGCTTGGTGCGATCTTCCGGCCTGGTGGTCCAGGTGAAATCGCCGCCGCCGCATTCGCCGGCGATTTCCTTGAAGTTTTTCGATTGCTCGGCAACATCATTGGCGCTGCCGTGAAATTCCAACAGCAACAGCGGCGTCTCCGGCAGGGTCAGTTTCGAATAGGCATTGCAGGCGCGCACCTGCTCGGCATTGAGCAGTTCGATACGCGCGACGGGAATGCCGGTCTGGATCGCCAAAATCGTCGCCTGGCAGGCACCGCGCACGGTCTCGAACGAACAGGCGGCGGCCGCGATGGTGTCGGGAATGCCACGCAACTTGATCGTCAGTTCGGAGATGATGCCCAGCGTTCCTTCGGCGCCGACGAACAGATGCGTCAGGTCGTAACCGGCGGAGGATTTCTTCGCCCGCGTCCCCGTCGTGATGATCTCGCCGTCGCCGCGCACCACTTTGAGTGCCAGCACGTTGTCGCGCATGGTGCCGTAGCGGACCGCGTTGGTGCCGGACGCACGGGTCGACGCCATGCCGCCGAGCGAGGCGTCGGCGCCGGGATCGATCGGAAAGAAAACACCCTGGTCGCGCAGATGCTCGTTCAGCGCCTTGCGGGTAACGCCGGGCTGGATCACGCAGTCCAGATCGTCGGCGTGCACTTCCAGCACCTTGTTCATGTCGCGCAGGTCGATGCAGATGCCGCCGGCGGGCGCATTGACCTGGCCCTCCAGCGAGGTGCCGGTGCCGAAGGCGATGACGGGAACGCTGTGCTTGGAACAGATCCGCACCACGTCCTGGATGTCCGCGGTTTCCTGCGCCATTACCACCGCGTCCGGCGGCTGGGTCGGCAGCCAGGTGGTGGTATGGGCATGCTGTTCGCGCACCGCTTGCGAGGTAATCAACCGGTTGCCGAACCGCGCCGCCAGCGCCTCAATCGCACTCGCCAGCGCCTGCGGCTCCGGCCGCGTCGGATTGTTCGAAATCGTCATCGCCACGCAAAATTCCTCCCGGCTTTGAGACGACCGTGGCAAAGGATATAAAGGGGGTCAAGAGAACAAAGGGATGGATGATGACGACGGATGCCGCCACCAGGAACCGCTTGAAGGATATGCCGTTGCCGCCGGCGCCGTTCCTGTCATCGGTGATGCAGATCGAGCCGCAATGGATCGACTATAACGGCCATCTCAACATGGCCTATTACAATGTGATGATGGACCGTGCGATCGACGAGATGTGGCTGCAGCTCGGGATCGGACCCGGCTACATGAAGGAGCGCCACGGCTCGACCTTCACCGCCGAATGCCATGTGCGCTATCTGCGCGAGATTCACCTCGGCAATCCCGTGCAGGTCTCGGTCTATCTGCTGGCCGCCGATGAAAAGCGCATCCACACGTTTGAGGAACTGCGGCACGCCACCGAAGGCTGGATCTCGGCCACGTCGGAGAACATGACCGTTCATATCGACATGAATGCGCGAAAGGTCGCGCCCTTCCCGCCCGACATCCGCGCCCGCATCCAGGCTGTGGTGGATAGCCACGCGGCCGTCCCACAGCCCGAGGGCACCGGACGCAAGGTCGCGATGCCCTCGAAATAGATCGCTAGACCCGGCTGCGCCCGCGCGCCAGCCCAACCACGGCCGAGACCAGGAACAGGATCACGGCGATGAAGAAGATCGTCTTGGCGATTTCGATGGAGACGCCGGCGATGCCGCCGAAGCCCAAAATGCCCGCGATCAGTGCGACGACCAAAAACGTTACAACCCAGCTCAGCATGACAGGACCTCTGTTGTCGGTTTCTCCTGCGATGGCAGCGACCGAAACCGTCGCTCATCGGCTGCAGAAATAATCCAGGCCGGGAACGAAGGTTCCTGGCGGCGAAACCCCGAAATTTGACGATTCGCGCGGAACCAAACCGTGAGGCCGCTCGAAAGCCAGCCTTCAAGAACGCTGGGATAAAACCTGTCAAAACGGCCGATCAGGCCCTATATGGCCCGTAATCCCTGTTATGAAGGCTCCCCTTCATCGCCCCACGGTGCCATCGTGGGGACAACACGATTCGCGAATGACCGAGCCGAGCAAACTGCCTCATCACGGCGTCCCCGAGCACCAGCCTGCGGCTGGCGGCATCGCTGCGCGTGCGCGGGCGGCGGCCGGTCCGCAATATCTCACCGGCCTCAATCCGGAGCAGCGCGAGGCGGTGGTCTCATTGGACGGACCGGTTCTGGTGCTGGCCGGCGCCGGCACCGGCAAGACCCGGGTGCTGACCACCCGCATCGCCCACATCCTGAGCCAGGGCCGGGCCCGGCCGCACGAGATCCTGTCGGTGACCTTCACCAACAAGGCGGCGCGCGAGATGAAGCTCCGCCTCGGCCAGATGCTCGGCCAGGCCGTGGAAGGCATGCCGTGGCTCGGCACCTTCCATTCGATCGGCGGCCGCATCCTGCGCATCCATGCCGAACTGGTGCAGCTCAAGTCCAATTTCACCGTGCTCGACGTCGACGACCAGGTCCGGCTGCTCAAACAGCTATTGCAAGCCGAAAACATCGACGACAAGCGCTGGCCGGCGCGCATGCTGGCCGGATTGATCGACGGCTGGAAAAACCGCGGACTGACGCCCGCGCAGGTTCCCGCCGGCGAGGCCGCGGTGTTCGGCAACGGCAAGGGCGGCAAGCTCTACGCCAGCTATCAGGAGCGGCTGAAGATCCTCAACGCCGCCGATTTCGGCGATCTGCTGCTGGAGAATATCCGCCTGTTCCGCGAGCATCCCGACGTGCTCCGGCAGTACCAGAACCGGTTCAAGTTCATTCTGGTCGACGAATATCAGGACACCAACGTCGCGCAATATCTGTGGCTGCGGCTGCTGTCGCAGGCGCCGTCGCGTGCCGGTGTGCCGCTTTCGGCGATTATTCCGGGTGCGACAGATACTGCAGTTGTCGCGGAGAATGCTGCCTCGCCCGTCATTCCAGGGCACGCCGAAGGCGTGAACACGGAAGGTCGAGATGGAGAAGGCTCATCCCCAGCTTCCGGGTCTGGTCCTCCGGACCATCCCGGAATGACATCCCCTCCGCAGGCCCCCCTCAAGAACATCTGCTGCGTCGGCGACGACGACCAGTCGATCTACGGCTGGCGCGGCGCCGAGGTCGACAACATCCTGCGCTTCGATCACGATTTTCCCGGCGCCAAGGTTATCCGCCTGGAACGCAATTACCGCTCCACCGGCCACATTCTCGCCGCCGCCTCGCACCTGATCGCGCACAACGAAGGCCGGCTCGGCAAGACGCTGCGCACCGAGGATGTCGACGGCGAAAAGGTCACCGTGACCGGCTCCTGGGACTCGGAAGAGGAAGCCCGCGCCATCGGCGAGGAGATCGAGGATCTGCAGCGATCGGGCGAGAATCTCAACGAGATCGCGATCCTGGTGCGGGCCTCGTTCCAGATGCGCGAGTTCGAAGATCGCTTCGTCACGCTTGGCCTGTCCTACCGCGTGATCGGCGGTCCGAGGTTCTATGAGCGGGCCGAAATCCGCGATGCGCTCGCCTACCTGCGGGTGATCAATTCGCCCGCCGACGATCTTGCCTTCGAGCGTATCGTCAACGTGCCCAAGCGCGGCCTCGGCGACGCCACCGTACAGATGCTGCACGACCATGCCCGCAAGCGTCGCATCCCCCTGTTCGAAGCCGCGCGCGCGGTGGTCGAAACCGACGAGTTGAAGCCGAAGGCGCGGGGCTCCTTGCGCGAGCTGATCCTGCATTTCGACCGCTGGCGCGCCCGGCGCGAGGTGACCTCGCATACCGAGCTCGCCGAAATCGTGCTCGACGAGAGCGGCTACACCGACATGTGGCAGAAGGACCGCTCCGCCGACGCCGCCGGGCGGCTGGACAACCTGAAGGAGCTGGTGCGCTCGATGGAGGAGTTCGAGAACCTGCAGGGTTTCCTCGAACATATCTCGCTGGTGATGGACCGCGACGGCGGGCCGGATGAGGAAGCGGTGTCGCTGATGACGCTGCATTCCGCCAAGGGCCTCGAATTCGACAACGTGTTCCTGCCCGGCTGGGAAGAAGGCCTGTTTCCGAGCCAGCGCACGCTCGACGAACAGGGCCGCGCCGGCCTCGAGGAAGAGCGGCGCCTCGCCCATGTCGGCCTGACCCGCGCGCGCCGCCGCGCCAAATTGTATTTCGCCACCAACCGGCGCATTCACGGGACCTGGTCGACCACGATCCCGTCGCGCTTCCTCGACGAATTGCCGTCGCCGAATGTCGAGATCACGGAGTCCAAGGGCGGCTCCGGCTGGGGCGGCAGCGGCGGCTATGGCGCCTCGCGTTTCGACAACGTCGAATCCTTCGGCTCCAGCTACACGACGCCGGGCTGGCAGCGGGCGCAGGCCAATCGCGCGAAAAATCGTGGCGGCGGCGGACAGGCGCGGGGCGGCTTCGACGAGGCCCAGTCATCCTATGGCAGCTCGCGCGGCGAGACCGGCGGTTTCGCGCGCAACAAGCGCGGCCCGATGGTGATCGAAGGCGAACTGGTCGCGAAATCCACCGGCACCGTTTCCGAATTCTCGCTCGACGACCGCGTGTTTCACCAGAAATTCGGCTACGGCCATGTGGTGAAGGTCGACGGCAACAAGCTGACGATCGCGTTCGAGAAGGCCGGCGAGAAGAAGGTGGTCGATAGTTTTGTGGAGCGGGTGTAGCCCCCTCGCGGCCGCCCCGGCCGGAACAGCCCGCCAACTGCGCGGCATTTGAATGAATTGTTAGACCGAAAACTCGCAGGTGCCGGAATAGCCTTCGGCCCAGCGATCGTTGGGTCCGTTCATCAGAGTTATCAAGAAATGACCAAGGTAAATCCATTTCTCAGCGATCTCGACGAGGTCGTCGCGCGCGGCACCCCGGGAAGCCGGGCGCGGGCGTTGTGGCATACGACCGATCTGATGATGGCGGGCCGTTACAGCGAAGACGAAATCTGGACCTTCGGCGTCGTGATCGGCCGGCTCGCGGACGAGATCGAGGTCGCGGCCCGCGCGCAGCTCGCAAAACGGCTGGCCCGCTTCAACGACGCGCCGATCAACGTCATTCACAAGCTCGCTTTCGATGATTCGATCAATGTGGCCGCTCCCATCCTGCTGGAGTCCGAGCGACTCGAGCCTTATGCGATGGTCGCCAATGTCTGCCTCAAGAGCCAGATGCATCTGCTCGCGATATCGAAACGGGAGACCCTGGTGGAGATGGTCACCGATGTGCTGGTGACCCACGGCAACCAGGAAGTCGTGACCTCCGTCGCCTCCAACGAGGGCGCGCGGTTCTCTGAGGCCGGGTTCCGGCACATGATCGAGCATGCCGAGAGCGATTCCATTCTCGCCGAGCGGCTCGGTCTGCGCGCCGACATTCCACGACATGTTTTCGAGCAGTTGGTCGCAAAAGCGTCGGACGAGGTGAAGAAGCGGCTGCACCGCGAACGCCCCGATATGGTCCAACCGATTCAGTCGACGGTGGCCAATGTCGCGAACGAACTGCAGTCCAAGCTCGGCCCGGCTTCGAAGAGTTACGCCATCGCGAAGCTAGCCGTGACCGCCCTGCATCGACAGGGCAAGCTGAATGAGAACACCATTTCCGGCTATGCACGCTCCCGCAGGCTTGAAGAAGTCACGATCGGTATGGGCCTGCTGAGCAAGCTGCCTGAAGATGCGATCGAGCGCGCCCTGTCGGACACCAACCGGGAAACGCTGCTGGTACTGTTCAAAGCCCTCGGCTTTTCGTGGGCGACAACAATGTCCCTGCTTTTTCTGGGCGCCCGGGATTACCGTATCGGCGCGCGAGAATTGAAGGGCCTGGAAGGCGAGTTCGGCCGCCTCAACATCGAGACATCTCGCGACGTCCTGAAATCCTATCAATCTCGCAACACCTCCGGGGATGCCACCCCCGGTACCAAGACGCCCGCGCTTGCGGCGCGTTGAAATATCAGACCCGGATTTTGCCGGCCAGACAGCCTGCACCGCACTGAATTGTGGCAGCCCTCATGTAAGGCAAGCTGTTGCTGTCGGATCGGTTTCCTGGCGGAGTGGCGCTTGCGCGGCCGCATCCGAGTTCCTATTTGTGGAAACTCGCCCCCAGATCAGGCCTGCCGCGCCTTTTGATCGCTTCCCGCATTTGCGACTCATATTGTCATGCTCTCCATGTCCCCCATCATATCTGTCTCGAATCTGTCAAAAACCTACGGCTCCGGCTTCAAGGCGCTGAACGGCATCAATCTGGACATCAATCGCGGCGAAATCTTCGCGCTGCTCGGCCCGAACGGCGCCGGCAAGACCACGCTGATCAGCATCATCTGCGGCATCGCCAACCTGAGCGAAGGCCAGGTCTTGGTGAACGGCCATGACATCAACCGGGATTATCGCGCCGCGCGCTCGCTGATCGGACTGGTGCCGCAGGAACTGCACACCGACGCCTTCGAATCGGTATGGGCCACCGTCAGTTTCAGCCGCGGCCTGTTCGGCAAGCCGAAGAACCCCGCCCACATCGAGAAGGTGCTGAAGGACCTCTCGCTGTGGGACAAGAAGGACAACAAGATCGTCACGCTGTCCGGCGGCATGAAGCGCCGCGTGATGATCGCGAAAGCGCTGTCGCACGAGCCGCAGATCCTGTTTCTCGACGAACCGACCGCAGGTGTCGACGTCGAATTGCGCAAGGGCATGTGGGAGGTGGTGCGCACACTCCAGGCCTCCGGCGTCACCATCATCCTGACCACGCATTACATCGAGGAAGCCGAGGAGATGGCCGACCGCATCGGCGTCATCAACAAGGGCGAGATCATCCTGGTCGAGGACAAGGCCGGCCTGATGCAGAAGCTCGGCAAAAAGGAATTGAAGCTGCACCTGCAGAGCAAGATCGACGCCATCCCCGCTTCGCTCGACGCCTACAATCTCGAACTGTCCGATGACGGCCACGCGGTGACCTACGACTATGACACCAAGGGCGATCGCACCGGCATTACCAGCCTGCTCAGCGACCTCAGGAGTGCCGGCATCCGGATCTCGGACCTCGATACCAGGCAATCCTCGCTTGAAGACATCTTCGTCAGCCTGGTGAGGGCGCCATGAATTTCCGGGCGATCCGCGCAATCTATCTGTTCGAAATGGCGCGCACCTGGCGCACGCTGCTGCAGAGCATCGTCTCGCCTGTGGTGTCGACCTCGCTGTATTTCGTGGTGTTCGGCGCCGCGATCGGCTCGCGCATCACCCAGGTCGAAGGCGTCAGCTACGGCACCTTCATCGTGCCGGGGCTGGTGATGCTGTCGGTGCTGACCCAGAGCATCGCCAACGCCTCGTTCGGAATCTACTTTCCGAAGTTCGTCGGCACCATCTATGAAATCTTGTCGGCGCCGATCTCCTATTTCGAGATCGTGATCGGCTATGTCGGGGCGGCCGCGACCAAATCGATCATCCTCGGCCTGATCATTCTCGCCACCGCGGCGCTGTTCGTACCGCTGCAGATCCATCACCCCTGGTGGATGCTGACCTTCCTGGTGCTGACGGCGGTGACTTTCAGCCTGTTCGGCTTCATCATCGGCATCTGGGCCGACGGCTTCGAAAAGCTGCAGATGATCCCGATGCTGGTGGTGACGCCGCTGACCTTCCTCGGCGGCAGCTTCTATTCGGTCAACATGCTGCCGTCGGGCTGGCGCACCATCACGCTGCTCAATCCGGTGGTCTACCTGATCTCGGGTTTCCGCTGGAGCTTCTACGAGATCGCCGACGTCAGCGTCGGTTTGAGCATCGGCGTCACGCTCGGCTTCCTTGCGATCTGCATGGTTCTGGTGTGGTGGATCTTCAAGACCGGATACCGGCTGAAGAATTGACGCCGAGAATATTTCTCCGTCATGGCCGGGCATAGCCGTCCAGAGGACGGCGTCGCTTCCGCTCGCCTATGCCCGGCCATCCACGCCTTACCTTACGCCTGCTCTAAGACGTGGATGCCCGGGACAAGCCCGGGCATGACGATCTTACTTGGCGTACAGACGACTGAATTATCGATAACACCGGAAATGACCGTAGCGATTGTAGTACCCGCGGCAGCGATAGCCGCGCCGGTATCCACTATCGGGTATTCCGAACACGCCCTTGACCGCGCCCATGGCGCCGCCGACGCCGGCTCCGACCGCACCACCGACCACGCCGCCTACCGGGCCGGCGACCCGGTTACCTTCGTAGGAGCCTTCCTGCGCCCCGCGCACGATGCCCTGGGCGTGTCCGGCATGGGGAAGCGCCGATAGCGCGAGGACAATGGCGGCCATCGCGAGCCAGAACCTGACCGGTAAGCCCACAGGCAGCGCTGCCGTCTTGACCCTGATTTTCTTCATCTTCGTTATCTTCGTTCCTTGGGAAGCCAGCGTTTTACGACCGGGGAAGCGGGACTTTCCAACGCGGGACAGGCGAAAAAGTTGCGCGGCGGCTACCCGGGAAGTGAAGCCACTGCCTCGCCGCTCGCGAAAAAGTCAGCGGCGGCGACCCCAATCGGCCCCGGCACCGCCTTGATTGCGCCGTGGGACGCATTAACGATGCAGTTGCAGCCTGCTGGAAACATAGCCGGATTCCGGGCATATTGGATGCCGGGGGACGGAGAGAAGCGGTGCTGCAGCTGGCCCGGAGGCCAAAGGTAAAATGCGTTCCTTCCTCATTGCTTTCACCGCACTGACGCTGCTGACGTCGGGCGCCGCGCAGGCCAAAGTCGCCATCACCATCGACAAGGATAACCAGCGGATGACCGTCGCCGTCGACGGCGTCGAGCGTTATCACTGGCCGGTATCGTCAGGCATTCCTTCACGTGAGACGCCGGGCGGCAGTTTCCGCGCCTTCCGCATGGAAGAAGACCACTTCTCCAAGGAATTCGACGACGCGCCGATGCCGCACTCGATCTTCTTCACCAAGCAAGGCCATGCCATTCACGGCACCGATTCCGTGAGCCGTCTCGGCACTCCCGCCTCGCATGGCTGTGTGCGGCTGTCGCGCGACAACGCCTCGACGCTGTATGCGCTGGTCCAGCAGGAAGGCGTGCTCAACACCACGGTGACGCTGACCGGCTCGGCCCAGGTCGCGATGGCGCGCAATCCGAAGCCGCGCACCAACAACGCCGTCGCGCGCCGCGACCCACAGCCGCAGATCGACCAGCAATATGAATCCGCCGGCGATCCCGTCGTGATCACGCCACAACAGCGCATAGTGCCGATACAGCGCGCCGATACGGTGCCGGTGCAGCGCGCCGATGACGGCTACATCTATCCGGCCGACGGCTCTTCCAACGAAGCGCGCTATCCGGCGCCGCCGAGCCGCCGCGTCTACGACACTCAATCCTATCAGCAGCAGCAATATTACGGTAACCGCGGCTACGCTCCGGCGCCGCAGGGCTACTACCAACCACGACCGCAATATCAGCCGCGCGGGCTGTTCACCTATCAGGACTAGCCGACTGCACTCCCAGCGATCGCAGCATCACTCCGATCGCAACCTCATCCGTCCGTCGCGCTCGCAAGCGGGCTGTTGCGCTGGGCGGTCAGCCGCGATTTCTGCGAGACTTCGTGAAGCGCCATGCCGATGGCCATCGCGACGACAAAGACGATGACGCCGGGCGACAGCGTCGCGAGACTTTCCAGCGCTGGTCCCGGGCACAGGCCGACAAGGCCCCATCCAATACCGAACATCGCGGCGCCGGCCACCAGCGGCAGGTCGATCTCCGATTTGCTTGGCCAGAAATATTGTTTGGCCAGCCATGGCCGCGGGCGCTGGTTGGCCAGCATGAAGCCGGGCACCGAAACCGCGAGCGCCGCAGCCATCACCACGGCAAGGCTCGGATCCCACGCGCCGAAGATATCGAGAAAGCCGAGAACCTTGGTCGGCTGCACCATGCCGGAAATGAGCAGGCCCGCCCCGAAGATCAGACCGCACACCAGAGGCGCAATGATCCACATGGCTCAACCTCCCAGAATATGATGCGTGATGGCGACCGTGATCACGGCCGTCGCCATGAAGACGATGGTGGCTGCAATCGAGCGCATCGACAACCGCCCGATCCCGCAAATGCCGTGACCCGAGGTGCAGCCACCGCCGAGCCGGGTGCCGAAGCCGACCAGCAGTCCCGCGGCTGTTATGATCACCCAGTTCGCCGGCAGTTTGGGCGGCGCCATCCCGTAGCCGATCCAGCCGGCGATGATGGGTGCCAGGATGAGCCCGGCGATGAAGGCGATGCGCCAGCCTTTGTCCTCGCCGCGCAGATTGAGCAGGCCGCTGAAAATGCCGCTGATGCCGGCGATGCGGCCGGTCAGCAGCATCAGCAGCACGGCGGAAACGCCGATCAGCACGCCGCCGATCGCGGCCGACAGGGGTGTGAAATTGGCCATAGCAGGTTTCCGTTTGTTAGGTTGGCCCGCTGAATCATAGGCGCACCCTGTACAATGGCAACGCCGTTTACAGTGGCCGCGCTGCCTGCAACGGCTGCGCCGTTCACTGCTCCCCGTCGCGCAGCCGCCGCCAGACCGCACCGAGTACGTTGGAATAGTCGTCGGTCCAGACCCGCTGGTTGTCTTCGGCCTCGGTCAGCGCCCACACGTCCGACGACGCCAGCTTGCCGACATCGGCCTCTTCCCGCGCCGACACCACGACCGAGGTCGAGAAGATGTACTCGTTGTCGCGGCCGGAATCCTCGCTGTAGACCCAGCTCTTCATCTCGTTGGCATCGGCAATGCCGACAATGACGCTGGCAAGTTCCAGATGCCGGTTGGAAACATGCATCACCACCGCGCCCTGCGGCGCCAGCTTTTCCTTATAGATTTCCATCGCCTCTTCGGTCGCGAGATGAATCGGGATCGCATCCGACGAATAGGCGTCGACGATGATCAGGTCGTAGATGCCGTTGGGCTCCCGCGCAAACGTCAGGCGCGCATCGCCGATCACGGGCTTCAGGTTCGGCTCGCAGTTCTGGATATAGGTGAAGTATTTCGGATCGCGCGCGGTATCGACCATCGACTGGTCGATCTCGAAAAACTTCCAGTCCTCGCCGGGCTCAGACGCGCAGGTCAGCGTGCCCGACCCGAGCCCGATCACCGCCACGCGCAGCGGCGCCCCCTTGCGCTCGCGCACCGCCGTGATCGCCTGACCGATGCCGCCGTCCTTGTGGTAATAGGTGATCGCCTCGGGCCGGCCGGTGACGGGGGTGCCGTCGTCGTTCTTGAATTTTTCCGCGCCGTGTATCGTCGTGCCGTGCATCAGCACGTGATACTGCCCGTTCGGCGTCACCACGATCTTGTGGACGCCGAAGAAGCTGCGCACGGTTTCCACCCGCCCGTCGTCGGAAGGATAGGCCCGCAGCAGCAGCAGGGCGACGGCGACGGTGGCAAAAATCTTCCAGCGGCTGACGTTGAGGCCGAGCGCCAGCAACGCCGAGAGCACGCCGACCGCGCCGATCACCCACACCCTGTGATCATCGATCCAGCTGAACAGTTTGCCGGTGGAATAGGACGGCGCGATCAATGCGACCGCCAGCACTGCGAGGAATGGCCAGTACCAGGCGCTCCAGCGTGGCAGGCGCTCATTCCCGGACGGACGGCACAACGCCGCCAGTGCCAGCAGGATCGGATATTCGGCGACCCAGGAGAAGGTGAACGGCGCGATCAGGCCAGCAAACAACCCGCCGACCATGCCGCCGAACGACAGCGCGACATAGAAGCCGGTGAGATATTTCGCCGCCGGCCGGGTTCGCGCCAGTTCGCCATGGCAGGCCATCGCGATGACGAAGAAGCAGAGCTGATGCCCGCCCAGCGTCAGCAGTAGATTCTGCTCGCCGCCCACCGCCAGCAGGATCACCACGCCGGCGATCGCCAGCGGCTGCGCCAGCAGCATCCACTTGTGCGGCAGCAGCGGCCGTGACTGGAACACCAGCACCCAGGTCAACAGATAGAGCGACAGCGGCAACACCCACAGCAAGGGCGCGGCGGCGACGTCGGTCGAGATATGCGCGGTCACGGCGATCAGGAGGCCCGACGGCACCGCGGCCAGGAAGATCCAGCGCGCGCGCACCGTCCAGGATGGCGCCGGCGCATTGGCGTCGTCGGCCGGCATGTTCAACGCGGCGGCATTGGCCGGCGAGCGCAGCAGCAGGATGCCGCACGCCGCGATCAGGACGATCAGCAGCCCATAGCCGCCGGTCCAGATCAGGTTTTGCGTGCGCAGCGTGAACATCGGCTCCAGCAGCACCGGATAGGACAATAGCGCCAGAAAGCTGCCGATGTTCGAGGAGGCGTAGAGGAAATAAGGATCGGGGCCGTTGGGATGACCGGTGCGAACGAACCAGGCCTGCAGCAGAGGGTTGTTGGCAGCGAGCGCAAAGAACGGCAGCCCGATCGAGACCGCAAACAGGCCGAGCAGCCAGAACGCGTAACCCGAGGTCGGCGGCTCGCCCCACCCGGTTGCGATCGACAGCGGCAGTGTCAGCAGCGCGACCGCGAGCAGCACCAGATGAACCGCCACCGGAATCGCGCGGTTTTTGATCTGCATCAGGAAATGCGCATAGGCGTAGCCGCCGAGCAGCAGCGACTGGAAGAACACCATCGCCACCGACCACACCGCCGGCGAACCGCCGAGCCGTGGCAGCACCATCTTGGTAAACAGCGGTTGCACCGAGAACAGCAGCAGCGCACTGACGAAGATCGCGGCGGTATAGACCACCAGGATCAGCCGGTTTCGCGCGGCGGACGACTGGTCCGTGACGACAGATGGCTCAGAAGTCATGAAAGCTCCGGCTAGAACCCGGCGGGCGCCGGCGGCGGGAATTTTGGCAGGGTTGTGCCAGAGGCCTTGAGTGGAGCATATGGCAACTTGCCGAGCAATGCGGGATAAGACGTGTCGTTCCGGGGCGATGCACAGCATCGAACCGCCGGGGAACATCGAGATTCCGGGTCTGGTCCTGCGGACCATCCCGGAATGACGCGCGCCACACTAATCAAACCTTCTTGAAGCGAACATGAACGAAGCGGACGTCGTCATTATCGGTGCGGGGCATAACGGCCTCACTTGTGCGGCCTATCTCGCGATGGCCGGGCTGCGCGTGAAGGTGGTCGAGCGCCGCAAGGCGGTCGGCGGCGCTGCTGTCACCGAGGAATTCCACCCCGGCTTCCGCAATTCTGTAGCGGCCTATACCGTCAGCCTGCTCAATCCGCAGATCGCCGCCGACCTGAAACTGGCCGATCACGGCCTGCGGATCGTCGAGCGCCGCGCCCAGAATTTCCTGCCCGCGCCCGATGGCAGCTATCTCTTGACCGGCGAAGGCCGCACCCGCGCGTCGGTCGCCAAACTGAGCCCGCGCGATGCCGACCGTATCGAGACGTTCTCGCGCGAGTTGGAGACCATCGCCGACGTGCTGCGGCAATTCGTGCTGCGCGCGCCGCCGAACATCGTCGAAGGCCTTGGCGTCGGCGCCATTCGCGAGGCCGTCAACGCGCTCGGCACCGCCAACATTCTGCGAACACTGCGGCTGGAAGCCCAGCGCAACCTGCTCGATCTGTTCACCTGCTCGGCCGGCGAGATGCTTGACGATCGCTTTGAAAGCGATCTGGTCAAGGCGCTGTTCGGCTTCGACGCCATTGTCGGCAACTATGCGAGTCCGTATGCCGCAGGCTCCGCCTATGTGATGCTGCACCACGCCTTCGGCGAAGTGAACGGCAAGAAAGGCGTCTGGGGCCACGCCATCGGCGGCATGGGCGCAATCACGCAGGCGATGGCGCGTGCCGCGCGCGGCCATGGCGCCGAGATCGAAACCGACGCCGGTGTGCGCGAAGTGATCGTCGAGCGCGGCCGCGCGGTCGGCGTCGTGCTCGACAACGGCACAACCATCCGCGCGAAATATGTGGCATCCGGCGTCAATCCGAAATTGCTGTACACGCGGCTGATGCCGCCGGGCGCGCTGACGCCGGAATTTCTCGACCGTATCGGACGCTGGCGCAACGGCTCCGGAACGTTCCGCATGAATGTCGCGCTCAGCGCACTGCCCTCCTTCTCGGCGCTATCAGGCATGGGCGATCATCTCACCGCCGGCATCATCCTCGCACCGAGTCTCCCCTATATGGATCGCGCCTGGCAGGATGCCCGCAGCCATGGCTGGAGCCGCGAGCCCGTGGTCGAGGTACTGATCCCCTCGACCCTCGACGACTCGCTCGCGCCCGCAGGACAGCATGTCGCGAGCCTGTTCTGCCAGCATGTCGCGCCGGAATTGCCGGACGGAAAATCATGGGACGACCACCGCGAGGAGGTCGCCGATCTCATGATAGCTACCGTCGACAGATACGCGCCGGGCTTTGCGGCGAGCGTGATCGGGCGCCAGATCCTGTCGCCGCTCGATCTGGAGCGGCAGTTCGGCCTGCTCGGCGGCGACATCTTTCACGGCGCGCTGACGCTCAATCAATTGTTCTCGGCGCGGCCGATGCTGGGCCATGCGGACTATCGCGGGCCGCTGAAGGGCCTCTACCACTGCGGCTCCGGCGCCCATCCCGGTGGCGGCGTCACCGGCGCTCCCGGCCACAACGCCGCGCGGGTGATTTTGGGGGATCACCGGGCGCTGTTTGGATGACGCAATCGCCCTTTCGTCGATCCGATCTCAGGCGATATAGTC
Source organism: Bradyrhizobium ottawaense (assembly GCF_900099825.1). NCBI lineage: Bacteria > Pseudomonadati > Pseudomonadota > Alphaproteobacteria > Hyphomicrobiales > Nitrobacteraceae > Bradyrhizobium > Bradyrhizobium ottawaense. The sequence goes on along the minus strand of NZ_LT629693.1, from coordinate 5,572,736 downwards.
TTTCAAAGCTAGCAGGACCGAATGCGAAGGCGCGATTTCATAGCGATACTTGGCGGCGCAGCAACGGCGTGGCCGTTCGGAGCGCGAGCTCAACGAGAATCGGGCACCCGGCGCGTGCCGCGTGTCGGCTTTGTGGGGCTGGCTTCGTCCGCCGTAGACGACAGAGCCATTTTACCGTTTCGAGAAGTCCTCAAAACACTCGGCTACACCGAGGGCAGCACGATCATCCTTGAAACTCGCAACGCGGACGGCGACGTCAACCGTGGTCACGCCCTGATCGCCGAATTGGTGGCCCTGCCGGTCGACGTCTTCCTTTCGCCGGGCCCTGCGGTGTCTCGCGCCCTTGTTCGCAAGACCGATATCCCCGTGGTCGCGGTCGCGCTGCCGGCCACGCAAAGCGAGCCCGGGTTGTTTTCAAGCCTCGCCCATCCCGGCGGCAGCCTGACCGGCTTCTCGGCCTTTGGCGAAGAGATGTCCGCCAAGCGCATCGAGATGCTGAAGGAGATTCTACCTGGCCTGAAGACCCTGGGCGTGATGCACAATGCAACCGACCCGATGTTCCGCGCCTGGGGCGAGCGGACCATGGAGGACGCACGCAAACAGGGGATCGAACCGGTACAACTGGGGCTGGATCCGTCGCAAACCGCGCCGGTCGCCGAGCAGTTTCGCAAGCTCGCCGACAAGGGCGGCACCGCCATGATCGTGATCCGCGACTTCCTGACGGCCGCGCTCGGGGATGACATCTGCAAGGCCGGGCTGAATGGCCGCATCGCCGTCATAGGCGAGTACGGCGACATCGCCCGGGCCGGCGCCCTGTTCAGCTATGGCGCGGACCTTGGCGACCTGTTCCGCCGCGCTGCCGGCTATGTCGACCGCATCCTGAAAGGCGAGAAGCCCGGTGATCTGCCGATTCAGCTCCCGACCAAATTCGAGTTGAACGTGAACCTCAGGACCGCCCGCGCGCTGGGGCTGACCATTCCGCCAAGCCTGCTGGTCCTCGCCGATCAGGTGATCGAATAGGGATCGAATAGGGTCTTGGCCCGGCCGGCACTGCGCGGGCGGCTGTGGATGATCCCGGGGATGGAGTGTGGAAAAGCGCTCGAAGACGCTGTGGACAAGGCGGTAGCAGGGGCGGGAAAGCCGGCGCGAGAGCCTGGGGAGCCTTGGTGTATAAGCCTGTGAATAACCCCTGTATGAGCGGCCGACAGGCTGTCAGCAAGAGACCGGGCGCTGCCGCGTCCGGTCTCTGGAATGTCTCGAAATGATGCGTTTATTTCAGTGAGGTGCTGATGCTGTCAAAGGTTGTGCTCAGCGAGGTGCCGACGCCTTTGACGGCGGTGATGATGGCAATGGCGATGCCGGCTGCAATCAGGCCATACTCGATGGCCGTGGCACCGGATTCGTTCTTGAGGAAAGACAAAATGAGCGACTTCATGGCTGGTTCCGACCTCGGTTTTTTGTGCCTCGGAACAGAGGGTTCCCTAAGTTCCGCACGTGAAACTACGGCCAGAAATCTAAGGTTGCTATAACGGCGCACATGTAACTTTTCGGGATATTGCGAAATGAAATTTGCTCAAATTTGAGACAAACGGCCTGCTTGGGTTCCCTCCCGGTTCCATCTCGGTTCCACTTTTTTTCGGTTTTCCAATGACTTACACCACCCCTCCCACCCATCGCGCCGGCTTTGCGATCGGGGACGAATCCACCGCCAAACGCGTGGTCGACGTCCTCACTGAAATTTTTTTTGAAGGCCAAGCCGCAATCGCCGCGTTCGAGCGGCCGGAGGGGCGCTGGGACGTTACGGCCTATTTCGCCGATCCGCCCGACCAGGTTTTGGTGCGCGAACTCGTGGCCAACGCCGCCGGTGCCGAGGCCGCAGGCGGCATCGTTTTCGACACGGTCGAAGCCAGGGACTGGGTCAAGGCAACCCTGGAAGATCTGGTCCCGGTCCCGGCCGGCCGCTTCGTCGTCCACGGCCAGCACGACCGCGACCGCATCGCGCCCAACAAGCTCGGCATCGAGATCGAGGCGGCGCTGGCGTTCGGCACCGGCCATCACGGCACCACGCGGGGCTGCCTGCTGCTGCTCGACCATGTGCTGAAGGCCTGGCGTCCGCGGCGCGTGCTCGATCTCGGCACCGGCACCGGCGTGCTGGCGATTGCTGCGGCCAAGGCGCTGCAGGAGGGCGTTCTGGCGAGCGATATCGACCCGCTCTCGGTTGTTGTCGCACGCGAGAATGCGCGGGCGAACCGGACCGGCCATCTCGTGCAGATGATCCACGCCACCGGATTCGCTGCACCCGAATTCGCGCAACGCGGTCCGTTCGACCTGGTGCTGGCGAACATCCTCGCCAACCCGCTACGGCAATTGGCGACGCCGATGGCGCGGCATCTGGCGCCGTCGGCGCTGGTGATCCTGTCGGGCCTGCTGACGCATCAGGCGCCCGCCGTCATCGCCGCGTACCGTGCCCGGGGACTGGTCCCGCTGCGGCATCTGCGCATCGATGGCTGGAGCAGCCTGCTGCTGCGCCGTGTCAAATGACTGCGCCGGGCCTAAACGAAACGGGTCCGGCATGAACCGGACCCGCACGTTCGCAGATGATGAAATTGGCCTCCCGCTAATCGGGAGGTCGGTGGGGATTGCGGGCGAGCACGCTTTTATCATCGGGCACGCCGCGCTTGACGCGGGCCTCGACAAACCGGTCCAGCATCTGGACGATGACCCCACGCTGCTTCTTGTTCGCAATCGGCGGAATCGGAGCGCGGTGGACCGGCGGCGAAATCTTCTCAAACGTGAAAGCAGGCATCGTGTATCCCCTCTTCGTTGAGTTGAGACACTCCTGGAGCCCCCCTGTACCCTAGACGAACGGCTTGCACCGCAACCCGTTCCGTCCGATCTAACGCGGACCACAAAATTCAAGCATAGATTATGCCAGATCGAGTTGATCTGGATCGGATTGCGGACCGCTCCCCCCACCCCTAGAGTGTTCAGGCCATGTTCGAAGCCCATTTCCAGACATTCGAAGAGCCCGAAAGCGGCGTGGCGCTGAGCGCGCGGCTGGCCGCCTTCCGCGAGGAGCTGGCGCGCCGGAAGCTGACGGGATTCGTGATTCCCCGCGCCGATCAGCAGCAGAATGAATATGTAGCGCCCTCGGAAGAGCGGCTGGCCTGGCTGACCGGCTTCACCGGCTCGGCCGGCCTTGCCATCGCCCTCGCCCATGAGGCGGCGGTATTCGTCGACGGCCGATACACGTTGCAGGCCGCCAAACAGGTCGACCGCAAGGCCTGGCATATCGAACCGCTGGTCGATCCGCCGCCGGAACACTGGCTGGGGCGGCACCTTTCGGCCGGCGACCGCCTCGGTTTTGACCCTTGGCTGCACACTTCGGCGGCAGCCGAACGCCTCGCCGCCGCCTGCGCCAAGGCCGGCGCGGAACTGGTGGCGGTGGAGACCAACCCGCTCGACCAGGTCTGGACCGAGCGACCGGCCCCGCCGCTCGGCCCGGTCGCCATCCACGGCACGCAGTTTTCCGGCGAGATCGAAGCCGAGAAGCTCAAGCGGATCCGGCTGGAGATCAACAAGCTCGGCGTCGATGCGCTGGTACTGTCGGACAGTCACGCGGTGGCCTGGACCTTCAACATCCGCGGCGCCGACGTCTCGCATACGCCGCTGCCCCTGTCCTATGCGCTGGTGCCGAAGGAAGGCCGCCCCACCGTGTTCGTCGATCACCGCAAGCTGTCGAACCTGTCGCGCCATCATCTCGAACAGTCCGCCGACGTCCGCGACCCCGAGGCGCTGACGCCGGCGCTGATGGAGCTCGCCAGACGCGGCGCGGCCATCGCGCTCGACACCGCCACCGCGGCCGATGCGCTGAGCCGCCTGATTGCGGCCGCCGGCGGCAAGCCGGTGCGCGGCAACGATCCGGTCAGCCTGTTGAAGGCGGTGAAGAACCTCACCGAGATCGAGGGCACACGCACCGCGCACCAGCGCGACGCGGTGGCGCTGGTGCGGTTCCTCGCCTGGATCGACCGCGAGGCGCCCTCGGGCGCGCTGACCGAAATCGACACCGTCGAGGCGCTGGAAACCTTTCGCCGCCAGACCTGCGCGCTGAAGGATGTTTCTTTCCCCACCATCGCCGGTACCGGGCCGAACGGCGCCATCGTGCATTACCGCGTCACCCGCAAGAGCAACCGGCGGATTGTCTCCGGCGATCTGCTGCTGATCGATTCCGGCGCGCAATATGAAGACGGCACCACCGACGTCACCCGCACCATCGCGATCGGCGAACCGACCGAAGAGATGCGCGACCGTTTCACCCGCGTGCTGCGCGGCCATATCGCGATTGCGCGCGCGGTTTTCCCCGACGGCACCACCGGCGCGCAACTCGACAGTTTCGCGCGGCAACATCTCTGGCAGGCCGGCCTCGATTTCGAACACGGCACCGGCCACGGCGTCGGCAGCTATCTGTCGGTCCACGAAGGCCCGGCGCGGATTTCGAAACTCGGCACCACGCCGCTGAAGCGCGGCATGATCCTGTCGAACGAGCCCGGCTACTACAAGACCGACGCCTACGGCATCCGGATCGAGAACCTGGAACTCGTCGTCGGCGCCGATATCGTCGGTGCCGAGAAGCCGGTGAACGCCTTCGAGACGCTGACCCTGGCGCCGATCGATCGCCGCCTGATCGACGTGGCGATGTTGAGCCCGACGGAACTGAAATGGCTCAACGACTACCACAGCCGCGTTAACCGCGAGGTGCGCCCGCATCTCGACGACAACGCGACGAAGCTGTGGCTGGATGAAGCGACGGCGGCGCTGTTGGTGATTTAGGGATCTGTCGTCCCCTGCGAAGGTGTTTGGTCCCGGAAGATTGGTGAGGGCCTGGATGGGGGCCTTGTATCCAAGGCATTTGAGGCGGGTTCGATTGTAATCGTGGACGAACTTGCCGAGGAAGGCGTCGCGATCGGCATGGTCGGCGAATGTGCGGCGGGCGCTGCCGCGCTTTTCCTCGCGGCCGATGGCTTCGGCGATGCGGCGATTGAAGCGCTCGACCAAACCGTTGGTCTGCGGGTGGTAGGGCTTGGTCAGGCGATGGTCGATGCCGTGTTGCTTGCAGAGCCGATCAAAGGGATGACTGCCGGAAGGCCGACCGGGCGGCTTGTTCTTCTTGTCGACGGCGAAACGGTCGGTGAACTCGGCGCCATTGTCGGTCAGGATGGTGTGAACATCATGCGGGAAGTGGGCCAGGAAGCGCTGGAGGAAGCCGGCCGCAGTCTCGCTGTCCCGCCTGGAGTGGATCTCGACATAGACGTAGCGAGTGGCGCGATCGATGGCGACAAAGGCATAACTCGTGCGACGCTGCAGGGCCGGCAGATGCTTGAGGTCGATATGGATGAACCCAACACTGGCGGTCTCGAAGACGCCGGCCTTTGGCTTGTCCGGCTTGGGACGCCGACTAATCCCATTTCGCTGCAGACAGCGGTGGATGGCGCTGCGGGATAGCTTGGCATTAATGCAGCGCTGCATCACCTCGACGATGTCATCCAGCGGCAATTGCAGCGACGTCCGCAGCTCGCAAACCGCCCTCTCTTCCACAGCCGACAGGCTGGTCGTCAGGTTGCGCGGCTGATGCGAGCGGTCCGCGACCGTCGTTCGTCCGCGCCAGCGACGAATGGTGGTCTCGCTAACCCCGAGTTCCGCGGCCAATTGGACGACTGATTTCCTGCTGCGCTGGATGTAGCCGCGCGTCTTTGGCGTCGTCGTAGCATTGGCGTGCAGGTTCAGTTCCATGACTCGAGGCGCTCCCTGATAAAGGCCACGCCTCGTTCTACACCGATTCCGTCCAACCAATCTTCCGGGACCAAACACGAAGGCAGGGGACCCAGTACGCCGCGGCCTATCGATCTGAATCACTACTGCCTCTGGAATACTGGATCACCCGCCTTCGCGGGTGATGACATCGGCATATGTTGCGCAGGGCGAAACATCGTCCCTCGCCTCCCCAAATCAGCATACCCGCATGCCGAAACGGCCGTATTCGCCCACGGCGATAACGCTACAGTTCTGACCACACAGAGGATCAGACCTGAATGCATGGCGTGATGGGCCAGCCGCCTGGCGCTACGACGGAGGCAGGCGGCCCCGCGAATTCCCGGACCATGCTGCTGCTGCTCGTCCTGATGACGGGCGTGGCGCCGATCTCGCTGTACATGCTGGTGCCGGCGCTGCCGGTACTGGCGACCACGTTCGGCCGCGACATCTCCGTCGCACAGATGACGGTGTCGCTCTTTATGGTCGGCATCGCCTGCTCGCAGATCATCATGGGACCGTTGTCCGACCGGTTCGGCCGCCGCCCGGTGCTGCTGGGCGGCATCGGCCTGATGGTCGCCGCCAGTGCGGCCTGCATTTTCGCCGAGACGCTGCCACAACTGATCGCCGCCCGCTTCCTGCAGGCGCTCGGCGGCGCTTCCGGCATGGTGGTGAGCCGCGCCATCATCCGCGATCTCTACAGCCGCGACCGCATCTCTTCCATGATCAGCCTCGTCATCGCGGTCATGATGATCGCGCAGATGCTGTCGCCGCTGACCGGCGGCCTGTTGGAAACCGCGTTCGGCTGGCGCGCGATCTTCTATCTGATCACCGCGGCGTCGCTGACGATCACGATCATGATCGCATTCATGCTGCCGGAAACCCGCCGCAACCGCATCGACGGCTCCAGCTTTCGCGGCGACGTCGGCAGCCTGATCCGAAGCCGCGCCTTCATCGGCTATGTGCTGTGCCAGGTGCTGGCGTCGCAGATCATCTTCGCCTTTGCCGGCGGCGGGCCCTACATCGTGGTGACGCAGATGGGCCGCAACAGCGCCGAATATGGCGCGTGGTTTGCGACCACGGCATTTGCCTATCTGGTCGGCAATCTGTTCTGCGTGCGTTTCGCGCCGCGCCACGCGCTGGAACGGCTGATCTGGTTCGGACTGGCGCTGCAGCTCGGCGGCAGCCTGCTCAACGTCGTCTGGAGCGTCACCGGGATCAACCAGGCGCCGTCGATCCTGTTCGGCACCCAGATGATCGTGATGGTCGCCAATGCCTTCGTGATGGCGAATTCCGCGGCCGGCGCCATCAGCGTCCGCCCCGAAGCCGCCGGCACCGCCTCCGGCGCCATGGGATTCCTGCAACAGGGCGTAGGCGCCCTGGTCTCGCAATTCGGCGCCTATCTTGGCGGCCACTCCACCACCACGCTGCCGCTGACGGCCGCGATCTTCGTCATCTCGATCGCCTGCGCCTCGACCATGATCTTCATCGTGCCGCGACGGACCGTGATCGTCAGCGAGGCGTTGATCGAGCAGGCGGAGGAGGAAGAGTCGGGGATGCTGTAGAGCCATCGTTTCTCGCCTTGCTTCACCCTCCCCTGGAGGGGGAGGGTCGGCGAGCATGAAGCGAAGCGCAATGCTCGACGGGGTGGGGTGATCTCTCCACTCGGGCACTGTTCGCGACGTCGACCCACGAGCGAGCTTCGCTCGTCTCGGACCCCACCAGGGGAGGGTAAGCGTCTGCATTCTCGCGGCGCGGTGCGCCCGGAGTTTTGCAAGAAAACCTTGCCCTCGAAATCAGAGGGCGCAGGGAAGACCGGATGCGCGCTGCACCCGCGGTCTCGCGTGCAATGTGCATCAAGGAATGCTGCACACGAGCATACAGGTTCAGCGGAGAACACCCGGCCTTCCCTGCGCAATGGCTTTACGGCTTATACGAGATCGTCCTGGTGACCGGCTTTCTTGCCACCATCATCAGCTTCAGCTTTCGCTTCCGCCAACTTGACGCCAGCACCGGGGCGTCGGACCCAAACGATTTCGCCGTACGCAAGTGCCGCGCTCGTCAGTCGCTGCCTCACGTCCACCGCTCCCCGCCCCTCGTTCGCGACGATGGCCAACGCCCCTTGTGTCGGCAAAAACTGGCAGAATGTGCGAACGGGCGGTTGAAGCAGAACCGCCCGTTGCTGGAACTGAGCCCGTAACGCCCCAAAGCGGCAGAGCCTGTATGAGAGCGAGGGACAGCTCCGGTGTCTTCCTCAACCCGAACAGTTGCAAGGGCCGTTGAGCCCGTACCGAGCAAGGAAGGGAGTGGATGATGGCACAAAATGGTCTCGTTGTCGTCGGCATCGATGTAGCAAAGGACAAGGTCGATGCGTGCATTCGCGAGTTGGCGCTGCGGCAGACGTATCCGAGCACTGCCCAGGGTCATCGCAAGCTGGTTGCCTGGCTTCGCAAGCACAAGGTGAACAGGGCGGTGATGGAGGCCAGCGGCGGCTATGAGCGCGATTGGGGGAAGGTGCTCCGTCTGGCCGGCATCGCCGTACGGATCGTCGACCCCAAGCGAGTCCGCAGCTTTGCGCAGTCGGCCGGACGCCTGGCCAAGAACGATACGATTGATGCAGAGATGATCGCTTGGTTCGCAGAGACGTTCAGCGAGGCGCCGGGCCAAGTGCACGATGCCGCGCGCGAAGAGCTGCAGGCGCTGGTGAAAGCTCGTCTCAATCTGGTCGATCTCAAGATACGACTGGAAGCTCAAAACGAGCATGCTGCACCAGGACAGGCTCGGAAAGCGCGGACCCGTATCTTGAAGAGCTTGCTCGAGGAAATTGCCAAGCTCGAAGTCGCGATCTCGGCCCAGGTCAGGGCCACACCTCATCTTGCCGAACGCGCCGAGATCGTCGAGAGCGTGCCGGGCTTTGCCGAAACGAGCTCAGCGAACCTCATTGCTGGAATGCCGGAGCTTGGCCAAGTGAGCGACGAGATCGCCGCGGCGTTGTTAGGCGTTGCCCCTTATGACGATGATAGCGGAAAGCGCCGCGGCGAACGCCACATCAAGGGCGGCCGCCGTTGGGTCCGAAACGCCCTCTACATGCCGTGCCTCGGCGCGGCCACACAGAACAATCCTGTCTTCAAGGCCTACTATCAACGGCTACTTGCCAAGGGGAAGGAGCCGAAGGTTGCGCTCGTCGCCTGCATGCGAAAGCTGATCATCATCCTCAACACAATGATCGCACGCCGGCAGAAATGGGATCCCAGCCGTTACGCACTGAATTGAGCGAGCGCACTTCACCGCGCTCGGTCCTCGACCGAGCGCATGCCTAGCCAACAGACCGGGGAGCGGACGGCGTCAAGGCCGTAAGCCGCCGAAGGCGGGGGCGCGCCTCGCGCCAGCCTTGAGGCCAGCCGATCACCGGTCTACTTCAGCACAGTTGCTCTGGTGGGACAGGATGGCGGGAGTTGAACGACTGATTTGCCCGACGGCGCCAGCGATTTATTTTTTTGCGAAGGGCTGGACCCATATCCGGGGGTGATTTGCCCGTCGGACAGTCTACGGGTTGGGCGGTGCAGCCCCCAGATGCCGGCCGCGAACCCATTTCCCATGGCCAGTTCGTCCGCTACGATATCCCGAATCATAGCCTGGCTCGACTCGGGGGAGGCAATGAAAGCAGCCGGCGGACCCAACAAATCGCGGAGCCGCAAGACGACGACGCGAAAGCCCAGCGTTGCGCCCAAAACTGCGCGCGTGTCTCGGCCTGCAAAAATCAGCGGTTCTGCGAAGGCCGACGCTGAACGGCTTGCCCGCGAACTCGGGGAGGCCAGGGAGCGGCAGGCCGCGACGGCCGAGGTGCTGACCCTGATTGCGGACGCGCCAACGGATTTGCAGCCGGTGTTCGACCGGATCGTCAAGAACGCCGCACGGCTCTGTCAGAGCGTGTTGAGCGCCGTCTATCGCCGCGACGGCGAGCAGGTCCACCTGGTCGCGCACGACAAGTTCTCTCCGGAATCGGTGGCGGCGGTGCGGAAGGCCTACCCTGCCCCGCTCGCCAGCAAGAACCTGATCTCGGTCGCGCTGCGCGAGCGCCGGGTCGTGCACGAGCCCGATGTGCTGATCTCGGGCGGATACAGCGACCTGCAGCGAACTTCCGGCTATCGCAGCATCCTCGTCGTGCCGATGCTGCGCGACGATGTCGCGATCGGCGCGATCGCGGTGATGCGGCTCGAACCGCAGCTGTTTCCGAAGACGCAGGTCGAACTGCTGCGGACCTTTGCCGGTCAGGCGGTGATCGCGATCGAGAATACGCGGCTGTTCGCCGAGGTGCAGGAGCGCACCCAGCAACTGACGCAATCGCTCGACGACCTCCGCGCCGCGCAGGACAGTCTGGTGCAGACCGAGAAGCTCGCCGCGCTGGGACGGCTGGTGGCTGGTGTTGCGCACGAGATCAACACCCCGATCGGCACCAGCCTGACGGTTGCCTCGACGCTGATCGAAAAGACCGATCGATTTGAAGCCGTTGTCGCCTCGGGCGACGTGCGCCGCTCGACCCTGACTGAATTCGTCGCCGCGAACCGGGAAGCGGCATCGCAAGTCATGATCAACCTCAATCATGCCATCGACCTGATCCAGTCGTTCAAGCAGGTGGCGACCGATCGCAACATTTCAGACCGCAGGGCTTTCGATCTCGGCGAGGTCACCGAACAGGTCGTCAAGGGACTGCGGTTCAGCCTGCGCAGAGACCTTGTGGTCGACGTCGAATGCGAAGGCGATCTGGCGATGAACAGCTATCCCGGGCCCTACGGCCAGGTGATCACCAACCTGGTTCTCAATTCCGCGGTGCATGCCTTTCCCGATGGCGAACGCGGATCCGTCCACATTGCGGCGCAAGCGTCGGGCAAGAACAACATCGAAGTACTGTTTTCCGACGACGGCTGCGGCATGAGCCCGGAGGTCAGGCGCCAGGTGTTCGACCCGTTTTTCACGACCCGGCGCGACCACGGCAGCACCGGCCTCGGACTGCACATCGTCCACAACATCGTGACCAATCGTCTGGGTGGCCGGATCCAGCTGGAGACCAGGCCCGGCGCGGGCACGAAAATCCGGATCGTGGTGCCGCGCGAGGCTCCGCCGGAGCTTGCCGCGCAATGACGCGTAACGGAACCCGATTAACCTGCTACGCGCCCCGCCAGCGCGTCCCGCACGCCGAGACGTTCCCCGTCCGGCTTGCTGACGTAAAGGTGGCTTTCAAGCACGGACTGCATGTTCTCGAACATCGAATAGAGGTCGTCGCAATAGACTGACGGATTGTCATATCCGTTCTTCCTGGAGAAGCGATGCGGAAGATAGCCGCCGCCGCAGGCGTTCATGAACTTGCACTGCTGACATTTCCCGGAAAGCTGGATGGAAGCATCACGCGCGGCTTTCCAGCGGGGCTCGTTCCTGACGTCGTCGATCGCATGCTCGAAAATGTTGAACTTCGTGGTCGTGAATCCGTCGCCGGCAATCCGCAGCACATCATGCGCCTCGACCGAACCGTCAGTCATGACCGTGCAGAGTTCGATGGGTTTGTAGCCGACGCCCTCGGTCGGCGAATTGTTGCCGAGCATGGCGGTGATCATGTCGGCAATGATCCGGATATTCACCGTGGGCTTGCTGCGGTTGGCCTCCAGCCACAGATCGAACAGCCCCTTGTAGAACGAACCAACGGATGCGGGGGTCTCATCCACCGTCGCATCAGGGATCATGATGTCGTAGTTGGCAATTCCGCAACTCGCGAAAAATTCGACGTATTCCTTTGGCGGGTAAGCGGGATTGCAGACGGCCAGCGCGCTCATGGCGATGTCGCGTGACGCCAGCATCCGGGCGGCTCGCTCTGCCGCGGCGTGGGTGCCGGTGCCTTGAAACGTTTTCCGGTGCAGGTCGTGAATATGTTCCGGACCGTCCAGGCTGATCGCGACCTGGATGTTGCGAGCCTCAAAACAGTTCAGCCACTCATCGTCGATCAACACGCCATTGGTGGTCACCGCGATGGGTATGTCGCAGCCCGTTCGTGACGTTATGCCTTCGCACGCCGCCGCAATGCGGTGAAAATTATCGATTCCCCACAGCAGGGGCTCGCCGCCATGCAGAATGATGGGAAAATCGATCAGGGAATGCCTGGCGACGTGCTCTTCGATGCGCTGCAACAACTGAAGCAGCACCTCAGAACTCATCAGCTTCGGCTTGTCATAAACCGACGCGTCGCGGAACCAGTAGCAATAAGAGCAGTCGATGTTGCATCTCGAAGCAACCTTGACCAACAGCTGCGAGATTGGCTGCTCCTGGAAGCCCAAAGCATCTGGCAAAGCATCTTGAGCGTCAGCCGACATGCCGATACCGGGTGGGGACACCACTACGAAGCAGACCTAGTAACGGATAAAGCCGCCCCTGCGGAACCCGCCACCACCGCCGTATCCCGCTCTGCGAAAGCCGCCGCCGTAGCCTCCGCCTCGAAGGAAACCGCCGCGCCGAAAATAGACCTGGGTCGGCTCTGCAGCATTTTGCCCGCGCAGATCACTCAGCAACGCGTCGATGCCCTGGTGATCGCTCTGGATTGTTGCGCCCGGTCCATGCAATTGCAGGATAGTCGAGAGAACCTTCAGCGTCGTAATCGGCATGTTGTGGTCCTTTTTGCGATGCAACCAAGGAGCGAACGAAAGGCCGGTATCCGAAAAAGCCGAGTGACTGAGATCTTATACCCATTTTATTGCAGCGACAATGTGTCGGCGCAATCCTGGAGATCTGACGGATCGCGCCCGGACGCAATCGGCTTACAGCGGCATCATAGGGAGCGGGAATGCCCATTGAATCATTTGCAAAATCATTTTCATCTGGCAGGACAACGCGATCGTCATGCCGCGCGAAGCGCCGTTGGAGCTTGCCGCGGAATGACGTGTAATGGGGCTCAATCCTGGACATGATGGCTGAAGAAGACGACCCGACCGACGAGATTTCACAGCTTGAAGCACGGCTCGAGGCGCTTGCCGAGCGCGCCGAACGCTGCCGGAAGATCATCATGGTGTCGAAGACAGCGATCGCTGCCGGCGCCCTCTTGCTGCTGGTGATGATGCTCGGCCTGTTCGGGTCCGGCGCCACCGCTGCCCTCGGATCGATCGCTGCGGTGCTGGGCGGTATCGTGTCGCTCGGATCGAACACTAGCACCTTGCAACAGACCACAGCCGCCATCAACGCCGCCGAGGCTCATCGTTCGGAGCTGATCGGCAGGATCGACCTGAGACTGGTCAGTGACGGGCCGAGGAAGCTGAATTAGTCGTCATTGCGAGAAGCGCAGCGACGAAGCAATCCATTCTTTCTTTACGCCGTGCGATGGATTGCTTCCGCCTTCGCTCGTTGAGCTTCGGCGAACAAGTCGCTTCGCTCGCAATGACGAAAGTAAACGGCTACTCCCCGATCAGCTGCAGCCAGTCGTCTTCGGTCAGCACCGCCACGCCGAGCTCGCGCGCCTTGGCGAGCTTGGAGCCGGCGTCCTCGCCGGCGACGACATAGTCGGTTTTCTTCGACACCGAGCCTGCGACCTTGGCGCCGAGGCGCTCGGCCACCGCCTTGGCTTCGTCGCGGGTGAACTTGGTCAGCGAGCCCGTGAACACCACGGTTTTGTCCGACACCGGCGAGCTCTTCTTCGGCTGCTCGGCCGGCTTCACCTCGATCTCGCGCAGGAGTTCGCCCAGCGCCTTGACGTTGCGCGGCTCGGCGAAGAATTCGACCACCGCATCGGCGACGATCTCGCCGATGCCGCCGATATTGTTGAGATCCTGATAGGCCTCGGTCTCGTTTTCCTCGGCCTCAGCTCCCTTGGCGGCGGCCAGCATCGCGTCGCGGAAATTCTCGATGGTGCCGTAATGCCGCGCCAGCAGTTTGGCGTTGCCCTCGCCGACGTGGCGGATGCCGAGCGCGAAGATCAGCCGGTGCAGCTCGATGCTGCGACGGGCGTCGATCGCCGCAAAGAGATTACGCACCGAGGTCTCGCCATAACCCTCGCGCTGCATCAGCTTGCTGGAAGAACGCGCATCGCGCTTTTGCAGCGTGAAGATATCGACCGGCGACATCACCAGGCCATCCTCGTAGAATTCCTGAATCTGCTTGTCGCCGAGGCCGTCGATATCGAACGCCAGCCGGGAGACGAAATGCTTCAGCCGCTCCGTCGCCTGCGCCGGGCAGATCATCGCGCCGGTGCAGCGGCGCACCGCCTCATCCTCCTCGCGGACGGCATGACTGCCGCACACCGGGCAGACCTCGGGAAACTTGTACGGCTTCGCGTTGGCCGGCCGCTTGTCCAGCACCACGTTGGCGATCTGCGGAATCACGTCGCCGGCGCGTTGCACCACCACGGTGTCGCCGACGCGAATATCGACGCCATCGCGGATCGGGCCACCGTCGTTGCCGATCCCCTTGATGTAATCCTCATTGTGCAGCGTGGCGTTCTGCACCACGACACCGCCGACCGTGACCGGCGCAAGCCGCGCCACCGGCGTCAGCGCGCCGGTGCGGCCGACCTGGATGTCGATGCCGTTGAGGACGGTCGTCGCCTGCTCCGCCGCGAACTTGTGCGCGATCGCCCAGCGCGGGCTGCGCGACACGAAGCCGAGGCGGTCCTGCCAGTCGAGACGGTCGACCTTGTAGACCACGCCGTCGATATCGTAGCCGAGCGAGGCGCGGTCGTCGCCGATCTTGCGGTAGAACTTCAAGACATCGTCGATGCTCTTGCACAGTTTGGTGCGCGGATTGACGGCAAAGCCTGCTTTGTCCATCCACTCCAGCATGCCGTGCTGGGTATCGGCCGGCCGCTCGCTCATCTCGCCCCAGGTATAGGCAAAGAACTTCAGCGGCCTGGATGCTGTGATCGAGACGTCCTTCTGGCGCAGCGAGCCCGCCGCCGAATTGCGCGGATTGGCGAACACCGTCTCGTCGGCTTCGGCCTGCCTCCAGTTCAGCTCAAGAAAATCCTTCTTGAGCATGTAGACTTCGCCGCGCATCTCGCAGGCGGCCGGAATGTTACGGCCCTTCAGCGCGTGCGGAATATCCTTGATGGTGCGGACATTGGCGGTGACATCCTCGCCGGTAAACCCGTCGCCGCGGGTTGCCGCGCGCACCAGCTCGCCGTTCTCGTAGCGCAGCGACAGCGACAACCCGTCGATCTTGGGTTCGGCGGTGATCGCAGGCATCTCGTCGGCGTCGAGCTTGAGGAAACGCCGGATGCGCTCGACGAACTCGGTGACATCCTCGTCGCTGAAAGCATTGCCGAGCGACAGCATGGGAACGACATGCTGCACCTTGGCGAAACCGCGCGCCGGCGCGGCGCCGACCTTCTGTGTCGGCGAATCCTTGCTAACGAGATCGGGAAATTTCACCTCGATCGCTTCCAGCCGCTGACGCAACGCGTCGTAGGCCGCATCCGATACGGTCGGCGCGTCCTTCTGGTAATAGCGTTCGTTGTGCGCCTCGATCTCGAGCGCCAGCCGCATGTGCTCCACCTTGGCCTGCGGCTTGGTGAGCTTGGCGACGTCGGGAAGAACGGCTTTCCTGGATTTGACCATCATGCAACTATGAATTGTCATTCCGGGGCGTGCGAAGCACGAACCCGGAATCTCGAGATTCCGGGTCTGGTCCTTCGGACCATCCCGGAATGACACCGTTTGAAAATCCGACGATAAAAGTCATGTCCTACTATGTCTACATCCTGGCGAGCCGAAAGGACGGAGCGACCTATATCGGCGTAACGAACGACCTTGTGCGCCGGATTTACGAGCACCGCACCAAGGCCGTCCCCGGCTTCTCATCCAGGTACAATATCACACGGCTGGTTTGGTTCGAAATCTACGACGATCCGGTTTCCGCAATTTCCCGCGAAAAAGAACTAAAGAAATGGAAGCGGGCGTGGAAGGTCCAGTTGATCGAGGCGCAGAATCCGGCGTGGGATGATTTGTACGAGTCGATCTGCCAATGAGTCCGTCCATAACTAAGGCTGTCATTCCGGGGCGTGCGAAGCACGAACCCGGGATCTCGAGATTCCGGGTTCGATGCTGCGCATCGCCCCGGAATGACGTTGAGAGAGTTACGCCGTCGCGGCCTTCAGCAGCCGGTCCGCCGCGGCCCTTGCCTCGGCGGTGATCTCGGCGCCGGCCAGCATGCGGGCGATTTCCTCGCGGCGGAGGTCGGCAGCGAGCGCATTGACGCGGGTGGCGACGCGCTTTCCCTTGTCGAGCGCGTCCTTGGAAATCAGTAGATGCTGGCTGGCGCGGGCCGCGACCTGCGGCGCGTGCGTCACCGCCATCACCTGAACCTTGCCGGCCAGCCGCGCCAGCCGGGCGCCGATGGCATCCGCCACCGCGCCGCCGACGCCGGTATCGATTTCGTCGAACACCAGCGTGGGCGCCGAACCCCGATCGGACAGCACCACCTTGAGCGCCAGCAGGAATCGCGACAGTTCGCCACCGGACGCGACTTTCATCATCGGGCCCGGCTTGGTGCCGGGATTGGTCTGCACCCAGAACTCGACGCGATCGATGCCCTGCGGCCCCGGCGCGTTGGCGTCGCTCTCGACCTGCGTCATGAATTTGGCGCGTTCGAGTTTCAGCGGCGCCAGCTCGGCGTTGACGGCCTTGTTGAGTTTTTCGGCGGATTTGGTCCGCGCCGCGGAGAGCTTGGCAGCCGCGGCACCGTAGAGCTTGTCGGCCTCGGCCGCCGCCGCTTCCAGTTTCTTCAACTGGCCGGCGCCGGCATCGATCAGCGCCACGTCGGCAGCGTATTTCGCAGCCAGCGCTGCGAGGCCATCGACCGGCGTCGAATATTTGCGCGAGGCCGCGCGCAGCGCGAACAGCCGCTCCTCGATGCGTTCCAGTTCCGCCGGATCGAAATCGGCGGCGGCCAAAGCGGCGTTGAGGTGCTGTTCGGCCTCTTCCAGCGCATTGATGGCGATATCGATCGCCTTCACCGCCGGTTCGACCAGATGCGGCAGATTGCCGGCGCGGCGTTCGAGCCGGCGAACCGCGGCGGCCAGCGCCGGCACCGGCGAATGATTGCCGCCGACCGCCTCTTGCGCCTCGCGCAAATCGCTGGCGATCTTCTCGCCCTGCATCATCGTGGTGCGGCGTTCGGCCAGCGCGCTCTCCTCGCCGTCCTTTGGCCGCAGCGCCTTCAACTCGTCCGAGGCGTGGCGCAGGTAATCCGCCTCGCGCGCCGCGCGCTCCATGCTGGCGCGATGCGCCTCAAGCACCGTGTTGGCGGAGCGCCGCGCCTCCCAGAGCGTCTCCAGGGCGCTGACCTCCTTCTCGAGGCCTGCGAAGGCGTCGAGCAACTGGCGGTGCGTCGAGGCATCGACCAGCGCGCGCTCGTCATGCTGGCCGTGGATCTCGACCAGCGCCGCGCCGACCGCCTTCAGGGTCTGCACAGAGATCGACTGGTCGTTGATGAAGGCGCGGGTGCGGCCGTCGGCAAGCTGGACGCGGCGCAGAATCATTTCACCGGTATCGTCGAGGCCGTTCTCGGAAAGAATCTTTGCCGCCGGATGGTCCTTGGGCACATCGAAGGTCGCGGTGACCTGGCCCTGCTCCGCGCCATGGCGAACCAAACCCTGATCGCCGCGGCCGCCGAGCGCCAGCGCGAACGCATCGAGCAGGATGGATTTGCCCGCGCCGGTTTCGCCGGTCAGCACCGCGAGGCCACGGGAAAACTCTATATCGAGCCGTTCGATCAGGACGATGTCACGGATCGACAGACGGGCCAGCATGCCAAGTAAATTCCTAGCCGAGACCTATCTTCTTGAAGGCCCTGGAAATGTAGGAACCCTGATTCTCGCTCGGCTCGAGACCACCGGACTTTACAAGATTATAGGCGTCCTTGTACCAGCGGCTGTCAGGAAAATTGTGCCCAAGTACCGCGGCGGCGGTCTGCGCCTCGCCGACGATGCCGATCGCCATATAGGCCTCGGTGAGCCGGGCCAGCGCCTCCTCGACATGCCGCGTGGTCTGATAGCGGGTGACCACGGTCTTGAAACGGTTGATGGCAGCGGGATAGTCGTGCTTTTCGAGGTAGTAGCGGCCGACGTCCATTTCCTTGCCGGCGAGCTGGTCGCGCGCGCCTTCCAGCTTGGCCTTGGCGGAGGTGGCGTATTCCGAGGTCGGATACTTGCGAATCACCTCTTCCAGCGCCGCGATCGCCTTCTCGGTGCGGCCCTGGTCGCGGGAAACATCCGGAATCTGGTCGTAATGCGACGCCGCGATCAGATACTGCGCGTAAGCCGAATCGGGGCTGCCGGGATGCAGCGTGACGTAACGGGTCGCGGCGCCGATGCAATTGTCATAGTCGCCGGAATTGTAGAACGCATAGGCCGACATCAGCAGCGATTTGCGCGCCCAGTCGGAATAAGGATGCTGACGATCGACTTCCTCGAATTTCTTCGACGCCGCCTTGTTATCCTTGCGCTGGTTCATCAGGAACAAGCCCTCATTGTAGAGCTTGTCCGCGGGTTCCTCGACGAAGGTGTCGTCCTTGGCGGTGAACTTGTCCCACAGCGCGCCGGTGCCGCATCCGCTCAAGGGGATGGCCAGCGCGATCAATCCCGCCGCCAGCCGCAACGAGCGGGCCAAGGACCCGTCGAAGCCAAAATAGCCGGATGATTTGCGTGGTTCGAGCGTCATACGCTGTGCCGACATGAAGTTAAGACCTGACGCCTCTGGTGCGGTCGCATTTGTTGCGGTCGATGGTGATGCGGCGGCTATCCGCCCGCCCGTCCATGAACCGCGGTCATGGACGCCTATTCCCCAAGCCCAACTCTTCAAAGGCCTCGCGGCGCGAGATGGCGCAACCGCAAGGCCTGTGTAGCCGAAAAACAATCGTTAACCAACCGAATACGGGGCCAATTCGCCCGGATTAAGGCGGCAGGACCGCATCGTTACCAATTGTGGTTACTACGGAAAACGCGCCAGCCACGTCAGATCGTCACAGGGCGCCGCGGGGCGGCAAAAGCGCCAGCACAATCGATGGAATCGGAAAGAACAGCGCGCCCAGCAGGAACCAGGGGCGCCGGGCGCGCCCGCGTCGCTCCGCGTATTTGGCGCTGAAACGCCCGCACCAAACCATGACGGCGATAATGACGACATTGAAAATGATCGAGGCGAGCATGGCGGGGCTCCTGTCGATGCGTCCGGTGGAGCATACCGGATCGGGCGCGCGGGCGCCCCTCACGAAGCCGAAAGTCAGGGAATCAGAGAATCGAAAGTCAGGACATTTCCAAGCCGAAAGTCAGGACATTGCGAAGGCGCAAGTCGGGACATTTCGAAGTCGAAAGTCAGGACATTGCGAAGGCGCAAGTCAGGACATTTCGAAGTCGAAAGTCAGGACACGTCCGGGCCGTAGGCCGGGGCGATCATGCCGCCCACCATGCCGGCACCTGCCTCGGCATGACTGCGGGAACGGCGCGCCGGTTCGGCTTCGACCACTCGCCAGGCACTGTGATCGGCCAGCAGGGCCGTCAGCACGGCGTGATTGAGCTTGTGGCCGCCACGCACCGAGCGATAGACGCCTTGCAGCGGCAGACCGGCCAGCGCGAGATCGCCGATCACGTCGAGCACCTTGTGACGGACGCATTCGTCGGCGTAGCGCAGGCCTTCGGCGTTGTGCAGCCGGGCTTCGTCGAACACCACCGTATTCTCAAAGGACGCGCCGCGCGCGAAACCGGCGTTCCAGAGCCGCGCCACTTCGTTCATGAAGCCGAAGGTGCGGGCGCGCGAAACATCGCGGCGGAAGCTTTCGGGACAGAGATCGAACGCAAAATTCTGGTGGCCGATCGCGGGATTGGCGAAGTTGATTTCGACCTCGGCGCGGAACCCGCTGGCATGGGGGCGCAACTCGCCAAAACTGTCGCCGATCACAACCTGCACCGGCTTCAGCACCTGGATGAAACGGCGGGTTGCGGACTGGGTGACGATGCCGGCTTGATCGATGGCGGCGACGAAAGCGGCCGCACTGCCGTCCATGATCGGAACTTCGGGACCATCGACTTCGATGATGGCGTTGTCGACGCCCATGCCGCGCAAGGCCGCGAGCACATGTTCGGCGGTGGAAACCAGCGGACCGTCGCTATCGCCGAGAACGGTCGCGAGGTCGGTGGCGATCACGGATCCCGCGACCGCCGGAACTTCGCGGTCGGCATCTTCAAGACCGGTGCGGACAAAAATAAAACCTGCATCGATGGGTGCAGGTCCAATGGTGAGATTAACAGCCAGACCGGAATGTACGCCGACGCCAGTCACGGTGGCTTGCGACCGAAGCGTGGTTTGACGGCTGAATTTCATACGATAACTGCCCACTACCCGACTTAACCCAAGACTGGAACCACGCTTGCACGCTGATTCGAAGTTTAGGCATCCCCAAGTCACGGCAGACCATAGTCACAGCCTGAAAGCGCGCCAACTCACGCTTTTTTACCGATTGTTACCCTATCTCTGCCGCATTCGCGCCAAGGCTTAGACAAATTCCGAACCGGTTGGACACCATTCTGGCTGCCCCATCTGATCAGGAATACATAATTAATGATTTAAAATCAGGTGGTTGGCTACCCAGCCACGCCTCGTCGCGACACCCAAGAAAAAGGCCCCGGCTGGATCAGCCGGGGCCTTTCGGGTCGTCAGAATTGTAACAATCTTCAGTTGGCCTGCCGGCGCAGGAAGGCCGGGATATCAAGATGGTCGTCGCCCTGTGGCGCCGGTGCAACAGGTGCCGGGCGGCCGTGGGTGTCCAAACCTTGCGGTGCGGGACGTCGCGCATACTCGGATACCGGCTCGTTCCCCATCTGCTGGGAGACGGTGCGCTGCGGCTTGCGCTCGGGGAGCGGCGGCAACGGCGACATCGAAGGACCGGAGGCGCGGGCCGCGATCGGCGGCTCGGTCTCTTCGTCACGGCGGCCGAGGCCGACATTGGCCAGCCGCTGCAGCAGCGACAGCCGGGTCTTCTGGGGATGGTCTTCCTCGGCGTCGCCGCGGGCCTGCCGGATTTCGGCCTGCGCCGGCATCGGAAGGTCCTCGAACTTCGGCATCCTGGGGGTGCGGACCGGCGCACGTTCGGCCGCCTGCGGGATGAAGGTATCAGGCATCACCGGCTCCTCGGTCTCGGCGCGGGGCGCGTCGTGATGGTCCGGGAACAGGGTCGGCTTCTGGGCGATCGGGCGAACCGTGACGTCGCCATAGGACGCGGACTGCAGCGGCGCCTGCTGCGGCGCTTCGGGGGCTGCGACGGCGGCGGCAATGGCGGCCAATGCGGCGCGCTCGACATTGCTGGACTGGCGCTGCTGGACCGGTGCGGGAGCTGCGACCTGAGCCGCGGGTTCGAGCTTCTGGGCACGTTCGGCCATCCGGGCATTGTCGGCGCGCAGCCGCGCGGTCAGTTCGGCCAGGCGGCTATCGGGGGCCGAGGTCACTGCGGTGGCGACGGCCGGCGCGGCCGGCGTCGCGTTGCGGGCGATCAGCGCCTGTTCGATGCCGGTGGCGACGACCGAGACGCGGATGATGCCGTCGAGCGATTCGTCGAAGGTGGCGCCGACGATGATGTTGGCGTCCTGGTCGACTTCCTCGCGAATCCGCGTCGCGGCTTCGTCGACTTCGAACAGGGTCAGGTCCTTGCCGCCGGTGATCGAGATCAAGAGGCCACGCGCACCCTTCATCGAGCTATCGTCGATCAGCGGGTTGGCGATCGCGGCTTCCGCCGCGGTCAGCGCGCGCTTCTCGCCGGTGGCTTCGCCGGTGCCCATCATCGCCTTGCCCATCTCCCTCATCACCGCCCTCACGTCGGCGAAGTCGAGGTTGATCAGGCCTTCCTTGACCATCAGGTCGGTGATGCAGGCGACGCCCGAATAGAGCACCTGGTCGGCCATCGCGAAGGCGTCGGCGAAAGTGGTCTTTTCGTTGGCGACCCGGAACAGGTTCTGGTTCGGGATGATCAAGAGCGTGTCGACCACCTTGTGCAGTTCGGCAATGCCGGCCTCGGCGGTGCGCATGCGGCGCTGGCCTTCGAAGTGGAACGGTTTGGTCACCACGCCGACGGTGAGGATGCCCATGTCGCGCGCGGTCTTGGCGATGACGGGGGCCGCGCCGGTGCCGGTGCCGCCGCCCATGCCGGCGGTGACGAACACCATGTTGGCGCCGGTGAGATGGTCGCGGAGTTCATCGATGACCTCCTGGGCCGCGGCCGCACCGACATCGGGCTGCGATCCGGCGCCGAGGCCTTGCGTGACCTGCGTGCCCATCTGCACGATGCGCTGGGCCTTCGACATGGTCAGCGCCTGCGCGTCGGTATTGGCGACGACGAAATCGACGCCCTGCAACCCGGCAGTGATCATGTTGTTGACGGCATTGCCGCCTGCGCCACCGACGCCGAAGACGGTGATCCGCGGTTTCAGCTCGCTGATGTCAGGGGGGGTCAGATTGAGTGCCATGGTTGCCTCTCGATTACGACGCGCGCGTTGGTTCGCCCCGGCCGGCGGCCGCGGGAGTTGGTGAAAGTCGTTTGGTCACAGGATCGGTCATCAGAAGCCCTCGCGAAGCCATCGTCCGACCTTTCCGAAATAGCCGTCAGTCCCTGTCCTGACCTGCCGCGTATGCCGCGGTTCGACATGCTCAAGATGAGCGTATTGCGGATAAACCAGCAGGCCCGCAGGCACCGCGAACGAGGCGCTCTTGGCCTCGTTGGGCAGCCGGCCGAAGCCGAGCGGACGGCCGATCCGGACCGGCCGGTTGAGAATACGGGTGGCGAGCTCGACGGTGCCGGTGAGCTGGGACGCGCCGCCGCTCAAGACAACCCGCGCCCTCGGCTCTGCCGCAAAGGGAGAATCCGCGAGCCGGTCCCGAACCATTTCAAAAATCTCCTCGGCGCGATGCCGGACGATGTTTGCGATCGTGGCGCGCGAAACAATCTGCGGCGCGTCACGTTCGTCGCCTGACGTCGGTACGGACATCAACTCGCGCGCGTCCGACCCGCCGGTCAGCACTGTGCCGTATAACGTCTTGATTCGCTCGGCATCCGCAATGCATGCGCCCACGCCGCGTGCAAGATCCATCGTGATGTGCTGCCCGCCGACCGCAAAACCCGAGGCGTGGACGAAGCGGCCCCCCGAAAAGGTCGCGATCGTGGTCGATCCGGCGCCCATTTCAACCACGGCGGCGCCCAAATCGGCCTCGTCGTCGGTCAGGACCGAAAGGCCCGCGACATAAGGACTCGCCGCCATGGCCTCGACGTTGAGGTGGCAGCGTTCGACCACCAGCATCAGGTTGCGGGCGACGGTGGCGTCCGCCGTCACCACCTGCATGTCGATGCCGAACTGCCGCGCCACCATGCCTTTGGGGTCGCGGATGCCCTTGACGCCGTCGAGCGTATAGCCGACCGGCAGCGCGTGCAGCACGGTGCGGCCCTCGCCGGTGGCATGGCGCATCCCGGTCGAGGTGACGCGGGTGACGTCGTCGGAGGTGACCGAGCCACCCTTGATGTCGGCGGCGGCCTCGACCAGCTGGCCCTGCAGTCGGCCGCCGGAAACCGACAGCAACACCGACTCGACGCGAACCTTGGCCATGCGTTCGGCCATCGATACCGCCTGGCGCACCGCCTGCTCGCATTCGGCGAGATCGACCACCGAGCCCGACTTGACGCCGCGCGACTGGATCTGGCTGTAGCCGATCAGTTCGACCGCGTGGCTGCGGCCGCGCAGGGCGTCATTGGGCGGGCACGGCTTCAGCCGCGCGATCATGCAGGCGATCTTGCTGGTGCCGATATCGAGCGAGGCCACCAGCGCGGTGCGCTTCTGGTCCATCGGCCGCGTCTTCGGGGTCTGGTTGCGATCGAGGCCGGTCATGCGTCACCGGCCTTTTTCTTGGTCTTCTTGTCCTTGAACAGTTCGTCGCGGGCCTTGGCAGCGTCTTCCGACAGCTGCACCGTCAATCTATCAGGCAGGCGCATGTCGACGGCTGTGATGTCGCGCGAGAACAGTTTGTCGTCCTTGTCGAGCTTGCTCAGGACGGCCAGCGCGTTGCCGACGTCGTTTTCCGGCAGGCGAATGTCGAGCCCGTCTTTCAGCCGCAAATTCCAGCGCCGTTCGCCGACGAAGATCGCGGCCTTGGTCACCGAACGGACCTGCGGGTAACGGTCCAGCAGCGCGAGGAAATCACGCGCCTTGCCGTCGGCGCCCTTGCCCACCACCAGCGGCAGCGAGACGAAGCGGCGCGCCACGAACGGTTCCAGCACCGCGCCGTCCTCGGAGATCACGGACAGGCGGCCGTCCTGCTGCCACAGCGCGAACGCCGACCGCTCGACGATGTCGATCTGGAGCTGGCCGGGATAGAGCTTCAGGATGGTAGCGTCGGCGATCCACGGATTGGCCTTGAGCTTGTCGCGCACGGTGGTGGCATCGAGGAACAGCAGCGAGGAACGGCCGTTGACGCCGCCGATCGCGAGCACCTCGTCCTGGCTCAATTGCTTGCGGCCGTTGATGGCAACCGCGGTGATGCGGAACCCGGCCCAATTGGCCAGCGCATTGCGGGTATCGCTGAGCGTGGCCGTCAGTGCGTCGAGATGGCCGCCCTTGACGATCCCGAGGCCGGCGCTGCCGAGCAGCATCAGTACGGTCAGGGCGACGCCGGTGCGGTTCGGAAGGGTGCGCTCCAGCCACAGGATGAGCCGGTTTGGCGGCGTGCGATCGATCGTGGGTCGGGTCCGGGCACGAAGGCCCAACCGCTCGCGCAGCAACACCACCGCTCCGATGGCGGCGGCTTTCAGGTCAGCTTGGGGCCCCAGCGATCTCAGCGATCGAGCGAGGCGTCCTGCACCATCCATTGCACGAGCTCGTCAAGTGTTGTTCCCGCAAGCATTTTTGCGAGTTCTGGCGCAGATGACTCTCGGTGATGCCGGGCTCAAGTGCTGACCTTAAAGTCGGAACAGCGAACGCCCCGGCAGCCAAGCGCCACATGCGCCGCCAGCGTTAACCTTCGGACTTCCTGGTAAACAAAGGGTAAATTGGGGGCGATGGACGCGCGTTTTGGTCCGTCTTCTGAGTAGTTTGCCGGACATTGGTTAGGATTTTAGTAATAATTCTCATGGCCGGGCCGGTTCCCGGCCCAAGGTCCTGTTAAGGCCTTGGCGCCGTGGTCAAATCCGCTCCCGGCTGCGCTTTTCGGCCAGAACGATCTGGTCGCGCAGGAAATCCGCGAATTCGATCCCCTGCGCCTTCAGCGCCTTGGGATAGAGCGAGGCCGCCGTCAGACCCGGCAGGGTATTGGTTTCCAGATAGACCGGCCCCTTGGCCGAGATGATGAAGTCGGTGCGGGAATAGCCGCTGCAGGACAGTGCCCGGTGCGCCCGCAGCGCCTGCTCCATGATCGCGGCGCTGACGTCGGGGGGAAATCGTCCCGGGCAGATCTCCTGGGTCGACTTCAGCAGGTATTTGGCGGTGTAGTCGAACGCGCCCTCCCCCGGAATGATCTCGACCGGCGGCAGCGACAGGATAGTGCCGTCCGAGCGCTCCAGCACGCCGCAGGTGGCTTCCACACCGGAGACGAACGGCTCGATCAGATACTCTTCGGTTTTCGCCGCATTGCGGACGGCAACAAGATCCTGCCTGGCGTTGACGAAAATCAGGCCGTAGCTCGATCCGTCCCGCGCCGGTTTCGCAATCAGTCTGCCGTATTCGGCAAACGCCGCGTCGATATCTTCCAGCGCGATGCCCTCCGGCGCCATGACGCCGGCAATCGCCGCAAAGCGCTTGGCCGCGGTCTTGTCGAAGGCGAGATTCGAGGACGCCGAACCGGATCCCGTGAACGGAATGCCGCGCATTTCGCACGCCGCCTGCAGCTCGCCATTCTCCGCCCTGCCGCCATGCAGGCCGAGCACCAGCAGGCGACCTTCGGCTTTGGCCTGGTCGAGCGCAGCTTCGAATCCGACGCCGCGATGGCCGGGCTCGAACGCGTCCTCGAACGGTCGCTTGTGATTGAGCAGGGTCTCGGATTTCACCTCATGCACGGTGTCGGCCGCGTGCCAGAACCAGAGGTCGGCCTCCGGCAACGCCCGGTGCAGCGCCTGCGCGCTCGCCACCGAGACCAGACGCTCCTTGTTGGTGCCGCCGAAGAGAATGGTCGTCCGCATCGTGTCTTTCCGCTGATTAGGTTCTGTCGTCATTCCGGGATGGTGCGCTAGCACCAGACCCGGAATCTCGAGATTCCGGGTTCGATGCTGCGCATCGCCCCGGAATGACAGTCATTTGAAATTCCCGATCCGCTTGATTTCCCAATGTAACTCGATTCCGGAATTAGCTTTAACCCGTTCACGTACGGTTTCGCCCAGTGTTTCAATATCATGCCCGGTGGCGTTGCCAGTGTTGATGAGGAAATTGCAGTGCATTTCCGAAACCTGCGCACCGCCGACGCGCATGCCGCGGCAGCCGGCGGCATCGACCAGTTTCCATGCGCTATGGCCGGGCGGATTCTTGAAGGTCGAACCGCCGGTCTTTTCACGGATCGGCTGCGCGGTTTCGCGATGGGTCTGCACCTCGTTCATCCGCGCGCGAATGATCTCGGGATCGGTGATGGCTCCGCGAAATCGCGCGGAAGCAAAGATGATCGAGGGATCGACGCCGCTGTTGCGATAGACGAATTTCATGTCGGCATTGCCGAAGACGTGCCGGGCGCCGTCGCGGCCGATGCCGACCGCCTCGATCAGGACGTCCTTGGTCTCGCTTCCGTTGGCGCCGGCGTTCATGCGCAGCGCGCCGCCGATGGTGCCGGGAATGCCGAAGAAGAATTCCATGCCGCCGATACCGGCGGCCGCCGCAGTTTCCGCCACCCGCTTGTCGAGCGCGGCCGTGCCTGCACTGACGGTGTCGCCCTCGGCGCTGGTCTCGCCGAACGCGCGCGGCGACAGCCGGATCACGACGCCTGCGATGCCGCCGTCGCGCACGATCAGGTTGGAGCCGACGCCGACGACGTAGACCGCCAACTCCTTCGGCAGATGCTTCAGGAAGTAAGCGAGGTCGCCCTCATCCGCCGGCGTGAACAGCACCTGCGCCGGACCGCCGACGCGAAACCAGGTCAACTCCGAAAGCTGCTGGTTCGCCAGCAGCCGCCCGCGCAATTGCGGCATCGCGGCTTTGAGGTCGGGCGTGATGTCGGGAAAAGCCACGGCTAGCCCAGCGCCTTCAATTCGCCCGGCAGCGCGTAGGCCCATTGCGTGATGTTGCCGGCGCCGAGGCAGACCACGAGATCGCCGCGGCCGGCAAGGCCATGAACCACC
Organism: Bradyrhizobium ottawaense; assembly: GCF_900099825.1. Lineage (NCBI taxonomy): Bacteria > Pseudomonadati > Pseudomonadota > Alphaproteobacteria > Hyphomicrobiales > Nitrobacteraceae > Bradyrhizobium > Bradyrhizobium ottawaense. The sequence continues at coordinate 5,545,613 of NZ_LT629693.1, read as the reverse complement.
TTGGCGAGTTCGCCCGCGTTCGGCAGCGGGATCACTTCGCGATGACCGTGCGCGCGCAAACCCAGCACGAAATGGTCGCGGTCGATGCCCGGGATCGGCGCCTCGCCCGCCGGATAGACGTCGGCGACCACGACCGCGTCGGCATCGTTGAAGCAGGTGCAGAATTCCTCGAACAGCGATTGCAGGCGGGTGTAGCGATGCGGCTGCACCACGGCGACGATCTTGCCGTCGGTCGATTCGCGCGCCGCCTTCAACACCGCCGCGATCTCGACGGGGTGGTGACCATAGTCATCAATGACCTTAACGCCGTTCCATTCGCCGGTCTTGGTAAAACGCCGTTTGACGCCGCCAAAGCCCGCAAGCGCCTTGCAGATGGCGTCGTCGGAAACGCCGAGCTCGCGGGCGACGGCGATCGCCGCGGTCGCGTTCAAGGCGTTGTGCCGTCCCGGCATCGGCAGCACGATGTCTGCGATTTCGTGCGTGGCGTCGGTCTTGCGGTTGCGGAACACGACCTTGAATTTGGAGCCGCCGCCCATCGGCGTCAGATCGACCAGCCGCGCATCGGCCTGCGGGTTTTCGCCATAGGTAATGATGCGGCGGTCCTCGATCTTGCCGACGAGAGTCTGCACCACGGGATGATCGATGCACATCACCGCAAAGCCGTAGAACGGCACGTTCTCGACAAAATTACGGAACGCGTCCTGTATAGCTTCGAACGTCTTGAAGTGGTCGAGGTGCTCGGGGTCGATATTGGTGACGATGACGACGTCGGACGGCAGCTTCAGGAACGTGCCGTCGCTTTCGTCGGCCTCCACCACCATCCAGTCACCGGCGCCGAGGCGCGCATTGGAGCCATAGGCATTGATGATGCCGCCGTTGATGACGGTCGGATCGAGACCACCGAGCAGGGTTGCCACCATCGTGGTCGTCGTGGTCTTGCCATGGGTGCCGGCAATCGCGACGCAGCTCTTCAGCCGCATCAGTTCGGCCAGCATTTCGGCGCGTCGCACCACCGGAATGCGCTGGGCGCGCGCCGCCATCAATTCCGGATTGTCGCGCTTGATCGCGGTCGAGACCACGACGACGTCGGCGCCGTCGACATTCTCGGCCTTGTGGCCGACCGAAACCTTGACGCCCTTCTCGCGCAACCGCGCGACGTTGCCGCTTTCGGACGCGTCCGAGCCCTGCACGGTATAGCCCAAATTGCACAACACCTCGGCGATGCCGCTCATGCCGATGCCGCCGATCCCGACGAAGTGAATGGGTCCGATCTCGCGCGGCAGTCTCATGGTGCATTTCCTGTCGTCATCGTCCGCCTTGTGCGCCCTTGCGCACCAGGGCGGCCGATCCAGCATTCCGCGAAGCCGAAGCTCAAATCAGCTGCGCGGAGTACTGGATGCCCCGCTTTCGCGGGGCATGACAAGGGCTTTTTCCGGTCATTCCGGGGCGATGCGAAGCATCGAACCTCAGGGGTGCAATTGCACCCCGGGGAATCTCGAGATTCCGGATCAGTCCGCTTCGCGGCCTGTCCGGAACGACGAGACGTCAGATTCCGGCCACTTTCATCACCAGATCGGCCAGCCGCTCGGCGGCATCGAGCCGGCCGACGTTGCGGGCCTTGGTCGCCATCGCGGCCAGCCGCGCCGGCTCGGCGGCCAGTGCCGAGATTTCAGACGCCAGCCGGTCGGGCGTGAATTCGTTCTGCGGAATCCGCAAGGCCGCATCGGCCTGCGACAACACGCCGGCATTGGCGAACTGGTCCTGATCGATCGCGCCGGGCAGCGGCACCAGGATCGAAGGCCGGCCGATCGCGGCGAGTTCGGCCACCGTGCCGGCGCCGGAGCGTGACACCACCAGATGGCTCGACGCCAGCCGCGCCGGCAGATCGCTGAAGAACGGCGCCAGTTCGGCGTTGATCTTGAGCCGGTCATAGACCGCGCGCACCCGCGCCATGTCTTCGTCACGCACCTGCTGCGTCAGGATCAGACGGCTCCACAATGTCGGCTCCAGCCGCTCGACGGCTGATGGCACGATGTCGCTCATCACCCGCGCGCCCTGGCTGCCGCCGACGACAAGCAGACGCAGCGGCCCGTTCGCCTCAGGCGAGGCAAACGGCACCGCGGCGGCGGCAAGGACGGCGGGGCGCATCGGCGTGCCGACGGTGGTGGTCTTGCTTGCCAACGACGGATCGCGATCGAGCACGCCGGGCAGCGAGGTCGCGATTGCGTCGACGCGGCCCGAGAGAAAGCGATTGGCGCGGCCGAGCACGGCGTTGGCGTCGTGAATGACGCTGTATACGCCGAGCAGTTTTGCAGCCATCAATGGTGGCACCGTCGGATAACCGCCGAAACCGACCACGGCTGATGGCTTCAGCCGCCGCACCAGTTTGGCAGCAACCAGCGTGCCGTAGCCGAGCATGAAGGCGGTGCGCGCGAGCGACACCGGATCGCGGCCGCGCACGGTTTCGCTCGGCACCACGTCGATATTGTCAGGGGTGAACAGCCCGCTGTAGCGCAGCGCGCGCGCGTCGGTCGCCAGCCGCACACGCAGCCCGCGCCGGATCAGTTCGACGCCGAGCGCCTCGGCCGGAAACAGATGGCCGCCGGTGCCGCCGGCGGCCAGAAGGATCAGTGGGGTGTCGGTCATGGCCTCAAATAGCCGATGACGCGACGTTAGTCATCAAAAACGCTAGGGCACCGAGCCCTCGCCGAGAAGACCCAGCCGCCGCCGCGTCCACACCGCCGCCGGATTCCACGACAGCATCCAGGCGAGGAAGTAGAATCCCATGGCGAGCAGATAAAGGAAGGCAAATCCGAAATACATCGAGTTGTATTCCATCAGGCCGCCGAACAGCGCGCCCATCAAGTTGTAGGCAAGCGCGGTCGAGATGTTGACGTCGGATCTGCCGATCAGGCTCGAGAAAACGATACCGGAAAAGAACAACGGCAGCGTCAGCAGCACGCAACTGAGCGCCAGACTGGCCAGCGGCGAACCGAAAACGACAAGCCCGTGGTTGCGGGCGTAGAAATATCCGACGAGCAGACTGACCAGCAACCCGAAATAGGCAAGCCCGGCCTGCTGAAAGACCTTTCCGCGCACCATCAGATTGGCGAGGAATGCCATGCCCAGAACCAGGATGATGGTCGCGGCGATGACAAACCAGGTGCCGCCGAGATGCAGCCCCAGTTCGGTGATCGCCTTGGTCTCCACCAGCATGAAGCCGGCGCCGAGAAAGAAGAACGGCAGGTAGCCGCGCTCGACCGTACCGCGCAGGCCGATGGTCTTGCGCACGAACATGAAGCTCAACACCAGCACCATTCCGAGCGCGATCATGTAGCTCACCGGATAGGTGCGCTCGATCATGTAGAAGAACGGCCAGTCGTCGGTCGGGACGCTGGCTGCCGGATAGGGCTGCGCGAAGTGGGCGGAGACGTCGGTGAATCCGATCGCGGCGAGGTCGCCGATTTCGGGCATGGCGACGTTGCTGCCCTTCTGGGTGATGAACGCCGTGGTCGTGCTCGCATCATAACGCACGCGAACCGCCAGCGGCTTTCCGGCGCCGGGGATATCCTGAAGGATGTGAGACAGCTTGAAGCCGAGCGATTCATTCGGCAGCGCAAATGCCACCGACATCACGCCATCGGGCTTCAGCAGCTTGAATGCCTCCTCGATTCCCTCCCGCGTATAGACGTAGGAATCGACCCGGAGGTTGGAGGCGTGGCTGAGCGCGGTATGGGAATCCAGCACGCCATAGATGATCAGGTCGTATTGCTGGTGGGCCGTGCGAAAGAAGTTGCGGGCATCGTTGATGCGCAGCGTGACGCGCGGATCGTCGTAGGGGTGCTCGGGATGATAGTGCTTGCCGAGATCGGCAATGGCGGGATCGATCTCGATCGCATCGACATGCGAAGCGCCCATGCGCAGCGCCGCCGCCACGTCGTTGCCGCTGCCGGCGCCGACAATGGCGACACGCTCGGGCTTCTTCTTGAAGCTGAACGGAAACTCGTAATAGGCGCGGACGTAGCGATCCTCTTCCGGCTCGTGGCCGCGATTGCTCTCCGAAAGGTTGAAGACCTTCTGATAATAGGCGCCGCCCGACAGCAGGTTCATCAGCCCGTCGGACTTGGCCATCCGCTCCAGCAATTGATAGGGCGAATAGATCCGCTGGATTTCAGGCTGAACCGGCCATGACAGCACCGTGAGCAGCAGACAAAAACTGGCCACCCCCAAGGGCAGTCGCGTATCGCGCGAGAGCACGAAAAACAGCAGGATGCCGCCGACCGCGGTGAACCAGACCACTGGGGGTAGCCAGAACAGGCTCATCGCGCACAGCACCACGACGCCGATTATGCTGCCGATCAGGTTGAGGCCGTAGGCCTTCAGCGCGTCGGCGCTGTGAAGCAACTTGCCGCAGAGCTGGCCGACCGGATAGCAGATACAGGCGCAGAGCACGAAGCTCATCGCCAGCAACAGGTAGACCGGTCCGCCCTCGTGCAACAACCCGATCCAGCTCGGGCCCTCGGTCGGGACACCGACAGTGGTTTGCTCGTGCATCGGTATAGCCGTGAACAAGCCATTGCCGGCGCCGACGTCGTAACGCAGCAGCGTGATGACGGCGACGAACAGCGCCAGCATCGGCAGCACCAGCGCCGGCGCGCAGGGTTGCTTCTCCGCCACCGCATATCCGGCGCCGAGGCCGAGGAAACAGGCCAGCAGGGTGAAGTTCTTGAAAAACGAGAATACCGGGAATACCGACGCCAGCCAGCGAATCATGACCAGTTCCAGCAGCAGGCTGAGCATCGTCACCAGCACGATTAGCCGGATCCTTTCCCGGGCGCCGGCACTGGCAAAGCCGTCCTCGAACAGTCTGCCCATCAACCCGACCTCGCGGTCCAGTAGACGCGCGAGCCAGCCCGGATTGAGCATGACCACAAGTGCCGCCGCCCCCAGCAGCGCACGCGCCGACATCAGCAGCAGGTCGGTCGCTTCGAACGCTCCGCGCTCCAGGAACAGGCGAAACGACAGGAGAGCATAGGCAAAGACGAGAACACCAAGGCAGATGCCGAAAAACCGGACCACCCTGCGATTGGCTTCATCGGGGTGTTCGCCGCTGACGTAGTCGATACTCATGGTGTCACCGTTTCCTGCGGTTGATGCGCCAAGACTCAGCTTGCGGCAAAATCGTTTAGGAATCTGGCGGTGCTTTTACAGAATTTTGCTTAAGATTTAATGCGCCTTTGCTGCAACCTTTGCGAGCCAAGGCCGGTTCTAGGCGTAACTGCGCGCCGTAGTGGCGTCGTTCATCGATTCCACCTCGGTGCGCGGGCGCAACCGCGTCAGCGCCAGCATCATGCCGACGCCATAAGCCAGCGAGACGATCGAGGAGCCGCCATAGGAGATGAACGGCAAGGTCATGCCCTTGGCGGGGATCAGCTGCAGATTGACCGCCATGTTGATCGCAGCCTGCACGCCGAACAGGATGGCGAGACCGGAAGCTGCGAAGCGCGAAAACATATCCTCGCTGCGGTAGGCGCGGAGCAGCGTGCGGATCACGACGAAGGCGAACAGGGCCACCAGCGCCAGACAGAGAATGATGCCGAATTCTTCCGCCGCCACTGCGAACACGAAGTCGGTGTGGCTGTCCGGCAGACTGCGCTTGGCAATACCTTCGCCGGGGCCAAGGCCGAACCAGCCGCCGTTCCAGAACGCTTCCATCGCGGTATCGACCTGGAAGGTGTCGCCCGAGGCCGGATTCATGAAGCGCTTGATGCGGCCGGCGACATGCGGAACCAGGAGATAGGCGCCGAACAATCCGGCACCGGCGGCGCCGGCGAGACCGGCTACCCAAATCATCCGCATGCCGCCGATGAAGAACAGCGCGCCCCACACCATCAGCAGCAGCATGGTCTGGCCGAAATCGGGTTCCATGACCAGCAGCGACACCACCATCAACAGCAGCACGATCGCCATCGAGGTCGCCGGCATTTCCGGCCGCTTGGTCGATTCCGCAAACAGCCACGCCGCCATGACGACGAAAGCCGGTTTTGCAGATTCGGACGCCTGGATGTTGACGCCGAGCATCGTGATCCAGCGCCGCGAGCCCTTCACCTCCGGCCCGAACGCCAGCGTCGCCACGATCAAAACGATCGAGACCACGAACACCAGCAGCGCGCTGCGGCGGATCGCCTTCGGCGACATGAACGACACCGCGATCAGCACCATGAACGACGGCAGCAGGAACATCACGTGCCGGCTGAAGAAGTGAAAGGGATCGAGCCCGATGCGTGTCGCCACCGGTGGGCTCGCCGCCAGCGACAGGATGATGCCGGCCAGCATCAGCGCAATGATCGCGGCAAGCAGCAACTTGTCCACGGTCCACCACCATTCCGAAAACGGGGTGCGTTGGTCACGGGCGAGCATGGGCGTCCCCAAATGGCAGAGGTAACGCCCATTGGTGGCCGAGGATGGTTTCCAAGGGGTTAATGGGGACGATAACTTTTGAGGAAGGGTGGCCACGCCTCACAAAAAGTCGTCATACCCGCGAAGGCGGGTATCCAGTACGCCGCGGCCTCTCCGTCCGATAACGAACGTCTCTGGAATACTGGGTCACCCGCCTTCGCGGGTGACGACAACCGAGCTTTCACACCACCGGCTTAAGGCCCGGCAACGCCGTCACATGATCGCAAAACTTCACGCCACAAGGCTCGCGGAAGCGGATTGCCGGGCAGCTTGTTCCTGTACCGTTGAGTGGTACACTTACTCATTCTGGAGTTGAGACATGATGTTGACGACGAAGCGTAAGCCGGCGAGCGTCGGTGAAATTCTGATTGAAGAATTCATGGAACCGATGGGTTTGACCCAAGGCGCCCTTGCCAAGGCGATGGGGGTACAGCGCAAGCACGTAAACGAGTTGTGCAACAATCGTCGCACCGTCACCGCGGCCACGGCGCTGATTCTTGCTCGCGTGTTCGGCAACAGCCCGGATTTCTGGCTGAACGTGCAGCGGCGCGGCGACTTGTGGGATGCGATGCATTCGCCCCGCGAACGCGAGCGGATCAAACGCGCCCGGCCCCTGAAATCGGCCGCATGACTTGCTCCGCCTGGCGCGCAGGTGTTCGTGTTGACTTTCCCGCGCAACCGCCAAATACTCGTAAAAAAAGCAGAAAAGACGGTCAAAAAGACCAGTTGGGTGGGGAGGACACGATGCCGACTTCACGACGAACGCTGCTGAAAAATTCCGCCGCTGCTGCCGCCATAGCCACCTTGGATTGGACGCGCGCGCAGGCGCAAGCCGAAACGGTGCGCATCGGCGTGATCTACGACCTGACCGGCCCGTTCGCGGCCGGCGGCTCGGTCGCCTCCTCGGTCGGCACGCAAATCGCGATCGACCTCGTCAACGAGAAGGGCGGCGTCGGCGGCAAGTACAAGGTCGCCCCTGTCAACGCCGATTCCCAGAGCAAGCCCGACGTTGCGATCAACGAGGCCTCACGCCTGATCGACCAGGAGAAGGTCGACATCATCAATGGCATTTTTGCAAGTGCGCACGCCGTTCCGCTCGCAGCCAAGGTCGAGCAGCAGAAAAAGATCCTCTGGATCACCACCGCGGTTTCGACTGCCGTGTTCAAGGACAAGAACCTGCAATACGTGTTCCGCGCACAAATTCATTCCGATCAGTACGGCCAGGCCTTTGCGGGCTTCCTCGCCGAACACGCCAAGGCCAAGCTCGGCCTGGAGCCCAAGGACGTCAAGGTCGCGCTGATTCACGAAGACGGCCCCTACGGCGTCGGTGTCGCCGCTGCCGACGAGGCTTATGCCAAGGAAGCCGGACTTCAGATCGTGCTCAAGGAGGGCTATTCGGCATCCGCGCCCGACCTCTCGGTGCTGGTCACCAAGCTCAAGCGCGCCAAGCCCGACGTGATCTCGCACGCCGGATACAACCCCGACATCACCCTGTTGCTGCGCCAGGCGCGCGAAAGCGGCCTTCGTTTCAAGATGCTGTTCGGCGCCGGCGCCGGCTACAGCCAGCTCGACAAGCTGCGCGCGGCCTTCGGCGCGGACATCGACAATTTCTGCAATATCGATCCGGTGCCCGCGCAATTGCTCGATCCCGCGAAGCTGGCGCCCGGGATCGGCGATCTCACCAAGACCATGGTCACACGCTACAAAGAGAAGACCGGCGCGACCGACGTTCCGCCGCATTGTTCGATGGGCTTCAACCAGACCTGGATCCTGCTCAACAACGTGCTGCCCGTCGCCAAGGACAAATATGGCGGCTTCGACCCCGATTCCATTCGCAAGGCGGCGCTCGACGTCGACATCCCGGCGGGTGGCACGATCCAGGGCTACGGCGTCAAATTCTATCCGCCCGGCACGCAGCTCGCCGGCCAGAACGAACGCTCGACGCCGGTGGTGATGCAAAACGCCGGCGAACATATCTCGGTGGTCTGGCCGACCAATATCCGGACCCAGGATCCGGTTTTCCCGCTGCCGAAATCGTCGGTCTACGCCGCCTAGCGCGGGATGGGCTTGATCTCCCTCGCTCCGCTCTTGCGGGGCGAGGTGAACGAACATCTGCGCTGACTCAACCAAAAGCCATCACGCTTCGGCTCACAGCGTGACGCGACGGCCCTCTTCGGCGGCCCAATAGCCGGCGTAGTTGACCTTGATGGTCTCGAACGCGAGCGCGAGATCCGACAGCGGCTGCCGGCCGGTCGCGACGCATTCCATGAAATCCTGGATTTCCTGCAAATAGCCGCGCGTCCATTCTTCCTCGAGGCAGACATATTGCCAGCCGATCTTGCGATCGACCTTTTCGGTAATATAGACGTCCGCGAGTTTCTCCTCGCTGGTCTGGTAGGTCATCATGTGCGTGTTCGGCGTGATGTTGGCGTACAGCGCGCCGCTGCTGGTATGGGTTTCGATCAGGTTGCGCACGCCGCCTAAAATCATGTCGCCGGAAAATACCGTGGCCTTGGTGCCGTCGGAGAAGGTGACGGACAGCATGCCCCAGTCCTCGACGTCGACCGGATTAGCCCTAAGCACGGTTCGCTCCTCCGGCCGCAGGCATGCCGCGACATTGCCGACGTCGCAGATCACGCTGGCGACCCCGATCGTCTCGCCGCGCGCCTTGGCCTCGACCTGCTTGAGATAGAGTACGGCTGACAGCGGATGGCATCCCATCCGGATCAGCGAGCCGCCGCCGGTCATCGCCCATCGCGCCGCGTGCGCGGCGTGCGAGCCGCTGTGGCTCTCCTCCCCCTTCATGAACAGGATCTTGTCTTTGGTGGCCTTGAGGATCTCCACGGTCTTGGTCACCGCCGGCGCGTAGATCCAGTCTTCGGCATACATGAAGAGTTTGCCGGTGCGGTTGATCGCAGCGCGGGTTGCTTCCATTTCCTCGAGCACGCGTTCGTACATCCGCGCCTTGGGCACGTGCTTGCCGATCGGCGCCGTGTCGCCGTCCCGACCGAAATAGCCGCTGAACGGCTTTTCGCAGATCACATGCTTGCCGGCCTGCATCGCCTCGACGATCATCGAGGCGTGCAGATTGGGCGGCGTGCAGATGTCGACGACATCGATCTCGCCGTCAGCGATCAGATCGCGAAAGCTGCGATACGCGGTCGGGATCCGGTGCCGGCGGGCAAAATCGACAACCTGCTCGCCGCGCGCCGCGACGGCCTTGACTTCGACATCCATGCCGTAGACGCGCCGGTAGGCATGCATGTGCAGCTCCGACACGAAGCCGCAGCCGGCCAGACCGATCCTGATTGTCGTCATTGCAAATGTCTCCCCCTCGTCGCCGGCACCAAGCTATTTTATTTTTGTCTCGGCTGATATCAGGGCGTTGCCTTGCGCCGCTCCGATCGTCAGCCGTATTTGCTCGCCGCTGCCGTCGGCGGGCAGCGCCGCCGAAATGCGATTGCCGTTCTTCGGGTCTGATGTCACCGTGTCGTCGAACAGGATCGCATCACCGCGTTTCAACGTCACGCGCAACGGCGTGGCCGGCTCAAGGCTGACGAACTGAAGATCCACGCCGGATGCCGTGGCCGCGAGATTGACCAGGATATTGCCGTTCGCATCCGTCACATTGCGCATGCCCACCGTCGGGCTGTAGGTTTCCGGGATCGACACTTCGCCGCGTGCCGGGAATTTTGCGCTGTGAAAGAACTGGTCCGACACGCCGGCCCATAATTCGACGTAGGGCCGTAGCTGGTTCGGATCCTTGCGGGCGTCGGTTTCGTTGGTGAACGAGGGATATCCCCAGGTCCACATCTTCAGGCCTGGGGTGACGGTGTTGTCGGCGATGCGGATGATGCCTTCCTCGTTGTCGTGGTTGATCACGCCCCAGAAATTTCCGCCCTGCATGTCGGGCGCGGCGTAGGCGATGCCCATCGTCGGCCAGTTCCTGAAGTAGCGCAGCTTTTCGAAACGAAACTTGCCGGTGCCCGCGCTGTCGTCGCCCTCGGACAGATTGGCCGACCAGTGGGGCGTGCTGTAGGCCGCGATCGGCGCGATGATTTCGGCGCCGCCGGTCGCCTTGGGATGGTTCGGGTCCGATCCCGGCGCCAGCGTGGTGCAGGTCCAGTATTCGTAGTCGATCGTCTTGTCGTTCGGATTTTTCAGCACCATGCGCGCATCGAGCGCGGCGCGACCGGCCTTCAGCGTGACGTAGTAAGTCGCTTCGATCCCCGTCGAACCCCTGACGAATTGTTTTGGCGCCGCGGAATACCCGAAATCGTCCGTGAGCGACATCGCCACCGTCACTTCGCCGGCGGTCTCCTTGACCACCTTGAAATCCCACGGCTTCAGCCAGGTCCTGCCGTGCTCGGCATCCGGAAACGTCGGGAGGATGCCGCCATAGACCATCAGCCAGTCGTAATAGAACACGCCGGCCTTCATCCCGTAGGGCACGCCGACTTCGGTGCGGTAGAGCTGTTCGTGCCCGGTCGGCTTGTAGATGATGGAGAGAATCCGCCCGCCGAATTCGGGCACCAGCGTCACCTTCAGATAACGGTTCTCGAGCACGTGAGCCCTGAACGTGCGCCCGACGATGGTCGTCTTGTCGAAGGAGCCATCGACGAAGCCATTGTCGGCATAGGTCGCGTATTTGACGGTGCTCCACGAAACCGTCTGCTCGCTGAGAGACACGCGATCCGGCTCTGGCGGCGCCGCATGTGCGACGGCATGAAACCCGCAGGCCATTGGAAGCACCGCGACTGCGAAACGAAGGCGGATACTTGAGGAAGCGCGAATTGCCATTTACGACGCCTTCGAGCAGCAGCGACAACTCCGGCGCGGCGGATCACACCACCGGTTTCACGCCCGGCATCGCCGTGACCAGGTCGCGAAATGCAGTGCCGCGAATTTCGAAATTGCGATACTGGTCGAACGAAGCGCAGGCCGGCGACAGCAGCACCACGGGATCGGCAAGCCCGGAGGCCTCCGCGTCGCGCGCGGCGCTGGCGACGGCAACATCCAGCGTCTGCGAAATCTCGTGCGGCACGCGCGTCCCCAATGTGCCTGCAAATTCCTGCGCGGCTTCGCCGATCAGATAGGCTTTGCGGATGCGTGGAAAGTATTCGGTCAGACTGGTGATGCCGCCGAGCTTCGGCTTGCCGCCGGCGATCCAGAAAATGTCGCCAAAAGATGACAGGGCATGCGCGGCGGCATCGGCATTGGTGCCTTTGGAATCGTTGACGAACAGCACGTTGCCGCGGCGGCCGACCTGCTCCATGCGGTGCGCCAGACCCGGAAAACTGCGCAGCCCGCTTTGCAGGGTCTCGGTGCCAATGCCCGTTGCCAGCGCACAGGCCGCGGCACAGGCCGCATTCTGCGCATTGTGCATCCCGCGCAGCGAACCGATGCCGCCGAGTTTGGCGATCTCGCGGCGCGCGCCGCCCGACGCCTGCACGATGGTTTCGCGCTCGACATAGATGCCGTCGGGCAGCGGGTTTTTCACCGAAATCCGCACCACGCGCTTGCCGGCCTGATCGAGCCGGTCGGCGATGTTGCGGCACCAGCCGTCGTCAACGCCGACAATGGACGTGCCCTGCGGCTGCACGCCGGCGACGAGGCGCGCCTTCACGGCGGCATAATTTTCCAGCGTGCCGTGGCGATCGATATGGTCTTCGCTGACATTGAGCAGGATGCCGACGGACGGATCGAGCGAGGGCGCAAGGTCGATCTGATAGGACGACATCTCGACCACATGCACCCGTCCCATCCGCGGCGGCTCCAGCGACAGGATCGCGGTGCCGATATTGCCGCCCATCTGGGTGTCGTAGCCGGCGACCTGCATCAGATGCGCGATCAGCGCCGTCGTGGTCGACTTGCCGTTGGTGCCAGTGATGGCGACGAACGGCGCCTCCGGCGCGTGGCGGCGGCGCTCGCGGCAGAACAATTCGATGTCGCCAACGACTTCGATGCCGGCCTGGCGCGCCATCAGCACCGACCAATGCGGCGCGGGATGCGTCAGCGGCGCGCCGGGCGTCAGGATCAATGCGGAAAAATTCGTCCACGACACGTTGCGCAGATCGGCGGTGATGAAGCCGGCTTGCGCTGCCTTGGCGACATTGTCGGCCGAGTCGTCACCCGCGACCACTTCGGCGCCGCCGGCCTTGAGCGCGTGGCAACTCGCCAGCCCCGAGCCGCCGAGGCCGAAGACGGCGACCGTCTTGCCCGCAAAGGAGGTGACGGGGATCAAGGCTTGACCTCGGAAGTCCGACGCAAGGCGATCACCGCAGTTTCAGCGTCGAGAGGCCGGCCAGCGCCAGCATCACCGCGATGATCCAGAACCGGATCACGATCTGCGGCTCGGTCCAGCCCTTCTGCTCGAAGTGATGATGCAGTGGCGCCATCCGGAACACGCGCTTGCCCGTCAGCTTGAACGACACCACCTGCACGATCACCGAGACGGCTTCGAGCACGAACAATCCGCCGATCACGGCCAGCACGATCTCGTGTTTGACCGCGACCGCGATCGCGCCCAGCATGCCGCCGAGCGCGAGCGAGCCGGTATCGCCCATGAAGATCGAGGCCGGCGGCGCGTTGAACCAGAGGAAGCCGAGGCCCGCCCCCAGCACCGCGCCGCACAGCACAGCGAGTTCACCGGTGCCGGCGACGTAATTGATCTGCAGATAGTCCGAGAAGACCGCGTTGCCGGTCAGGTACGAGATCATGCCGAAGCTGGCGGCGGCGATCATCACGGGTACGATGGCCAGACCGTCGAGACCATCGGTCAGGTTCACGGCGTTGCCGGAGCCGACCATCACGAAAGCGCCGAACAGCACGAAGAACCAGCCGAAGTTGAACACCAGTTCCTTGAAGAACGGGATCGCCAGCGAAGTCGAGGACGCGTCGCGGCCGAGCCGCACCAGCGCGTAACAGGCCCCACTCGCAATCGCGAATTCGATCAAGAGACGCAGCTTGCCGGCGAAGCCGCTATGGGTCTGCTTCGTCACCTTCAGATAGTCGTCGTAGAATCCGACAAAGCCGAAACCGAGCGTCACCGCCAGCACGATCCAGACATAGGGGTTGGCCGGATTGGCCCACAGCAGTGTCGCCACCACGAGCCCCGACAGGATCATCAGCCCGCCCATCGTCGGCGTGCCCTTCTTCGAGATCAGGTGTGATGCCGGACCGTCGGCACGGATCGGCTGGCCCTTGCCTTGCCGCAGCCGCAGATGATCGATGATCCAGGGACCGAACAGGAACACGAACAGCGCCCCCGTCACCATCGCCCCGCCGGTGCGGAAGGTGATGTAGCGGAAGACGTTCAGGAGCCCGCGGAGGAAACCAAGACCGGGAACGGTGTTGGAAAGCTCGATCAGCCAGTAAAACATTCAATATGCCCTATCACGCGGCTTGGTTGCGCCGTCTTCAGCGGGAGGCGCAGCACTTGCGCCTTGATAATCGTTTTCGTCCTCAAACCAAGCAAATCTTGGTCATCTCGCAGGCAAGGTCAGCGAATCGCCATGCAAAAACAAGGGGTAGCCAGCCCGGCCAGTTTACGCTTTTGCCGCTAGCGCGGCCAGCAACCTCGGCACAAACTTGTTCACCCAGAACATCTTTTTGCTGCCCTTGACCACCACCACGTCGCCCCCCCTGAGCAGGGCCGCGATTTTCTGCGGATCGAGCGTTGCCGGGTCTTCATGCCAGCCCAGCGCGCGGCCGGCCGGCACCAGGTCATACAAATGACGCATCAGCGGGCCGACGCAGTAGACGCCATCGAGGCCGGGCAGATCACCCGCGAGCTTCGCGTGATAGGCGGGCGCGTCGGCGCCGAGTTCCAGCATGTCGCCGAGAATCGCGATGCGCCGGCCGGCCTTTACCGGCCGCGCCTTCAGGCTGCCGAGCGCTGCCACCATGCTGGCCGGGTTGCCGTTAAAACTGTCGTCGATGACGGTGACGCCACAGGCTATTTGCTCGACGCCGCGCCCCGACATGATGCCGACGTGGTTCAATTGCTTTGCCAGCGCCATCGCATCGAGGCTGGCGGCATGGATCGATGCCAGCGCCGCCAGCGCGTTCTGCAGCCGGTGCGGCGCGCCGGGTGTCAGACTGAACCGCACTTGCTCGCCGTCGACCTGCGCGCTGACGTCCCAGCTTTCGCCCTGCGCCGAATGATTCAACGCCTTTACCTCGGATGCCTCGCCGAAACGAACCACCTTGCCGTTCCACTCCGGCGCGTCGACGTCGGTCGGCAATACCAGCACGCCGTCTTTGGGCAGGCCGAGTGCGATGCTCACTTTCTCGCGCCGGATCGCCTCCAGACTGCCGAGCTTTTCCAGATGCACCGGCTGCACGTTCACCACCAGCGCCACGGTCGGCTTCGTCAGTTCGCTCAGCCGCGCGATCTCGCCGGTCTGGTTCATGCCCATTTCGACGACCCACACGCTGGCGCGCGGGCTGGCATTGCACAGCGTCAGGGGCACGCCCCAGAAATTGTTGAAGCTGCTGGGGCTGGCATAGGCGTTCGGATAGGCGGCAAGGAATTCCTTGGTGCTGGTCTTGCCGGCGCTGCCGGTGAGCCCGATCACCGGGCCGCTAAAGCGCGCCCGCGCCGCGCGCGCCAGCCCCCAGAGGCCGTCGATCAGCGTGTCCTTTACGATGAGCTGCGGAATCTTCACGCCTTCGATCCGGTGCGGGACAATCATGGCCACCGCGCCTGACGCCTCGGCCTTGTCGGCGAACTCCCAGCCGTCGCGGGCGCTGGCAAAACTCGAAATGAAGCCGCCGCTCGGCGTGCCGCTGAGTGCCACGAACAGGCAACCCGGCTTTACCAGCCGGCTGTCCTGCGTCACGAAATCGATCGGCGTGTCCGGAAACTCGCCCGATACCCGCAACGCGCGGGCCACTTTGGCAATCGTCCACAACGGCGTAGCGCTCATGCAACCCTCGCTGCGAGCGCGGCCGCCACCGCCTCGTGATCGCTGAAATGCAAAACCTTGTCGCCGACGATCTGTCCGGTCTCGTGGCCCTTGCCGGCGATCAGCAGCGCATCGCCGGGCTGCAGCGCCGAGATGCCGGCCTTGATCGCCTCGGCGCGATCGCCGATGTCGTCGGCGCCTTTCGCCTCGGCCAGGATCGCGGCGCGGATCGTTGCGGGATTCTCGCTGCGCGGATTGTCATCGGTGACGATGACATGGTCGGCGTTGTCGGCCGCGATCGCGCCCATGATCGGGCGCTTGCCCGCATCGCGATCGCCACCGGCGCCGAACACCACCACCAGCTTGCGGCTGGCGTAAGGCCGCAGCGCCTGCAGCGCCTTCGCCAGCGCATCCGGCTTATGCGCGTAATCGACGAAGATCGGCGCGCCGTTATGCTCGCCGACGCGCTCCAGCCGACCCTTGGCGCCTTCGAGATGTTCGAGTGTCGTGAACACGGCCGCCGGCTCACTGCCGGTGCCGATCGCGAGACCTGCGGCGACCAGCGCATTCTCGATCTGGAACTCGCCGACCAGCGGCAATTTGATCATGTGCCGCTGTCCGCGATGTTCGAGCACGAGCTTTTGCGCAAAGCCTTCGACCGTGGCCTCGACCAGCCGAATGCCGTCGCCTGTCCCGTCCGCGTCGCGGCCCACGGCGATGACGCGCAGATTTTTCGAGCGCGCCGCATCGATCACCTGCTGCGAGCAATCGTGGTCGGCCGAGATCACGGCCGCGCCACCGGGCGGAACCAGATCGCGGAACAGCCGCAGTTTGGCAGCGAGGTAATGCGCGACATCAGGATGATAATCCATGTGGTCGCGCGAGAGATTGGTGAAGCCGCCGGCGGAGATGCGCACACCGTCGAGCCTGAACTGGTCGAGCCCGTGCGAGGACGCTTCGAACGCCAGATGCGTGACGCCGTCGGCGGTGATTTCGTCGAGCTGCCGGTGAAGCGCGATCGGATCCGGCGTCGTCAGCGAGCCGTAAACCGTGCGCTTCGGCGACACCAGCCCGATGGTGCCGATGCTGGCGGAAGCATGGCCGAGCCGCTCCCAGACCTGGCGCGCAAATGCCGCGACCGAGGTCTTGCCGCTGGTGCCGGTGACGGCGGCGATCGTCGCGGGTTGCCGCGGATAAAAACGTGCCGCCGCCAGCGCCAGCGCGCGGCGCGGGTTGGGGGTGACGACAAACGGTATGCGACGATCACTGGATGGCGCGTGATCGCAGGCGACCGCAACCGCGCCGGCGGCAATGGCTGATTCAATGAAGCGCGCGCCATCGGTCTTGCTGCCGGCGAGTGCAAAAAACAGATCGCCCGGTCTTACCGCGCGGCTGTCGACCGCAAGGCCTTTGACGTCAACGGCTGCCGCCTGCGGCTCGATCACAGCGTCGTCGCTGAAGAGGTCGCGAAGTCTCATGGTCTTCCAGTCCGGCCGGCGCAGCTCGCCCCCGGTAGGGATTACTGGGTTGTCTTCGATGCCGCAAGAATAAGGCGGTCGGACGGCGGCAGATCGAAGCGCGGTTCGACACCCAAAAGCGGCGCGATCCTGGAAATGACATTGCCGCCCGTGGGAACTGCGTTCCAGCCGGAGGTGATGAACCCATGGGTTTCGGGTAGCGCCTGCGGCTCGTCGATCATGACAAGAATTTGATACTTTGGATCGTCGGCGGGCATGATCGCGGTGAAGGAATTGAGCACCCGCTTCT
Organism: Bradyrhizobium ottawaense; assembly: GCF_900099825.1. NCBI lineage: Bacteria > Pseudomonadati > Pseudomonadota > Alphaproteobacteria > Hyphomicrobiales > Nitrobacteraceae > Bradyrhizobium > Bradyrhizobium ottawaense. The sequence goes on along the minus strand of NZ_LT629693.1, from coordinate 5,528,478 downwards.
TGGCATAGCGGCCGTTAACGACCTTCTCGGAAGTGCCGGTCTTGCCGCCAACGTAATAGCCCTTAACGTCGGCGGACTTGGCGGTGCCGATTTCGGCATTGAGCCGCATCAGATACCGCATCTTGTCGCTGGTCTCCTGCTTGACCACTCGCTTGGCCATCGCCGCCGCTTCTGCTTCGCTGCGCTTCAGGAACGTCGGCGGAATCAGGTAGCCGCCGTTTACCAGTGCGTTGATGCCCATCACCGCCTGCAGAGGCGCCACCGACAGGCCTTGGCCGAACGCGACGGTCACCGTGTTCAGTTCACCCCAGCGGCGCGGCACCAGCGGGGCGGCACTCTCCGGCAACTCGGTGCGCAACCGCGTCAACTGGCCCATCTTGGCGAGGAACGCCTTGTGCGCCTCGACGCCCTGGCCGAGCGCGATCCGCGCGGCGCCGATATTGGACGAGTAGGTGAACACTTCCTTGGTGTTGATGAAACGTCCCAGCTGGTGGCTGTCATGGATGGTGAACTTGCCGTAGTGCAGGTTTCCCCGCGCATCCCACATCGAGTTCAGGCTGATTTTGCCGGAATCGAGCGCCATCGCCAGCGTGAACGCCTTGAACGTCGATCCCATTTCGTAAACGCCGGTGGTCAGGCGATTGATACGTTCAGGGTCGTGCGCCTCTCTCGGATTGTTCGGGTCGAAATCCGGGAGAGAGACCATCGCCACGATTTCGCCAGTCCTGACATTGGAGATAATGCCGGAGGCGGCCTTGGCCTTGAACTTCTCCTTGGCCTTCATGAGTTCGTCGCGCAGCGCATGCTCGACGCGCAGGTCGACCGACAGTTCCACCGGCTTCTGCAGCCGATCGGTGGCAAAGCCGGCGCGGTGCAGATCGGCCAGACCGTTGGTGTCCAGCCACTTTTCCATTCCGGCGATGCCCTGGTTGTCGATGTTCACGAGGCCAATCAGATGCGCAACTTCGGCGCCGGTCGGATAGACGCGCTTGTTCTCGCGCAGGAAGCCGATGCCGGGAATGCCGAGGCGGTGGATGTCCTGCTGCTGCTTCGGGGTGATTTCACGCTTCAGCCATACAAAACCCTTGCGCGACGACAGCCGGTCGCGCACTTCGCCGGTGTCGAGGTCCGGCAATGTCGCGGTCAAGAGTTCGATCGCCTCGTCCTTGTCGATGATGCGGCGCGGCTCGGCGAACAGGCTCGGCGCCTTGACGTCGGTGGCCAGCACCTCGCCGTTGCGGTCGACGATGTCGGGCCGCGCGGTCGCAATTGCGTCCTGCGAAGCGGTACGGCGTGCGCCGTGATTGTCGGCGCCGACCGCAAACATCACCAGGCGTCCGGCGAGGATCGCGTAGACGCAGGCAAATGCCAGGATAGCAAATCCGACGCGGGCGCGGGCTTTCGCGGCGCGATCGACATTGCGCCCGTAGAGCAGGCTGCGGATCAGCCGCTGTCGCCACGGCTCCGCGGGCCTGCTTGTGGTCGTGGTGAGCGCCTGGTCGGTCATTGCTGATTCCCCGGCTGATCTCCCGGCCGATTTGCCGGTGCCGGTACTGATCCGGTTACGGATTGCGCGTCGACGGTAGCTTCGATGGTGTTGATCATCGCGCCGATCGGATCGGGAGCGCCCGGCCGCGCAAAGCTCGGCGGTCGCTCGGGCAGGTTCTTCAAGGTGTCGTACTGCGTGGCGCTCACCGGCTTCAGCCCGAGATAGCGATCGGCAAGGCCTTGCAGCCGAAGCGGCGCGTCGAGCTTGGCCCATTCCGCGCGCAGCGTCGCGATGGCGTCGCGCTGCTCGCGGATTTCCGCATTCAGCCGCAGCACGCGCTCGACGCGCGCGGTCGATTCCATCTTGATGCGGTAGACGTAGGCCGCGGCGAATACCAGCATGCCGATGACGAGAAGATGGATGACACGCATGGTCAGCCTCCCCTCATCACGTCTGATAGCACGGGCCACGCCGGCAGTTCGCCTGCCCCATGCGCTGATGCCATGGTGCGCTCGGCGGCGCGCAGTTTTGCCGAACGCGCGCGCGGATTGGCGGCAATCTCGGCGTCGCCGGGCGTAACCGGGCGCTTGGTCAGGATCTGGAAGCTCGGTGCGGCCTGGGCCATTTCCGGCAAATGCCGCGAGCCGCCGCCGGTCTTGCCGCGTGCGTTGAGGAAATCCTTGACGATGCGGTCTTCCAGCGAATGGAACGACACCACGACCAGCCGTCCGCCCGGCTTCAGCACGCGTTCCGCCGCCGCAAGCGCCAGATGCAGCTCATCGAGCTCGGCGTTGACGAAAATCCGCAGGCCCTGAAACGTCCGCGTCGCCGGATGGATCTCGTTCGGCTTGGAATGAACCACCTTGGAGACGATGTCGGCCAGCGCCTTCGTGGTCGTGATCGGCGCTTCCTTGCGGGCTGCTACGATGGCGCGGGCGACGGCACGCGAGTAGCGCTCTTCGCCGAAGATGTAGATGATGTTGGCGAGATCGGCCTCGGAGGCCCTTGCCACCACATCCGCGGCGGTCGGGCCGTCGTGGCCCATCCGCATGTCGAGCGGGCCGCCGAGCCGGAATGAAAAGCCGCGTTCGGCCTGGTCGAGCTGCATCGAGGAAACGCCGACGTCCATCACGACGCCATCGACCGCGTCAATGCCCTGCGCGGCGCAGACGTTATCGAGATTGGAGAAGCGGTCTTCGACCAGGGTCAGCCGGCCGCCCGAGCGGTCGACGAGATCGAACCCGCCGGTAATGGCTGACCGGTCGCGGTCGATGCCAATGACCCGGGTTCCCGCGGTATCGAGAATGGCGCGGCTGTAGCCGCCGGCGCCGAAGGTCGCATCGACGTAAATGCCGCCGTCATGGGGAGCGAGCATCTCGACCGCCTCGCGGCCGAGAACGGAGATATGACGCGGCGCAGCCGGGGTCATGCGCCGGCCTCTGGCGTATCCCACCGCTGAAAACGGAATTTGGACGCGAACAGGCTCATTGCGCCTCGAATCTCTGCGCTTCGCCGGGCTTTCCCGGCTAAAAAGCCGCCGTGAGGCGCGTTCGCCATTTCCCGCCCCGGCCCGCAAACCCTCACTTCCGGACGGAATTTGCTGGGTTGCCATGGCATTTCGAGCGCGAAAGAGGGCCTCTGCCGTCCCCAAAACCGGTTCGGCTCTTCACCACTTAGTAACGGCACTTAGCGTTAAAAAAGCGTTGATGGCGGCTCGCGGGTTTGGCGCCAATTTAAGTCACTTGCCGGTGACCTCCGCCCGCGGAGGGCCAGTGATGCACCCCGCACACACTCCGGCAAAATGCGAAACCGAACGGGGCTGCCGGATTGCGCAGAGGGCAAGGTAAAGGAATAGTAAACGCACGTTTTTGTAAAAGCCGCGTTGCCGTTCTCCTGCCTGTTTTTGAGTATTAAAAATGTCTTCTGGTTCGTTCGCGTCTGCTGGTATTGATTCGAAGCGTCAACGCGCCCTCCCCGTTCCCAGGGCCAACGCAGACATGAAGACTTTTACCCCGGATTCCTCGATCGCCTCCGACGTCATCCCGTCGGCAAACTACGGCGACCGCAACAAGGGCCGACAGGCCGACATGATCGTGCTGCACTACACCGGCATGCCGGATGTGGAGGGCGCGATCGCCCAGCTCTGCACCGCGGGCACCGAAGTCTCGGCGCATTACATCGTGCTGGAGGACGGCCGCATCGTGCAATGCGTGCCGGAGAGCAAGCGCGCCTGGCACGCCGGCGTGTCATGCTGGGCCGGCGAGGAAGACATCAATTCCTGCTCGATCGGGGTCGAGATCATCAACCGCGGCCACGACTGGGGCTATCCGGACTTCCCGCTGCGCCAGATCGCCGCCGTGATCGCGCTGTGCCGCGGCATCATGCTCCGCCGCAACGTACCGGCGCATCGCGTGCTGGCGCATTCCGACGTCGCACCGGCACGCAAGAAGGATCCCGGCGAGAAATTCCCGTGGCACTCGCTGGCCAATTCCGGCGTCGGCCACTGGGTGCAGCCGGCCCCGATCGTGCGCAGCGAAGCGCTCAAGCTGGGCAGCATCAGCGACGACGTCGCCGGGCTTCAGGCTGCGTTGGCCCGATACGGCTACAACGTGCCGACGTCAGGCAAGTTCGACGGCGCCACCATGGAAGTCGTCACCGCTTTCCAGCGCCACTTCCGCCCCGAACGCGTCGACGGCATTGCCGATCATTCGACCATGACCACGCTGCACGCATTGCTGTCGAGCCTGCCGGCCGATGCGACGCAGGCGGCGACCACCGTCGCGGTGAAGTAGGTAGACTCCCTCGCGCCGCTCTTGCGGGGTGAGGGGTCTCTCCGCGAGCACCAGTGTCAATTGATAGACCTGTACCCCCTCACCCGGATTGCTTCGCAATCCGACCTCTCCCCGCAAGCGGGGCGAGGTGAACTCAACCCATCTCCTTCATCCGCCGCGCATAGAGCCGCCGCAGCGGCTCGAGTTGTGTCGCGGCCGTTGCCGCAAGATATTCCGCGCGCGCGGCATCGTGGCGGCCGAGCCGGCGCAGCAGGTCGGCGCGCACGGCCGGCAACAGCTCGTAGCCTTTCAGTCCACCGCGCGCCGCGACCGCGTCGATCAGGTCGAGTGCCCGCGCCGGCCCGTCGACCATCGACACCGCGGCGGCATGGTTGAGTTCGATCACCGGCGACGGGCTGATCCGCAGCAGCACCTCGTAGAGGCCCGCGATCTGCGGCCAGTCGGTGTCATTATAATTCGGGGCGCGCGCATGCAGCGCCGCGATCGCCGCCTGCACCGCATAGGATTGCGGCGGACCCGGCATCCGCAACGCCTCTTCGAGCAACGCCAGTCCCTCGGCGATCTGGCCATGGTCCCACAGCGCGCGGTCCTGCTCTTCCAGCAGCACGATGTCGCCGCCATCAGTCGCGCGGCCGGCGCGGCGTGAATCGTGCAACAGCATCAACGCCAGCAATCCCTTGATCTCGCCTCGATCAGGCATCAGCGCATCGAGCAGCCGCGCCACGCGGATGGCTTCGCGCGCCAGGTCGGGCCGCATCAGGTCCTCGCCCGAAGTCGCGGCATAGCCTTCGGTGAAAACCAGATAGATCACCGCGAGTACGCCGCGCAGGCGCGGCTGGAGCGTTTCGCGTTCCGGCACCTCGTAGGGAATGCCGGCCAGCCGGATTTTTTGCTTGGCGCGCAGCAGCCGCTGCGCCATTGCCTCTTCGCCAGTGAGGAACGCACGCGCCACCTGGGCGGTGGTGAGTCCGCACACCGTGCGCAACGTCAACGCCACCTGCACTTCGGCGGCAAAGGACGGATGGCAGCAGGTAAAAATCAGCCGCAGCATGTCGTCGTCGAGCGCGCTGTCATTTGCCTCACAAGGCGCCGACGCCTGCAGCAGCAATTCGTGCGTCAGCGCCTGCTGCTTGCTGCGGAACGAAACGTCGCGGCGAACACGATCGATCGCCTTGTTGCGGCCGACATTGACCAGCCACGCGCGCGGATTGGACGGCAACTGGGCCGCAGGCCAGCGCTCCAGCGCCACCGCGAACGCATCCTGCAGCGCATCCTGCGCCAGATCGAAATCGCCGACGAGACGGATCAGGGTCGCCAGCGCCCTGCCCGCCTCGTCGCGAAAGGTTTGTTCGATTTCGGTGGGTGTCATGGGCACTCGTTGTACTCTCGCCGTCGTTCCGGGGCGTGCGCAGCACGAACCCGGAACCTCGAGATTCCGGGTTCGACGCTACGCATCGCCCCGGAAATGACGGGCTTCAATTATCATAAATCATGACCGGCCTGACCTCGATACACCCCCGCACGGCTTCGGGAATGCGCGCAGCGATCGCCAGCGCATCATCGAGATCCTTGGCTTCGATCAGATAGTAACCGGCGAGTTGCTCGCGCGTCTCGGCGAACGGGCCGTCGGTCGTCAGCGTCTTGCCGTCGCGAATGCGCACCGTGGTGGCCGTCGAGACCGGTTGCAAGCCGTCGCCGGCCTTGAAGTGACCGCTCTGGATGATCGACTGGGTGAACGCGCCGTATTCGCCGGACAATGCCTTGCGCTGGGCAGGGTTCATTTTCACGTACTCGGCATCGCTTCGATAGATCAGCAACAGATACTTCATCTCGTCTACTCCTTATTGATCGGCTGGATCGCCGACACCCAGTCGAACGGGCCCCAGGCAAAACGACATCGTCAGGATAAATTAATTTCGGGCGCCAGAGCGGGATCATCTGCCGGCGCACGCAGCCGGACTTCGCCGCGGCGCCTTCATATCTAATAATACGATAATAACGGCCAATATTATTCGTTTGCCAAACGTATTCGGGGACCTAGCCTCGGCTGCGATTAAACTCGGGAGGCGACCATGAACGCCATATCGCAGATGAAATCGAGATTCTTGCTGCCACTGCTGGATTGGGTGGATCCGATCGTACGGTTCCTGGCACCGAGGCCGGCGCATCGCGCCGCCGTGATCGCAGTCACGGTCGCAGCCAGCGGCAACCCGACCGGCGTATGAGCCACCTGCGCCGCCTGATTGCCGACGAGGGCTTTGCGGTCTCGATCCTCGCGGCGGTGGCTGCCGCGACCATTCTCGCCTTCGGCTTTGACGCGACGGCGGATGTCGTCGCGTCAATGCTGATCGTCGGCGTCGTGACGGCGCTCGCCGAGACCAAACTCAGGTCCGGCAAGAAATCATGATCGTGCCATCATGATCGCGCTTTGACGTCGCCGGATTCGGCGAGCCGGCGCTTCAGCTCCCTGACTTCCTCGAAGCGCTTCGTCACATCGCGCATGACCGCGATCGTGCCTGTGACCTGCTGCGCGCGATCACGCAGCATCAGAATCGTGAATTCGACCGAGATCCGCCGGCCGTCTTTGGTCAGGGCCGGCACCGACAGCAGATCGCCGTGACCGTAGCGGCTGGTTCCCGTCGCCATCGTGCGGCGATAGCCGCTCGAGTGCCGTGCCCGCAGGTTCTCCGGGATGATCAGGTCGAGCGATTGACCGACGGTCTCGGCGGCGGTGAAGCCGAACATCCGTTCCGCGCCAGGATTCCAGAACATGATCCGCCCCTCGCGATCGGTGGCAACGATCGCGTCGGAGGCGCTGTCGAGCAGCGCCTCGCCAAGATCAACGTCAAGTCCGTCGGGAATTTTCATTGCCTGTGATCTGTCGGGAACGATGGCGCCGATGTGAACCCGCAGGGCCGGTTTGACAAGCGAGGAATACCGATGGCTGCGATCGGCAAAGCCGATAGGACTTGCCGACAGGACTTGCCGACAGGATTTGCCGACAGGACTTGCAGATATGACCCGGCCTGGCGCGATCGACGCCCATCGCGGGCCAATCCTTACATTGCCGAAGCCGATATGCCGCTCCTTTGCCGACGTCAAAATTACGCCCGCGGGCGCGGATTAACCATCGCTATCGCTTGACGCGGCGCGCGGCAGCCCCCATGCCTGTGACGTCAGTCGGCCGGACGGCCGCTCCCGCTACGGTCGAAAGGCTGCGGGAGAGGAAAGTCCGGGCTCCATCGACATACGGTGCCGGATAACATCCGGCGGGGGCGACCCCAGGGACAGTGCCACAGAGAACGAACCGCTCCCCACCCGAAAGGGAGGGGCAGCAAGGGTGAAAAGGTGCGGTAAGAGCGCACCGCGGGTCCGGCAACGGAAACGGCATGGCAAACCACACCGGGAGCAAAACCGAATAGGGACGGCAACGCGGTAAGTTCGCTTTATGCGATAACACCGCAGGGCGATGTCAGGCTCGCCGTCCGGGTAGGTTGCTCGAGGCCATGTGCGAACATGGTCCCAGAGGAATGGCCGTCACGTATCGTCCGCGCAAGCGGCGGTGCCTTACAGAACCCGGCTTACAGGCTGGCTGATATCTTTTGCGAAGCGTTTTCGAACGAACTGGACTTCCGGTCGCGTGAAGAAAACGTGTTTCACTGAGAATGAGGGGTTCGGCGTAACGCGCCGGACCCCTCGCCATGTGTGCCGAGGCCAACGTGCGGCCCGCCTGTGGACCTGACGGCGAAGCAGGCGCTATCGCTGGCGCTCGCGCTTCACGAACTGGCCACCAACGCCACAAAATACGGCGCGCTGTCGGTGCCGGGCGGAACGATCGACGTCAGATGGGATTGTACTCCGCTGGAGGACCGGCGGAGCCTGCGGTTCGGCTGGCGCGAACAAGGCGGCCCACCGGTTTCGACGCCATCGCGCCGCGGGTTCGGTTCCCGTCTGATCGAGAGCACCTTGTCATCCGACTTCGGCGGTTCCGTCAAAGTCGATTATCTGCCCGAGGGCGTCGTCTGCAGCTTCGAGGCCGGATTGAACGATCTGACCGGACAAGCGGAATAACACGAGCGAGCGCAAATGCCCTCCAGACCCTACGCCGTTCTGATCGTCGAGGACGAAGCCATTCTCCGGCTTCATGCCGTCGATCTGGTCGAAGAAGCCGGCTTTACCGCGATCGAGGCCAAGAACGCCGATGAGGCCATCGCCATCCTGGAAAGCCGCTCGGACGTCATGTTGCTGTTCACGGACGTCCACATGCCCGGCTCGATGGACGGCCTGAGGCTCGCGCATGCCGTGCGCGACCGCTGGCCGCCGATCAAGATCGTCGTGGTATCCGGGCAACTGAAGCTCGACCAGAACCAGTTGCCGGCCGACAGCCGGTTCTTCGACAAGCCGTTCCAGGCCGACAAGATCATCGCCGAACTGCGGGCGATGATCACCTCGTAATCGTCTCCAGCAGCGCCATCAGCGCTTCCGGCGCGGTGACGTTCGGCGAATGGCTGGCGTCGATTTCAAAATAGCGCCAGGCCGGATCGCTCCGGGTCATGCGCGCGAACGGCCCAAACGTATCGGCCGGCGTGATCCGGGTGGCGTAGATGTAGCTTCGCGGCAAGGTCAGCGCGCCGCCCTGCAGCTTCAGCCCGGTCTCGAAACATTTGATCGGCATCTGGACGCGGCGCGCCGCCAGCCATTCGACGTCGGCGGCTGACGTATCCGGCGGCGTCTGCATCGGCGGCACACGCCAGCCATCGCCCTCCTTCGCCGTCTTCTGCAACGGCGCCCGCCCGGATTCATTGAGATCGAACAGCGACTGTCCATCCCCGGGCACGAAGGCATCGACGTAAATCAACTGCGCGACCTTGTCGCGCGCGCGGTCGGCGACGCCGGTCGCGACCATGCCGCCATAGCTGTGGCCGACCAGCACGATGTCGCGCAGATCCTCGTACTGGATCACGTTCAGCATGTCCTGAATGTGGGATTCGAGATCGAGCCCCGGATGGGCCAGATGCGCCCGCTCGCCCAACCCCGTGTAGCTCGGCGTCACCAGCCGGTGGCCCGCGGCCTGCATCAGCGGATGCATCTTCTTCCAGGCCCAGCCCGCGGACCATGCGCCGTGACAGACCAGAAAGGTTTTCGGAGAGGTGGAATTCATCGGGCCGTTTCCCATGGTTATTGTTGAAGGCTTCAATTGCGAGTGTACCGGACGGTTACGTCGTGTAAACGTTCGCACCCACCAACAATTGTCATTCCGGGGCGCGAAGCGAACCCGGAATCTCGAGATTCCGGGTCTGGTGCTAGCGCACCATCCCGGAATGACGGAGCAAGAAAAATTTGAACGTCGCCACCTGTGCAATCCTGCTTTCCGGCGCGCTTGCCGGCGGTTTCGTTTCGGGGCTCACCGGCTTTGGCACCGCGCTGATGGCGCTGGGGATATGGCTTTACGTGGTGCCGGCCAGCGCCGCAGTGCCGCTGGTCCTGATCTGCTCGGTCGGCGCGCAGCTCTGGACATTGCCGGCGATGTGGAAGCTGCTCGACTTCCGGCTGGCCTGGCCGTTCGTGGCCGGTGGACTGCTGGGCATGCCGGTCGGGGCGTTGCTGGTCGCACGCGCCGATCCGCAAATCTTCAAGCTGAGCGTTGGCGTGATGCTGTTGGTGTTTCCGGCCGCGCTGTATTTCATCCGCTCGAATCTGAAGTTGAGTTTCGGCGGACGGGCGGCGGACGGCGCGGTCGGATTTGCCGGCGGCATTCTCGGCGGATTGGCCGGCCTGTCCGGCCCGCTTCCGATCCTGTGGGCGAGCGTGCGCGGCTGGAGCAAGGATCAGCGGCGCGGCGTTTTCCAGATCTTCAACGGCATCGTGCTCGGCGCCGCGCTGTGCCTGCAGATCGCCAGCGGTTTCGTGGCCGGCGAGGTGTTCTGGCTCGCGCTGCTGGCGTTGCCGGGGACGTTTCTCGGCGCATGGCTCGGCGCGCGCACCTATCGGGCCCTCAGCGACCGGAATTTTTACGACCTCGTGCTGGGCCTGCTGTTCATCTCCGGCATCGGCATGGTGTGGAGCAGTATTGCTCCGAGCTAGCGGCGCATGGCCGCCATGTGCACCGAGTAGATTGCTGTACGCTGATCGGCAAAGCCGCTACCCAGTCGCGCCATGAGCGCCACTCCGTCTTCACGCGAACGTCTCGGTCTGCTGCTGGGTTTTGTCGGCATGGCGATCTTCGGCGGCACCTTGCCGGCGACGCGGATCGCGGTATCGGCGATTGATCCGATTGCACTGACTTCGCTGCGCACCGCGATCGCCGGCCTGTGCTCGCTGGCGCTACTGATCGCGCTGCGCCGCCCGCTGCCGCCGCGCGCGCTTTGGCCGCAAATCCTGATCGCGATGCTGTGCGTCGCCATCCTGTTTCCGTTCCTGATGGCGCTGGCCGTGCAAACCGTCGACGCCTCGCATGGCGGTGTGGTTCTGGGAATTTTGCCGATCGCGACCGCACTGGTCGCCGTCGCCATTACCCATGAGCGACCGCGGCCCCTGTTCTGGATCGCATCCGTCGCCGGCGCCGCGCTGGTGATCGCATTTGCGCTGCGTCAGGGCGGCGGCGCGCTGTCGTCCGGCGACGTGCTGCTGTTTGCGGCCGTGGCCGTCTCCGCGGTCGGTTATGCCTTCTCGGGACGGCTGACCGCGCAGATGCCGGGCTGGGAAGTCATCAGCTGGGTGCTGGTGATCGCGCTGCCGGTCTCGATTCCCGCTGCCATGCTGACCATGCCCGCGGATATCACCCAGATCGCGCTAAAGCCGTGGCTGGCGCTGCTCTATGTCGCGCTGTTCTCGCAATGGATCGGCTTCTTCGCGTGGAACGCCGGCATGGCGATGGGCGGCATTGCGCGGGTGTCGCAGATCCAGTTGCTGCAGCCCTTCATCACCTTTGCGCTGGCGTCGTTCTTCGCCGGCGAGACCATCACGCCGCAGATCCTGCTGTTCGCGTCAGCCGTGGTCGCAACGGTGGCGATCTCGACCCGCACCCGCGCACGGGTATCGCCCCCGCTACCGAAACAGGAGCTGGAGCCGCCTCAGCTCGCGGCGTCCTGATCGATCAGTGCCGGATGAACGGCCATCAATTCGGCTTGTGTCTTGTCCGATCGGATGGCGCGCAGCAGCACCCTTGCCGTCTTCATATGCCCGGCCTTCACCGACAGGCTGATGATCTGGCTCACCGAAATATCGCGCATCGCGTCGTCGGAAATCTGTTTCGCCAGTTCGAGCGCACGCTTGACGGCAGCCTGATAACGCTCGGCCTCGGAAGCCTTCTGGCTTTCGGCCTTTCGCCCGTTCAGGACAGTCATTCGCTCGGCGATGGCGCCTGCGGACGCACAAATTTCGCGAATCTTCTGGGCCGCGCCGATATCGCCAAGCGGCTGATCGGTGGCAAATTCCCAGACGTCCGGCGGCCGATCTTTCTGGAACCAGCGCATCGCGTAAGCCCCTTCGATGCCGGAAAATATATTCCGGCATGGAACCCGTTAGCAAGAATGCGCCCTCATTCAGCCGCCGTAATGCGGCCGAATTCCGTCGCCTGCCGCTCGAACAGCCCGCGATAGATTCCACCGGGGCGTGCCTTCAGCACGGCGTGCGTGCCCTGCTCGACGATTTCGCCGCGATCGAACACCAGAATCCGGTCGAGGCTGCGTACCGTCGACAGCCGGTGCGCGATCACGATCGAGGTGCGGCCCTTCATCAGCCGTTCCATCGCCTGCTGGATCAGCCCCTCCGATTCCGAGTCGAGGCTCGACGTCGCCTCGTCGAGGATCAAGACCGGCGCATCGGCGAGAAACGCCCGCGCCAGGGCGACGCGCTGCCGCTCGCCGCCCGACAGCTTGACGCCGCGTTCGCCGACCAGCGTGCCGTAACCCTTCGGCAGCCGCAGGATGAAGTCATGCGCATTCGCCAGCCGCGCGGCCTGCTCGATCGCCGCCATCGAGGCGCCCGGCCTGCCATAGGCGATGTTCTCGGCCAGCGTCCGGTGAAACAGGATCGGCTCCTGCTGCACGATCGCGATCTGGCTGCGCAGCGACTGCTGCGTCGCCAGCGCGATGTCCTGACCGTCGATCAGGATCTTGCCGCCGCCGATATCGTAAAGCCGCTGCACCAGCTTGACGAACGTGGTCTTGCCGGAGCCGGAGCGGCCGACCAGGCCGACCCGTTCGCCGGCGCGGATGTCCACCGACAGGCGGTCATACAGCGGCGTGCGATGACCGCCGTAGTGAAACGTCACGGCATCGAACACGATACGGCCACCCTGGATATCGATCGGCTTTGCTGCGGGCGCATCGGCAATGCCGACCGGCTCGCCATGGATCGCAACCAGTTCCTCCATGTCGTTGACCGAGCGCTGCAGGTTGTTGATGTGCATGCCGACGTCACGCAAGTACGCGTGGATGATGTAGTAGCTGGTCAGCACATAGGTGACGTCGCCCGGCGAAGCGCGGCCTGCAATCCACAGCAGGATCGCGCCGCCGATCACCGAGCCGCGAAAGCACAGCAGCACGGCGAGCTGCGCCGTCGAGGTGTAGTTGTAACGCAGCCAGGTCCGCCGCACCCGCGTGCGCCATCGGCCGATGACGCCCTCCAGCCGCGCGTCCTCGCGCGCTTCGGCGCCAAAGGATTTCACCACCGCGTTGCAGCTCAAGGCATCGGCCAGCGTGCCGCCGACCTTGGTGTCCCAGGCATTGGAGATCCGCGCCGCCGGCGCGATGTAGTTCATCGAAAACGCAATCGTCATCGACACATAGACCAGCGTGCCCGCCGCGATCACAGCACCGAGCACCGGCCAGTGCAGCCCGAGCAGGATCATCGAGCCCAGCAGCACCAGTAGCGACGGCGCCAGCGCCATCAGGATGGTGTCGTTGAGCAGGTCGAGCGCCCACATGCCGCGCGTGATCTTGCGCACGGTCGATCCGGCGAAGCTGTTGGCGTGCCAGTCGGTCGAAAAGCGCTGCACCCGCACGAAGGCGTCGCGCGCGATGTCGGACATCAGCTTCAGCGTGAACGGCACGATCGCCTGCAGACCGGTGAGGCGCAGGATCATCGACAACAGGCCCAGCGCCACGATTCCGCCAAAGGCCGCGAACGCGGCCTGGCGCGCCGCCGGGTCGGACGCTCCCAACGTGAGCGCGTCGACCAGTTTCCCCGAGAATACCGGCATGAACAGGTCAGCCGCCGTTGCGCCGAGGAAGCCGCCGGCGACGATGGCGGCGCGGCCGGGCTGTTCGAGCCAGTGTCGGAACACGAACGGGATCACCACGCGGATCGCCGCGGGACGTTTGTTGAGTTGAGTGGTCATGGCGTCATCCGGCTACGCCCACACGCATGCCGGCTCCATCTGGACGACGCAACACGGCATCAAGCCGATACGAAGCGTCGTTAAATTAACAGGTAACTCGTTGGGAAACTTTGGAGATCGGCAACCCGAGATCAGGAAATCAGGCGGTCCGATCGATGCCGGCGGAGTGCGCCCTCAAAGGGCGAGACAGGCGTCCAGCATAAATACCGAACGCGGACGGGCGGTCTGCGAATAAGACGAAATCATGCAAATCTCCCCGGTTCGAGTGACAATGCGCTGCTTATAAATGCATCAGGCGCAATTTGCAATATGACAAGCGCGTGAGCGCATCCGTTCACGCCACCTTCAACAAACGCCCGTGGCCTTCGTCAATCCTTGGATCAGTCAATCCTTGGCTCAGTCAGTACTTGGCGATGACCGGGCCGCCGAAGCGGTAGTTGAGGCGCAGCGTGACCATGTCGATGTCCTGACGGATACGGTCGCTGTGGTTCACCAGCGCCGGCACGAACAGCGCGGGATCATAGACCATCGCGACATCGCGAGATCCCATGAACAGATGATCGTATTCGAGCGCAAGCGACCAGTTTTGCGTAAACGCATATTCGCCGCCGACCCCAACCACCCCGCCCCAGCGCGTCTCATCGCCACGGCTCGCGACAAAGCCGGGAAGCTGGCCGCCGAAGGCCGTGGTCAGGAAGCTGTCGTATTTGTCATGTGCGACGGCAGCGCCGCCCTTCACGTAAAGCAGGACGTTGTTCCAGGAATATCCAACCTGTCCGGTGAACAAACCGATCGCATCGATCCGGCTGCGATTGGCAATCCCGGTGCCGGCAAAGAATACGTTCTGGGAAAGGTTCGAGCCGCGCAAATCAGCCCAGTTGCCCTGGGCTTCGACGCCGAACACCCAGGAAGCGCTCTGCCAGCGATAGCCGATCTGGCCGCCGGCGGTCGCGCCGCTTGCGGTATGGCAACCTTCGGAGCCACTCACGTTAGTGGGCGGGACGAAGAACGTGTTGATGGTGAACGGATTGATGTCCCAGCACTTGCGGCTCCACGCTCCGCCGCCATTGGCGCCGATATAGAAGCCGCTCCAGTCATAGGCGGCGACGACCACGAGCGGCGGCGCCTTGGTATAGGGACGCGCGGCGAGATCCGCGGCAGAAGCGCTTACGGCGCTGACGGCCAGGGCAGAAACAGCAAGAACGAGCTTGTTCATCTCAATGCTCCATGGCGCCGGTCGCGCTAAGCCATGGACAATATAAGCGATGGCACGACCAGAGGCTGTACCTTGCCGGCAACATCCGCAAACGATTGCGGTTACCGGCGGCGCGCCTAGTGCGCAGCCTCACCGCCTGCCGCCGAAGCCGCGGGTTTATCCAGCAGCATGACCAGGAGGCTGAGGCTGAAATAGAAAATGGTCAGCATGAAGAAGGCGTCGCCGTAGCCCATCACCACCGCCTGCCGGTGCACGATCTGCGATAACTGTTTCATCGCCATCAGCGCGGCATCGCCCATGCCCTGCAGGCGCTGGGTGAACATGTTGAGGGTTTCGGTCGCGGTGGCATTGCCCCAGTTCACGCGCTCCTGCAGCCGCACGATATGCAGATCGGTGCGTTGGTTCAGCACCTGGTTGATGACAGCCAGCCCGACCGCGCCGCCGAGGTTGCGCGTCAGGTTGAACAGGCCCGAGGCGTTCTTCACCCGCTCCGGCGCCAGCGTCCCGAGCGCGATGGTATTGGTCGGCACCATCGCGAACATCATGCCGATGCCGCGCAGGATCTGCGGCACCAGCAATTCGTAGAAATCATAATCGCGGGTGATCCAGGTCATCTGGTAGGAACCGAGCGCGAAGATGCACAGGCCGATCGCGATGATGTAGCGCAGGTCGACCTTCAGCATCAGCCGTCCGACGATCGGCGCGGTGAAGAACATGGTGATGCCCGAGACGAACATGGTCTCGCCGATCATCAGCGCGCTGTAGCCGCGCACCTCGGCGAGATAGCGCGGATACATGTAGGTCAGGCCGTAGAGTCCGATGCCGATGCAGAACGAGATCAGGCAGCCGATGCCGAAATTTCGATCGCTGAAGGTTCTGATATCGACGATCGGCTCTTTCGCGGTCAGCACGCGCCAGAAGAAGGCGATTGCCGAGATCGTGCCGACCGCCGCGCAGGTCGCCACCGACGTGTCCTGCAGCCACTCATATTGCGGGCCCTCTTCCAGCACGTATTCGAGCGAGCCGAGAAAGCCCGCCATGAACAACAGGCCCCACCAGTCGAAATGCTCGAGCAGCGCGAAGTTCGGCTCGTCGAAATCCACCAGTGCCAGCACGCCGATGGTGATGCCGATGCCGGGGACGATGTTGATGAAGAACAGCCAGTGCCACGACATTAAGTCGGTGATGTAACCGCCGACCGTCGGACCGATGGTCGGCGCCAGCGTCGCGACCAGGCCGATGATCGGGCCGACGATGTAGAATTTCTCGCGCGGAAACACCGTGTAGGCGGAGGCGAAGACGGTCGGGATCATGCCCGCCCCGAGGAATCCCTGGATCGCGCGCCACAGGATCATCTGCTCGATGCTCGAAGCAAAGCCACAGAAGAAACTCGCGATCGTGAAGCCCGAAGCGGAAATCGCAAACAGCAAGCGGGTGCCGAACGCGCGCGACAGGAATCCGGAGAGCGGTATGGCGATCACCTCGGCGATCAGATACGAGGTCTGAACCCACGACACTTCGCTGGAGGAGGCCGAAAGACCGGCCTGGATTTCGGACAGCGACGCCGAGACGACCTGGATGTCCAGGATCGACATGAACATCCCGAACACCATGATGAGAAACGCAAACAGCCGCCGCGGCGGAATCCGCTCGGAGGTCTGCGCCGCTGGGTTCATCATGCCGGGGGGAGCGGTGGTGGCGTCAGCCATGATCTACCCGGGACCTGCACCGGGCTCGCGCCCGGCGCTTCAAGGAAAATTACTGCGGATGTATAGCCGTCGGCAAATCGAGGTCGGCGTCGCTGTCCGCGTCGGCGGCGCCTTCGCGGGTATCGACGGTGGTGTAGACCGACATCCCCGCGCGCAGCAGGTTCTGCTTCGCCACGTCCTTTGGCACGCGAATGCGAACCGGCAGCCGCTGCACGATCTTGGTGAAGTTGCCGGTCGCGTTGTCCGGCGGCAGCAGCGTGAACACCGAACCCGCCGCCGGCGAAATGCTCTCGACGGTACCTGCGAACTTGCGCAGGCCATAGGCATCGACCTTGATCGTCACCGGCTGGCCGGGACGGATGCGCTTGAGCTGGGTTTCCTTGTAGTTGGCGTCGATGAAGACGTCGTTGAGCGGCACCACATTGGCGAGCCGCTGGCCGGCCTGGATGTAATCGCCGGTGTTGACGAGCCGGTTGGAGAAGGTGCCATCGACCGGGGCGCGCACCGAGGTAAAGGCGAGATCGCGCTCGGCCTTGGCAAGCGACGTCTGCAGTTCGGCAAACTGGGCCTGGGCTTCCGCCTGCTGCGCCCGGGTGACTTCGACATTGTCGCGCGCCGCGTCATAGGCGGCCTGCGCCGCCTTCACCGCCGCCACGCCCTGGTCGCGGCCGGCCTCGGATTGCTCGAAGGTCGCGCGCGAGGCAAATCCCTTGGTGCTCAGCGCCTGCTGGCGATCGTAGTCGAGACCGGCGCGCTTCAGCGCCGCTTCCGAGGAAGCGAGCTGGGCGCTGGCCTGCTCGACCGCGCTGACCAGCGCAGTCACCTGGCGGCCGATGCGGTCGATGGTGGCCTGCTGGGTCGCGATCCTGGTGCGCGCGGCATCCACCGCGATCCTGTAATCGCCGTCGTCGATCTTGAAGATCACGTCGCCGGTATGAACGATCGAATTGTCGGCCGGCAGGATCGCCGCGACATGGCCCGCCACCCGCGCGCCGAGCGTGGTATTGTTGGCGCGGACATAGGCGTCGTCGGTCGAGACATAGAAGCGGCCGACGAGCAGGAAATAGACGCCGTAGCCGATCGCGGCGAGCGCCAGCAATTCGAACACGCCCATCATGATGAATTTGCGCTTGCCCGGTTTGGCGGCGGCGGCCGGTTTGTCGGCGGCCTTGGCCGGGCTTTCCGTTGCGGGGGTCGCCGGCGTCTCCGCGGGGCGGCGCTTGGTTTCTTCCGCGACGTGTGTCCGCAGCTGATCCGCCAGCTGGGCGGCGGCGGTGCGCGAAACTTCGTCCTCTGCCGTTTCCGGCTCGGTGCGAACGACGCGTGCTGCCTGGTCTCTCGCTGCGGCCATTACCGGCCTCCCCATTCCGATTTCGCGATGCAAGTGCGGCCAAAAACCGGCTGCACGGGCATCGTCACCCTCAAAAGTAGCATTGACCGAACGGTTCGGTCAAGATACATTCTCACCGATCGGAACATAGAGCGAAAAACCCTTCCCGCCCGTATCCCGGGTTGAAATCTTTGGCGAGAAGATAAACCAATGGTTGCAGCCACGCCAAACACGATTCATCTCGCCGCCGAAGAAGATTCTTCGAAGCGCCGGCAGATTTTGGACGGCGCCCGCAAGGTTTTCATGGATCTCGGCTTTGACGGCGCCAGCATGAACGAAATCGCGCGGTCGGCCGGCGTCTCCAAGGGGACGCTGTACGTCTATTTCGCCGACAAGAACCGGCTGTTCGAGGCGATCGTTCAGGAAGAAGCGCTCGCGCACGGCCAGGTCGTTTTCAATTTCGATCCGGGGCGCGATGTCGAAACCACGCTGCGCGAATTCGGCAACGCCTATATCGGACTGGTGTGCCGGCCCGGCGGCGGCTCCGCGATCCGCACCGTGATGGCGATCGCCGAGCGGATGCCCGATGTCGGCCGCCGCTACTACGAGAACGTGCTGGAAAAAACCATCAACCGCCTCGCCGATTACCTTCAGGCGCATGTCCGATCGAACGATCTCGCAATCGAAAACTGCCAGCTCGCGGCGTCGCAATTCCATCAAATGTGCCAGGCCTCGCTGTTCCTGCCATTCGTGTTTCAGGCAGCCCCCGCGCCTTCCGCCGAGCGCATCGCGCAGGTGGTCGAGAGCGCAACGCGGATGTTCATGGCTGCCTATCGGGCGAAGCCGGCATAACGGCGGGCGAGTTGTTTCGGCCGGGATGAGCGAAGCGATATCCGGAGCGGTGTCGCCGCCATCGCGGATTTCGCTTCGCTCATCCCGTCAGGCTAATCAGGCCGCCCGATCCCGACGCGCGGACAGCGGGGTTGGCGCGGCGACCGTGCGGTTGCGCCCCGCATGCTTCGCTTCATAGAGCGCCAGATCGGCCGACTTGACCAGGTCGCGTGGTGCCAGCCCAACCTGCGGAACCAGGGAAGCGACGCCGATGCTGATCGTCGGGCAAATATCGGGACGTCCGTGCTGCTGGCTGCGCAACGACAGCACGCTGGCACGAATCTCCTCGGCAATGCGGCAGGCGCCTTCGATCGATTCGCCCGGCAACAGTACCGCGAACTCCTCGCCGCCATAGCGCGCGCTGAGGTCGGATGCGCGTCTTGTCCCGTTGGCGATGCATTCGGCGATGGAAGCCAGCGCCGCGTCACCTGCCTGGTGTCCATGCGTGTCGTTGTAGGCCTTGAAGCTGTCCGCATCGATCATCAGCAACGCGAGCGGCCCGGCCGACCGCTGTGAACGGCGCCATTCGCTGGACAGGACCTCATCGAATTTCCGCCGGTTGTAAAGCCCGGTCAGGCCGTCGGTGCTGGCGAGCAGCGCGAGCTGGCTTTCGGCAGCGGTTCGTCGCTTCAGCGCCAACGCCAGAAACACGGTCAGCGCCATCGTGATCGCGCAAAGTGCGAGCATGATCGAGCCGATCAGCCAGACTTCCCGCCACCAGTCGGCATAAATGGTTTCGAGCGAAACACCCTCGACGATCAGCAGCGGATGATGACCGACTTGCTGAAAGACGAACAGGCGCCGAACGCCGTCGAGGATCGAAGCCGTTTCGTACCAGCCGTTCTGTGCCCGAGGGAACTGCTGAAATACCTGGGATTTGCGCAGACTCTGCCCGATCGTGTCGATGTCGAACGGCGCCCGCATCAGAATGGTGCCGTCCGCGCTGATCAGGTTCATCGAATCCTTGGGACCGTAGGTCAGCTTCCTGAACAGGTTGTGGAAGTAGCTCACGCGCAGGCTGCCGGCGACGATCCCGCCAAATGATCCGTCCGGATTGGATATCCGCCGGCTGAAACCGATCAGGTATTGTCCATCAGGCGCCACCCAGGGACGGCTGATATAAAGGCCGGCGTCCGCCTGCCTGACGTGAATCTGAAAAAAATCCCGACCGGAATAATTCGCCTCGGCAGGTACCAGCGAACGCGAGTCCAGCACGACCTTGCCGAGACGATCCGTGACCAGAATCGAACCCATATCCTTTGCGGTAGCCGCACGGTCGAACAGCACGACCTGCCGCAGTTCCGGACTGATCTTGTCGATCTCGGCCAGCTTGATGCCG
Source organism: Bradyrhizobium ottawaense (assembly GCF_900099825.1). Taxonomy (NCBI): domain Bacteria; kingdom Pseudomonadati; phylum Pseudomonadota; class Alphaproteobacteria; order Hyphomicrobiales; family Nitrobacteraceae; genus Bradyrhizobium; species Bradyrhizobium ottawaense. The sequence continues at coordinate 5,508,369 of NZ_LT629693.1, read as the reverse complement.
TCGACGACCGCCTGCAGCGACAGATCGTAAAGCTCGATGTTTCGATCGATCTCGCTGGCAAGGCTGGAGACCAGATTGGCGGCGGCCTCCCGGCTGTGCAGGTAGTCCCTGCCGCCGGCCTGCCAGAGGACCCAGCCGCAAATCGCGGAAAAGCTCAGCGTCACGGCGAGCCCCAGCGTCAGCAGCAACTTGGTCGGCGCGGTCTTCTGCGTTTCGATGCGCGAGGTCATCGACATTTCCCAAACACCCTGGCGCGCCCGCGCCTGCTCCTTTCCTAGCGCTGTCGCGTTGAGGAAGCCGTCACGATTTGCGCACAATGCCGGAGCGGTGGTTCAGACTTCGGTAACCTTGCGGACGCGCGTCGTCCCCGCCGCGACTGCGATGCGCATCGCCGCAACCGCGGGCCTGAGCGACGCCGAAGCCGGCGGCTTCACGCCGGAAATGACCCATCGCACCCACCCCGCCGGTGTCACGGTCGCGTCATTTGACATTTCATTCTATTTTGTCAAAATCGTCAAATGGGCCCCCGCACCCGTGTTCTCGACGCCGCGATGACGGTATTCCGCCGCCAGGGTTTCCGCCGTTCGTCGATCGAGCAGGCGGCCGAAGCCGCAGGCCTGACGCGGCAGGCGCTCTACCATCACTTCAAGTCCAAGGAAGCGTTGTTCCGCGCCGTCATCGAACGGCTGTATGAAGAGGCATTCGCCGCCGAAACGGCTGCGGCCGCCGCCGCCGAGAAGGCCGGCGGCAGCCTCGCCGACGTCGTCGTCGCCGCGGTCACCGCCAAGCTGAGGCAGTTGGCCGAATCGCTTGATGGTTCGCCGCATGTCGAGGAGCTGTTCTCCGAGCATCTCGCGCAAGCCCGCGATCTCTATCAGAAATACACCGCCGCCTATGTCGAGCAGTTGGCGGCGACGGTCGCGCGCATCTGCCGCAAGCAGGGCCTCACGCTCCATGCCGGGATGACACCGCGCGATCTGGCGCGCTGTATCGAGATGACGGTCAACGGCACCAAATCCGCCTACCCCGCGATGCAGCCGGCGGCCGCCTTCCTCAGGGATCTGGAAGTCATGCTGCGGACATTCATCGCCGGTGCGGCAAGCCCGGCGAAGCCAAGCGTCGCAAAACCGAAGCCGGCCAATAAATCCACGAACAAGCCCGCGAAGAAGTCCGCGAAAAAATCCGTCCGCAAGAACCTGGGAGATCGCAAATGAGCACGATGACGATCAACGGCCAACTCGCGCCGCTCCCCGACGATCCCGACGCGCTGCTGATCGAGGTCGTGCGCGACACGCTCGACCTGACCGGCACCAAGCTGGTGTGCGGCGCCGGCGTCTGCGGCGCCTGCACCGTGCTGCTCGACGGCGCGCCTGTGGTGAGCTGCCTGATGCCGGCGCGCGCCGCGGCCGGCAAGGCGGTCACGACGGTCGAAGGCATCGGCGCGGCAAAACTGCATCCGGTGCAGAAGGCGTTCATGGCGCACGATGCGCTGCAATGCGGATTCTGCACGCCCGGCTTCATCGTCGAGGCCGCGGCGTTTCACGACCGCTGGCGGGCGGCGAAGGGAACGGCGACGCCGTCGCGCGAGGAAATCGGCGCCGCACTTTCGGGACATCTGTGCCGCTGCGGCGCCTATGACGGCATCTTCCGCGCGGTGGCGGACGCCTGCACCGGCCGTTTCGACAGCGACGCCGTCGCTTCGCCGCCGCGGATGGAGGCGCGCGACAAGGTGACGGGCGCGGCGAAATACACCGTCGACATCCATCATGACGGCCAGCTCGAGGGCGTGATCCTGCGCTCGCCGTTCGCACATGCGCGGATCGGCGAACTCGACCTCGCGCCGGCGCGCGCCATTCCGGGCGTCGGCGCGGTGATTTCACTGCTCGACGACGACCGCGTCGTGCGCTATGTCGGCGCCCCCATCGCCGCCGTCGCCGCCAAAGATCGCAAGACCGCCCTTGCTGCGATCGGCGCCATCAGGATCGCCAGTGAAAGGCTGCCCGCGGCGATCGGCCTTGAGGAAGCGCGCAAGGCGGACGCGCCGGTCGTGTTCGAAAAGCCCGATCGCAAGAAGGCCGGCAACGTCTCCGAAGGCGGCGGTTCGCCGGCGCCGTGGAAGGGAAATATCCGCGGACCGTCGGCGGCGTTTTCCAGGAAGCCGAAGCAGGTGAAAAGCTGGGTGGCAGATGCGCATGAAGCGAAAAATCCGCTGCTGGTCGAGGGCACGTTCCGGACCGGTACGCAATCGCATGCATGCCTGGAGCCGCATGCCGCGGTGGCCCGTTTCGACGGCGACGTTCTCACCGTGCACGTCTCGACCCAGGCGGTGTTTCATCTGATGGAGCTGATCGCCAAGCGCTTCAAGCTCGATCATGACAAGGTCCGCGTCATCGCCGACCATGTCGGCGGCGGTTTTGGTTCGAAAGCGAGCCTCGGCATGGAGACCATTGCCGCGATCGAGCTCGCGCGCGCCGCCAAGGCGCCGGTCCGCATGGCCTATGACCGGCATGAAGAATTGTCCGTGACCGGCTATCGCCCGGCGGCGGAGGTGAAGATTTCGCTGCTGCCGTCCGCGCAGGGCGAATTGAAGGCGCTGTCGCTCACCGCGCATGCCGACACCGGCGCCGCGACCAACTCGACCATCGCCGCCCTGGCGCGCCTGATCTATCCGGCGGAAGCCAAGGCGCTGGCCGACTACGACGTCATCAGCAACCTGCCGCCCGGCGCCGCCTTCCGCGGTCCGGGTGGACCGCCGATGGCGTTCGCACTGGAACAGGCGATCGACGAAGCGGCGCTGCGGATGAACGTCGATCCGATCGCGCTTCGCAAGCGCTGGGATCCCGATCCCAACCGCCAGCGTCTCTACGACTGGGCGATGGGCCTCGAGGTCTGGCGCAACCGGAAACCGGCATCCGCACAAAGCGGCCGCTATCGCCGCGGCGTCGCCGTCGCCACCGGCTACTGGCTGTATCTGTGGCAGCCCGGCTCCAAGGTCGAAGTCGCGGTCAAGGGCGGGCGTCTCGTCGCCAGCACCGCGACGCAGGATATCGGCACCGGCACCCGCAGCGTGATCGCCAATACGGTCGCACGCGAGTTCGGCCTGGAGCCGCACGAGATCGAGGTGAGGATCGGCGATTCCAGATTGCCGGAAGGACCGGGGTCAGGCGGCAGCCGCGTCACGGCCTCGGTGGTTCCGCCGACGCTGCTCGCGATCGCAAAGCTGAAGACCGCGATCGAAGCCAATGCGAAACGGAAACCGGTCCCCGGCTCGAATGCGCCGTGGCGCGAGTTGCTCGCGGCCTCGCCCGATCTCGCGGCCGCCAGCGAACGCCCCGAGGACAGCAAGCAGATGGCACCCGGAATCCAGTCGCCGCTGAAGCAGGTCGGCCTGCTCGGCTGGATCTTCGGCTTCATGATGCGGCGCTTCTCCAATCTCGTGATCGGGGCCGGCGTGCCGAGCTCGGTGCAGGTGATCGAGGTCGAGGTCGATACCTGGCTTGGGCATGTCCGCGTCGTCCACGTGCACACCGGCATTGCCGTCGGCAAGATCGCCGCACCCGCGCTGGCCCACAGCCAGGCCGCGGGCTCGGTGATCCAGGGCATCGGCTACGCCCTCTACGAAGCGCGCGAGATCGACTCCGTCACCGGCGACATTCTCTCGGGCGGGATGGAGGACTACCGGATTCCCGGAATCTCCGACACTCCCGCGATCGACGTGCATTTCGACGAAGGCGGCTTCGGCCACGTGCTCGGCGGCAGCGTCGGCATCGGCGAAGTCGCTACCGTGCCGACCTCGCCCGCGATCGCCAACGCCGTCTGCAACGCGACCGGCATCCGGCTGACCGAGTTGCCGATCCGGCCCGACCGCCTGATATCCGCACTCAAAGGGAGGGCCGCCGCATGACACCGGCAACCATGACCACCGCGCAAGGTCCGGAATTCCGCGCTGCCGGTACCGATCTTTCCGAGCGACGCCGCAGCGGCGTCTCGACCGGACCGCTGATCGATATTGCCGCGCAACCCGACATGACAAGCATGCTGTGGGGCGCGGATGGCACGTTGCGCATCGGCGCCTTCACGACGATCGCCGCCATCGCCAGCGACAGCCGCATCGCCGCCGCCTATCCCGGCCTCGCGGCATCCGCGCAGGGTCTGGCGACGCCGCAGATCCGTCACCTTGCGACGCTGGGCGGCAACCTCGCACAGCGCTCGCGCTGCTGGTATTATCGCAATCCGCAGATCGCCTGCCTGAAGAAGGGCGGATCGGATTGCCCGGCGCGAACTGGCAATCATCTCTATGGCGTCGCCTTCGATCTCGGCCCCTGCGTGGCGCCGCATCCCTCGACGCTTGCCGCCGCACTTCTGGCTTACGACGCCAGCGTTCTCACCAACCAGCGCGGTTGCCTGACCATCGCCGACCTGTTCGGCGACGGCTCCGACGGCACCGCCGACAACGCGCTGCGGCCGGGCGAATTGATCAAGGGCGTCGAGCTGCCTGTCGCGCTGACCGGCGAGCGCGCGCTGTACAAGCGCGCCATCAGCCGCACGCATGCGGAATGGCCGCTGGTCGAGATCTGCGCCCGCGCCGTGGTCAAGGACGGCGCGTTCCAGTTCATTCGCCTCACCGCCGGCGGCATCGCCCCGGTGCCGCTGCGCCTTGCGGCCGTCGAAACCGCGCTGCAGGGCCAACCGGCGAGCGCTGCCAACATCGCCAGCGCCGCCGGACTTGCCGCGTCAGGCGCAAAGCCGCTGCCAATGACGGGCTACAAGCTCGATCTGTTGCAGGGCCTGGTGCAGGATCTGCTGGAACGGCTGGCCACATAGCCAATACCTGTGGAATACTGGATCGCCCGCTCCAGTGCGCAATTGCGCACAAGGCGGGCGATGACGGCGGAGAGCGCGGTGTCCGAAAGGGATGTTACTCGTCCTCGAACTCGTCTTCCTCGCGGACCTTGCTGTTCGCCTTGTGCGGAGGCGACAGCGGCTTCCTGCCGCCGAGCGATCCCGTGACGAAGGCTTCGCGCGAGGCGTAGGGGTTGCGGCCGCCGGCGCGGGCCGCGATCTCTTCACCCGACACCGCCGCCGGCTGGCAGATGATGCGGCGCGAGGCGCGGCGCATCAGGTCGACGTGAATGTGATCGTAGTGATAGACGTTGGAGCCCGGCGCCAGCACGGTGTTGAACTGCTGGCAGGCGGCACCCTGCACGTCGCGCAGAAAACCCTGCTCTTCCGGCATGCCCTTCCAGCCGTCCTTCACCGAGACACGGCGGCCATCGGCGAGCACGAAGGCGGCGATATCGAGGGCGTTGCCGAAGGCGTGTTCCGAAATATGCGCATTCGAATTGCCGTTCATGCCGCGGCAGGAATAGGCGGAGATCTGCTTGATCTCGACCACGCGCGCGCCAAACCAGCGCTGGGCCGCGGGCTGCACGGAATCGGCGAGCCAGCGGTCGAGCGCCGAGACGATCGGACAGGCCAGCGTCGCGGTCGGCTTGATCGCCACCGGACCGACCGTGTTGACGGCATTGCCTTGCGCGGGACCGAGCCGCGGCGGTGCGGACGCCGGCGCTTGCGGATAGGGTGCGGAATAAGGCGGCTGGGACGGCGCCGCGTAGCGATCGCGTGGCGGATAGGCCGGCGCATTGCGGTAAGGCGCCTGTCCTGGCGCGGCTTCGGCCGGCAGATCGATTTCGTCTTCCTGCGGCACGACTCCGGGCGCCGACAATGAGATCGGCCCGTTCGACGGCGGGGCATAGTTCGGTTGACGCAGCGCCGAATCCGAATAGCCGCCTTGATAGTTTCCCTGTGGTGGCGTCGTCGCCGGGGCCGGCGAGATCGGCCAGCGCGGCTGATTGCCGATGGCGCCGGGCGGCCGCAGATCGTCGGCAAAGCCGAAGCTGGCTGGCGCTTCGCCGAGGGCAGACACCTTGAGCGGAAATTCCGCGCCGCACATCCCGGGACCCGAAATCGGGTCGATCCGGACCAGTTCCGGGCTTTCCTTGACCGCGCCGGATTTCAGGCATGCGACCTCGGCCTCGGCCCGCCACGGTTCACGTTCGGCGGACTGAAAAATCCCGCGCCCGCAACCCGCTAGCGATACAAGGACGAAGGAGCCGACGAGATACAAACGAACTCCGCGCGTCATCCTCGCACGTTCAACCAATTTATTTAAAGACTCTTCAACGCGTTGATTTTACGAATTATTTACCACGTTGCCGGGGGCCGCGCGGCCGGTGGAGGTCCCGGGAGCGACAGCAACGCTGACTTTTTCCGCCGGGAACGCTTTGCTAGCTTGATGCGTTATGTGCGGGCACGACGTGAACCAAGGGAGAATGTTCCCATGACTTTCGTCAGCAGACTGAGCGTTGTCACCGCTTATGTCGCGTTCGCCTTCGTCGGAGCCATTGTGCTCGGCGTCATCTAGGCTTCCCGTCCAGATCTGGACCCCTCGCCCGGTGGCCATGCCTCCGGGCGTTTTCATGCCCATGACAGGTCTTTTATTGTGACGCGTTTTCTACCGCTGAAAACGCTCTAATCAAAGTTCGAGCAGCTCGAGCCGGTAACGCCGCCGATCTTGAAATCCCGGCACATCATGCCCGGATTGTCGGGATCGGGATAACGGTCGTCGCGCTCGTGGATCGTGCGGCTGAAGCGCCAGCCATGCGACAGCAAGCAGCGCCTGTAAGCCCTCGACGTCACCGTGCCGTTCTGCGGCGCACCGAATTGCGCGTCGCAGATGGCACCGTCGGCGTGCAGCGCGTCGTCGTCACGCGGCTGCTTCAGGGTATTGTTGTAGATGTCGTTGTCGGCCTGCGCGGCGGCGGCGCCTCCGAGCAACAACAGAATAAGCAGTGCCGTACGTTTCACGATCGATCTCCCGTCTTTCGCAACCAACCGTCCAGCTATCGGTCGGTCGCGATGGAGAGGCCGTTCAGATGCAATCGGTTACAAATTGGAAACGTCGGCGCCGCGATTACAGTTTCAAGCGCGTGGCGCCGAGAAAACCTGCCGCGACGTCACGCGTTGCCCGGCCGCGACGGTCATTGCAACGGCTACTGGCCACGAAGGCAGGCATCGAGTCGCTGGAAGCTGCGATTGGCGTTCCTGGCCCCGCCCCCTTCCCGCCCGCCGGCCCGCAATTGGCATTGTGCAATCCGCGCTTCCATACTTCCTCCGGCGGTTCGCGAGCGCGCCGGTTCCGGCTGGCGGGCTTCCGGGGCCGGTGCGGCCCTTGGCTTCGGTGCCGCGGCAGCGGGTGCCGGCTTTTCCTTCTTTTGCCGGACAACGCGCTCGCACGCATTATCCTCGGAAAGCTCGTAACCTTTTCCGCAAACGATCTTCACGCATTTGCCGCCGCTGGCCTCGAAACCGTGTTCGCAAACCAGCGGGCAAATACCGGCGGGCCGCTCGCGAACCGATTGCAGCGCATCGAGACTGGCGACCTTGACATCGAATTGCGTGCCGGCGTGCTTGTTATATTGCGCAAGCGCTTTCTGGGCTGCGACGTTCCAGTCATCGGTGGCCGCGGTTGAGCCGCAGCCGACGCGACGCAATTCGGAAACCAGCGATCGGGTGATGTCCTCGGATGACCCGCGCGCCTTACCGTCCTCGGCTGCCGCGCCAGCGGGGGCGAGTGCGGCAAGCCTGATGCGTTCGGCCTCCGCCGCTTTGGCCTGTTCGGCTGCCCTCGCCTTCGCGGCGGTCACCCGCGCATCCTCTTCGGCTTTCGCTTCGGCCTCGGCCTTGCTGCGAGCAGCCTCTGCAACCTGGACTTCAGCAAGCGCCTTGGCTCTTTCCAGGGCCAATCGCTCCCTGACCGCCTTGGCATCGGCGACCGCCTTGGCATTCTCGGCGGCGATGCGGGCATCCTCGGCCAACCTGGTCTGTTGCGCCAGTCGCGACCGCTCGACTTCGGCGGCTTTCGCGGCCTCGTTTTGCTGTTTCTTGTCGGCCGCAACGCGCGCTTCTTCCGCTGCCTTGGCTTGCGCGCGTTCGACTTCCGCTATCCTTGCCTCCTCGAGCGCCGTCTTCTTCTCTGCGGCGGCACGGGCTTCTTCGGCCGACTTGGCAGCCGCTTTGGCGTCGGCCGCAGCTTTTGCCTGGGTAGTCGCCTTGGCGCCTTCGGCCGCTAGTCTCGCCCGTTCCTCTTCCGCCAAACGTGCTTTCTCGATCGCCGCCAGGCGCGACTGCTCAGCCTCCAGCTTGTTGCGCTGGGCCTGCGCCAATTTTGCGTAAAAGCCATCATGATAGGTCGCGATGAAAAGATCCCATGCTTCAAGCGTAGCGACCCGCTCGGCGAGTTCGTAGTCTCGGCGCATCGCCTGACCGGGATTGGATGCCGCAGGCACCGGCACCGCGGCGACGAGGGGGAAGTCTTCGCCACCCAGCGAACCGTAGATGAACGGTTCCTGCCTGTTGCCGGTCGATTTCAGAACTTCATCGCGGGCAAAGCCGAAGGCCTTGCGCAGGTCGAGGCCCGGTTTCGGCAGATATTTGACGAGCGCCGCCGTGAATGGACTGTTCTTGCCGTCGCCGTCGGAGGCAGTCGATCCGGCCTTTGCGGCAAACGCAATCAGCGTGTTCGCGCTGCCGGGTTCGACCTGGGCAAGCCCGCGTCCGATCGCACGCGATGCAATGGTGCGCTTCATGCTCTTGACAAAGGGATTGTCGCGGCAGGCATCCAGAATCACCAGCCGCAATTTTCTGGCAGGCTCGATCACCGCCAGCAATCGATCGAGCGGGATGGCTTCATCGAACGCGTCGATATCGCGCTCCAGCACGGCATCGGTAGGTATCAGATAATTTGCACCATCGATCTCGATGCCGTGACCGGCATAAAACACGATGGCAACGTCGGAATCCCGCGCGGCATCCGAAAAATCACGAAGCGCGCGGCGCATCTCGCTCGTCTTGAGATCGCGCTTCAACTCAACGACGTCGAAACCGGCCTCCTTGAATGTTGCGGCCATTGCCGCCGAATCATTGGCCGGATTGGAAAGCTTGGCCACATTCTGGTATGCCGAATTGCCGATCACCAACGCGACCCGGCGTTCCGCGTGGGCAGGGTGTAGTCCGCAGAAAATCAGGATTGCAGAAAGCCCGGCGATGCCGAGGGCACGCTTGGCGGAAATGATGGATCGAAACGTCCTCATCAGCAGGTCGGCCGTCTGTTGCACCACGCCCTGGCGGCCTCGGGAGACCTGTTTCTGATGGCCCTTTCGTAACAGCCGGGAAGCGCGCCCATGCACTGGCGATAACCGCCAACCTGTTTCGCCAGATCGGCGCGCTGGATGGCGGAAGGAGCAGCCGGTTCTCGCTGACGTTCGGGCGACGGCGCCGTCGCTCTCTCGGGCGTCAACGTGGCGGTCGGCGCCTCCTTGCGCCGCGGCTTCTGCCGCTCGACGCGTTCGCAGGAATTGTCGTCCGAAAGCTCAAGGCCGTCCTTGCAGATGATCTTGACGCAGCTATCGCCGTCGGCCTTGAAGCCATGCTCGCACAACAACGGGCAGATCCGGCCGGTCTTGCCGCGGACAACGTCGAGCGCATCGATGGTCGCGACCCTGACGTCAAACTTGGTGCCCGCGTTCTTGTTGAAGAGATGCAAGGCCTTCTGCGCCGAGGCGTCCCAATCGCCGGTGACTGGATCCGAACCGCAGCCGACGCGCCGCAACTGCGCCTGAAGCAAACGGGGCAGGCTTTCCTGGCCCGGCGCCGACGCCCCCTGATCATTCGGCGGCGTCAGGTTTGCCAGCGGACCGATCGGCTTCGCCTTCTGATCCACGACGGACTGTGCTTCCTTGCGCACGGCATCGTCGGCCGTCACCGCATTGGTCGAAGCCTCATTTGCCTTGACCTGTGCGGCAAGCCTGCCGCGCTCTGCCTCCGCAAGTCGCGCTTCCTGCACCACCTTCTGCTGCCGGGCGCGCTCGGCGTCCTGATTCGCCTTGGCCTCTTCCGCCGCCTTCGTCGTTGAAGCAACGACCTTGGCATCCTGTTCGGCCCTGGCTTGTGCTTCCGCCCTGATGCGGGCGGCTTCAGCGGCTTTCTCCTCGGCGAGCGCCTTGGCCCGTTCCAGGGCAAGTTGCTCCCGTTTCACTTCGGCTTCCGCTGCGGCCCGGGCATTTTCGGCGGCGATGCGGGCATCCGCCGCCGCCTTGGCTTGCAGGACCAGCCGCGCATGTTCGGCCTCGGCGGCCTTCGTCTGTTCGATTTCCTTCTTCCGTTCAGCGGCCAGCCGTGCCTCTTCCGCAGCTTTTGCCTGCGCGCGTTCGACCTCGACGATCTTTGCCTCTTCGAGTACTTTCTTCCGCTCCGCGGCGGCACGCGCTTCGTCGGCCGCCCTGGCTTCGGCCGCCGCCTTCGCCTGCGCGCTTGCCTTGGCGCCTTCCGCCGCGAGCCGGGCTCGCTCCTCCTCGGCCGAGCGGGACTTCTCGATGGCGGCCAACCGAGACTGCTCGGCCTCCAGTTTATTGCGCTGGGCCTGCGCCAGCTTGGCGTAGAAGCCGTCAGGATAAGTCGAGAGGAAGAAATCCCACGCTTCCTTTGTGCCGACACGCTCGGCCAGTTCGTAGTCGGCCCTGACCCCCTGGCTGGAATCGACGGCCGGAGCGACGGCCGGGGCAGGAACAGCCGCCGGCACGAGCGCAAAGTCGTCGCCGCCCAGCGAGCCGTAAATGAAGGGCTCTTGCCGGTTGCCTGTGGTCTTCAGCACCTCGTCGCGCGCGAAGCCGAACGCTTTGCGCAGATCGAGCCCGGGTTTCGGCAGGTACTTGACCAGCGCCGCGGTGAACGGACTGTTCTTGCCGTCGCCGTCGGATGCCGTCGATCCGGCCTTGGCCGCGAACGCGACCAGGGTGTTGGGGCTGGTCGGGTCGACCTTTGCCAGTCCACGTCCGATCGCGCGCGAGGCAATCGTTCGCTTCATGCTCTTGCTGAACGGATTGTCGCGGCACGCATCCAGAATAACCAGCCGCAGTTTCCGGGCAGGCTCGATCACGGCCAGCAGCCGTTCGAGCGGGATCGCCTCATCATAGGCGTCGATATCGCGTTCGAGGGTCGCATCCGTCGGAACGAGATAGTTGGTGCCGTCAATCTCGATGCCGTGGCCCGCATAGTAGACGATGGCGACGTCCGCATCCCGCACGCTGTCCGAAAAATCACGAAGCGCCCGGCGCATTTCATTTGCCTTGACGTCTCGTTTCAGCTCGACGACGTCAAACCCGGCACTCTTGAAAGTCTCAGACATCGCCGCAGAGTCGTTGGCGGGATTGAGAAGCCGGCCCACGTTTTGATAAGCGGAATTCCCGATCACCAGCGCCACGCGCTTTTCGGCAAACGCGGGGTCGTACAGGCCAAAAATCAAAAAAATGGCGGCTACTGATGCCCAACAAGCCCGCATCGAAATTCCGATTGTATGAACAGGTGAATTCTAGCAGCTTTTGCCAGGATAACAATCGAGATAACAATATCGGCGCCTATAATGCCGGCGTTTCATGACAGCGCCGCGTTACGACCGCGGCTCAGCAGAGACCTGGCGCGACGTCATCAGGCTTTCGGCCCGCCCCGAGATCCGGCTCCAGTTGTTGCCGGAGCAATAGAAGCGGTAGAGCGCGCAGGCTTCGACGCGCAGCATATTCGGCGTCTTCAGGTTCATCGTGCCATAAAAAGTGTCGCCGCTGTCATGGCTGTAGACATTGCCGGTCCATTGCGTGTCGTCTTTCGGCTTCATGTTGATCAGGACCGCCTCGCCACGATCGTCGGACGATGAATTGAGGACGTAGCCGCACAGCGCACTGCCGCATCTCGTGATGCGCACCGCGCCCTTGCCTTCGGTCTGCCAGTCTCCGACAGGCGTATCGTCGGCCTCCTGTTCGACCTCGTGCGAAACCCTGGAAACCTGCGGCGCGGCAACCGGCGCGGGCGGCGGTGGCGGGACGGGAATCGCAACCTGCTGAACCGGTGGTGGCGGCGCCAGCGGGATCGCGACCTGTTGAACGGGTCGTGGTGGTGGTGGCGGCACAGCGGCGATCTGCGTCGCGACGGCGGCCGGCTTGTAGACGGTGGGCGGCGCGGAAACGACGACGGTCGGCGCCGGCAGGTTGTTCGCGGGCGGCGCCGGCGGCGCAATCATTTGCGGCGCCGGGACAACGGGTTTTGCCGGTGCGGCATCGTCGTCATCCAACCGGTCGCGCCTGCGGCGGGAATCATAAATCCCGGAGACCGACACCGACGCGCAGGAGGTCGAGCGGCAATGGGGGGAGGCTTCGATATGGACCCGGTGACCGCCGACGGAGAATGAAATCGAACTGCCGGCATAGGCGGGGGAGCTGAGCGCCATCAGCCCGGCAAGCCAATAAATTCGTTTCATCGCACCCTCCCGCAGATCATGTCGGGAAAGCTAGCCGTCCAAACTCCGGCTGGATGTGATTTGAGTCACCTCACCGGTCCGTGACCGAGATGGCGCGCGTCCTGTGACACGCATCACGGAAGCTGCTGCTGGCGGCGCATAGGGTCCCGGCAAGTTAACCGCCACCCTTCACAAGCCGCACAGGAGGCTCACATGAAAAGGCTCTACATCCTCGCCGCGCTGCTGCTGGCCACCACCTCGGCGCAGGCCGGCAACAGCATTTCGTTCCAGATCAACGGCGAGCGGATTCGCGTCGAAGCGCCGCGCAACTGCAACGCGCTCTCCTGCATCCGGATCACGGCGCCCGGATATTCCGGCACGGTCGGCAACATCGATCTCAAGGGCATCGGCTCCAAGAACAAGGACGATGACGATTTCGCCGATACTTCGCCGGCAAAACCGGCCCCGGCTTCCGCCCCCGCTCCGGTTCAGGCGGCGGCGCCGCAGCCCGCGGCACCGGCCGCGACCTATGTTGGGCCGGCCCCAGCCCCGACCGCCGTTGCCTCGGCCGCGCCGGCCCAAGTCGACGTCGCAGCCCCGGCGCCTGCACCGGTCGCCGTTGCCGCACCCGTCGTGCAGCCGGCCCCGGTCGCCGCCGCACCGGTGTCCGACCCGAACTCGCCGCTCGGTGTCTGGGCGACCGAAGAGAACAAGGGCAACGTGCGCATCGAACAATGTGGTGCGAATCTCTGCGGCTATTCCGTCAAGAGCGGCGACAAGATCCTGATCAGCATGAAGCCGGAAGGCAGCAAGTGGACCGGCCGCATCCACGATCCCGACAGCGGCCGCAACTACGACTCCACGATGGCGATGAAGGGGACCACTTCCCTCCGCGTCCAGGGCTGCGCCTTCGGCGGCATGTTCTGCGGCGGCCAGACCTGGAAGCGCGTGAGCTGAGAAGCGACCGTTAACCTCTCTCGTCATTCCGGGGCGCACGAAGTGCGAACCTCAGGGGTGGCACCCCGGGGAATCTCGAGATTCCCCGATGTGCAATTGCACATCCGAGGTCTGGTGCTAACGCACCATCCCGGAATGACGGTGCCCCTCGCGACGAAACAATTCTCCCTGCGACGAAACACGTTTCCGGTCGCGACGAAAAATTGGCGAAACGATCGCCGCGTAGTTCTCCCCCCCGACGAGGCGCCGCTCTGGCGCGAATCTCGGGCGCACCCATCCAGACAAGGGACACTCCAATGGCTTTCACCGCTTCGACCGCGCGTCACTGCAAACTGCTGATCGCGACCGCCTTTGCCTTCGCGATGCTGACGACGGCCTCGCAGGCCTATACGGCGGAGCAGGAGCAGATGTGCACCGGCGACGCGATGCGGCTGTGCAGCGCGGAGATTCCCGATGTCGATCGCGTCACCGCCTGCATGATCCAAAAGCGCGCGATGCTGAGCGACGGCTGCAAGGCCGTGTTCCAATACGCGCCCCCGGCTGCCGCAACGCCGGTGAGCTACGCGCCGTCGGCCAAGCCCGGCAAACCCATCAACCTGACCCCGCACAAGCGCGGCTGAACGATCACCTGTCAGATCATGGCGCCAGGTCCGGTGATTGCGGACGTGGCGCTTGATCGTTTGGTGCGGCCGTGACAACAAGCGCGTGATGTTCATGCCGCGTTCAGCCCGGCAAAGCTGTTATCGCCTGTCCGCGTTTCGCCAATCCCTCGTTATTTGGAATTCCCGTGATGCTGCGCCTGCTTTGCCCCGCGCTCCTGCTGTTGGCCTGCAGTATGCCAGCAAACGCGGAGAATATTCCGCAAGCCGCGTCCGATGTGACCCAACTGGCGCAGGCGCAGCAGCCAGCGCAACCGGCGGCGCCGGCAGCGGCCGCGCCCAACTCCGCCGCTCCCACCACCGACGCGCAGGCGCCGGAAGAGCCGATCGGCAACGTCGCTACCGTGACCGGCAGCGCCAGCGTGGTCCGCAACAACGCCACCACGCCGCTCAAGGTCAAGGACGACATCTATCTCAACGATGTGGTGCAGACGGCTGCGAATTCGTCGCTCGGCATCACCTTCATCGATGCCACCACCTTTAATCTCAAGGCAAACGCGCAGATCACCATTGACACCTATGTCTATGAAGACGGCGGCAAGAACAACGCCGGCATCTTCGACATCGCCAAGGGCACGGTTGCGTTCGTGGCCGCATCCGTCGCCAAGACCGGCGACATGAAAATCACGACGCCGACCGCGACGCTTGGCATTCGCGGCACCACGGGCCTCGTCGAGGTGCCGGAAGGCGGCGGCACCAGCGCCACCAACAACATCAAGCTCTATCCCGATGCCGACGGCAAAGTCGGCCGCATCGAGGTCAATGACCGCGCCGGCGCGCGGCTCGGCTTCCTCACGCAAGGCGCCAGCGGCTTCGCCATTCGTCCCGGCATCGGCGGCGCGCGCGTTGCCGCGGTGCCGCTGGTGATTCCGCCGCAGATGATGCAGCGCGACCAGGGCTTTGTGCGTCAGGTCTATTCGACGCAGAGTCTCGGCCGCCAGGTCGTGCTGCAGCAGCGCGACTTCCGCCGCGCCAATCCCAATTTCGTCAATCCGAACCGCCCGATCCGGCAGCAGCAGCCCGGCCAGCAGCCGAACGGCGCGCCCGGACAGAACCGTCCCGGACAACAGCAACAGCCGGGCGTACCGAACCGTCAGGGCCAGCAGCAGCCGGGCACGCCGTCGCAACCCGGCACCACGCCACGCACCGGTCAACCGCCGCAGCCGGCCACCCCGACGCAACCCGGCACGACGCCACGCACGGGTCAGCAGCAGCAACAGCCGGGCACGCCGTCGCAGCCAGGGACGACACCGCGCAACGGTCAAACGCAACAACCCGGCACGCCCGCGCAACCCGGTTCGCCTGCGCAACCCGGCACCACGCCGCGCACCGGCCAGCCGCAACAACCCGGCACGCCGTCACAGCCAGGACTGCCGCCGCGCACGGGACGACCGCAGCAACCCGCTACGCCGTCGCAGCCCGGTCTGCCACCGCGCGCAGGACAACCTCCTTTGCCGACGCAGCAACCGGGTGCGCTACCGCAGCCTGGCCTCCCGCCGCGAGCAGGACAACCTCTGCCGGCACAGCCCAGCGAGCCGCAGGGACAGCCGGGATTGCTGAACCGGATCGCGCCGCACGTACCGGGGCTTTCCCGAATCCCCGGCATCCAAAACGCGCCTGCCTTGCGGCCGGGAGCGTTGCCGAAACGGGCGCCGGCCGTGCCGCCGAAGGGCAAACTGCCGAAATACGTGCGGTAAGGCATCGCGTCGTCGTGACGACGCGTCACCCCGTTCCTTTCGCGGGAAGCCGAAGACAGAGAGTCAGGCCGAGCGCAGCCAGTCGCTTATTCTCTGCAGCAGGCTGCGCGGCCGAGGCTGCAATGCCACCGGCGCATCGACGGGACCGGGTTCGGAGGTGCGATCGACGGTCACGCCGCCGCGTGTGACGTGGCTCGCCGAAGCCAGCGCAATCGGTCCGACATTTTCGAGAAACACGCGCTCATAGCCGTGCGACAGCCGCTCCACGGCCTTGCCGAGCGGCAGCCAGTCGACCGCCCTGACGTCGCGCATCAGCTCGCGCACCGGCGCGTCGCCGGCCTCCATGCGCCAGTAGTGCACAACTTTGGAACCGCTACGGGCCTCGTAGACCAGCGTCCCCAGAAATTCGTGCACGGCGACGGCGTGCCCGGTCTCTTCCACCACCTCGCGCTCGGCAGCGGCGCGCGGCGTTTCGCCGTCGTCGAGCTTGCCCTTGGGCAGGACCCATTCGTTGCGCTTGCGCAGGCGCACCACCGCGACCAGCGGCGTTTCCGCCTGCCGCAATACGATGCCTCCCGCCGCCATGACAGGCGCTTGCGCCATCTCACCTTCCGCCTTGCGATTACGAATCCCGTTGTAGAGACACGCCGCCGCAAGGTCGAGATCACGGCGAAGGTTTTCGCAACAGCGGCTCGCCGGCTTTCACGCGCGCGCCTTCGGTGACGCCAGCGGCGAATTCGAAATCGTCCGGCGCCAGCACGATGATGGTCGAGCCGTGCTCGAACCAGCCGAGCTCGTCGCCCTTGTGCACGCCGGCATCGCAGGGAAATACGTTGGGTCCCCTGCTCTGCGCGTTGAGCGTGAGATCGAGGAAGTGCAGCCGAATGCTCGCCACTAGAATGGCTGCGACCGGCACCAGCGTCAGCGCTTCGCCTGTGGGCAGACGGGTTTCGATCACCGCGCGTTCGTTCTTGCAGAACAGACGCTCGACCCGCTTCAGCGCAATCGGGTTGACGTTCCAGACATCGCCATGGACGAACGTCACCCGCTCGATCCGGCAGTCAAACGGCGCGTGAAAGCGGTGATACATGCTCGACGTCAGCCGCAGCGTGAGGAAGCGCCCGTTGCGATGGCGCTCCACCAAGGCGGGATCGCCGAGCAGGTCGAGCAGCGAATAGGGCGCGCCCTTGATCTGGAACAGCTCGGTATCCTGGATACGGCCATGCGCGCCGACGATCCCGTCGCTCGGAGACGCCACCACGGACGTATCAGGGTCCACCGGGCGCAGGCCCGGCCGCAGTTCGCGCGTAAAACAATCGTGCAGGCTCTTGAACTCGGTCTTTTTGGCCTCCGACAGATCGAGGTCGGAAAACAGCCGCCAGCAGGCGATCGAGGCATCGCGCACAAAGGGGTTCTCGATCTTGCTGAACCAGCCCATGAAGCGCGTCAGCGCCGCCCGCGGGATACGGTTGGTCAACAGAAAATTGAGGTCCTCCTGCTCGGTCAGGGAGGCGATCATCCCCCGGATTGTCATCAATCTGTTAGATGGATTGGCTAGCGCTGGCAGCATGGATTCGCCCCTTTCGATTCTGTCACTGTCCGCCGCCGCGATTGCCGGCGCCGCGGTGACCTTCCCCAAATTGCAGGCGCGGCTGGCGCTGTCGCGGGCCAAACACCGCTCGCTGACCGGACATTCCAAAATGTCCAAAATGGTCGCGCGCCTGGTGCCGCATTACGAATTCGATATCGACGACTTCTTCCGCTCCGACGGCGCGCCGGCCGATATCGCCATGCAGCGCCAGGACGCCTTCTTCCGGCTCGCAGGTCTCTACAAGGAGCGTTACGCCCGGGGCCGGCAGATGACCGCCGAAGCGGCCGAGCGCATCTCCGACCTGCAGTTCACCGAAACCTACCGGGTGCCGTTCCAGTACAGCCGGCTGGTGCGCGAGCATCTTTCCGCCAGCGCCTTCGTGCAGTCCTCGTCCGGCGTCACCGTCACCGACGTCGACGGCAACGTCTCCTACGACCTGACCGGCTCCTACGGCGTCAACATTTTTGGTAACGACTTCTACAAGGAATGCATCGAGCAGTCCGAAAAGCGGGCGCATGCGCTCGGTCCGGTGCTCGGCCCCTATCACCCGATCATCAGCGACAACGTCAAGCGCCTGTGCGAGATTTCCGGTCTCGACGAGGTCTCGTTCCACATGTCCGGCACCGAAGCCGTGATGCAGGCGGTGCGGCTGGCGCGCTACCACACCAAACGCTCGCATCTGGTTCGCTTCGCCGGCGCCTATCACGGCTGGTGGGGCGACGTGCAGCCTGGCGTCGGCAACCCGGTCTCGCCGCACGAGACCTATACGCTGGCCGACATGTCGGAGCGGACGCTGCATGTCCTGAAGACGCGCCGCGACATCGCCTGCGTGCTGGTCAATCCGCTGCAGGCGCTGCATCCGAACGCCAACGCGCCCGGCGATTCCGCGCTGGTCGACAGTTCGCGCAAAAGCGCGTTCGACCGCGCCGCCTATGGCGACTGGCTGAAGCAGCTGCGCGCGGTCTGCACGGAGCGTGGTATCGTGCTGATCTTCGACGAAGTGTTCGTCGGCTTCCGCCTCGCCGCCGGCGGCGCCCAGGAATACTTCGGCGTTCATGCCGACATGGTCACCTACGGCAAGAGCCTTGCGGGCGGACTTCCCGTCGGCGTGGTCTGCGGGCGCAAGGAATTGATGCGCCGGTTCCGCGACGACCGCCCCGCCGACGTCTGCTTTGCCCGCGGCACCTTCAATTCGCATCCCTACGTCATGACGGCGATGGACGAATTCCTGAGCCGGCTCGCCAGCCCCAACTTCAATTCGATCTATCAGGGGCTCGACGAGACCTGGAACAAGCGCGCCACTGATCTGAACGACCGGCTGACCGCGCAGGATCTTCCCGTGCGCGTCAGCAACATCTCGTCGATCTGGATGGTGCATTATACAAAACCGTCCCGTTACAACTGGATGCTTCAATATTACCTGCGCGCCGAAGGGCTGGCGTTGAGCTGGGTCGGCACCGGCCGCCTGATCTTCAGCCTCAACTACACCGACGCCGATTTCGCCGAAGTCGCCGACCGTTTCGTCGCCGCCTCCGACAAGATGAAGCGCGACGGCTGGTGGTGGCAGGACGCCTCCCTCACCAACAAGACCATCCGCCGGCGGATCCTGAAAGAGATGTTCACCAAGCGGTTTCGGTGATCCGCAATCTCCAACGCT
Source organism: Bradyrhizobium ottawaense (assembly GCF_900099825.1). Lineage (NCBI taxonomy): Bacteria > Pseudomonadati > Pseudomonadota > Alphaproteobacteria > Hyphomicrobiales > Nitrobacteraceae > Bradyrhizobium > Bradyrhizobium ottawaense. The sequence goes on along the minus strand of NZ_LT629693.1, from coordinate 5,489,462 downwards.
CGTCATGGCCGGGCTTGTCCCGGCCATCCACGTCTTACTTTTGACCACCGCGAGTATCGTCCAACCCGTCATTGCGAGCCAACGGGTCGGCGCGAAGCGCCGCCCGATGACAGGCTCCGCGAAGCAATCCATTCTTGCCGCGAGGGAGTATGGATTGCTTCGTCGCTTCGCTCCTCGCAATGACGGCATCAGCATTACAAAGACGTGGATGGCCGGGACAAGCCCGGCCATGACGCCTTCACGGAACGCGATCTTCACGCGTGCTTGACGTGCTTCTCAAGACCCGGATCGATCAGCTCGCCCTTCATCAGGAACAGCGGCGCCTTGTGATAGAGCTTCAGATCGTTGAAGGGGTCAGTGATGATCTTGGTCATCCACACCAGGCCGGTCTCGACGTCGCGGATGAAAAACAGGTGGACGGTGCGGAACAACAGCCCGCCGATCCCGACCACGAGCCAGATCTTGGCGACCTGGCGCATGAAGTCCGCCGGCGACGCCCAGGGCGTGAACAGGCCGAACAGGGTCGGATCGAGATACAGCACCGCCGGCGACAGCGCCCAGATCGTCATCAGGACGACCTTGCGCTGCAGGTTGTAGCCGACCTTGATCTCTTCCTTGTGCTCGTGGGTCGCCTGGTTGACGTGGTCGTAGCCCTTCGGCTCGAAGAAGAAGTGACCGGCCTGACGCGAGGTCATCGAGACCAGCCAGCCGACCAGCGCCGAGATCGCGGGGTCGACGAACAGCATCACATAGGCGAACAGGAAGCTCGCCGCGCTGACGAAGTGCAGCGACTGGTTGATGCGGCTGTGATGATAGAAGCGATGGTCGTCCCAGCGCTGGGTACGCAGTTCCTGCAGGAAATTCTTGATCATTGTCGTTCCCCAAAGTTCTTTCGGGCTGAATTTACCGGGATTCGATGTCCGGCATGTGACATCATCATAATGACATATGACTGATCGCAGCGACGCGATGACGCGGAACGCCCGCGTTTACGCCACGGCCGCGGCGGCCTCGATCTTGCGGAAACGCACCAGCGAGAAATGGCCGAGCGGCGGCACCAGGCGGCGCTCGGCGAGTTCGATGCCGCGTGCGCCGGCGAGCCACTGCGCATAGCGCGACCAGGCGAATTCGGCGGTGCGGAAGCCGAGCGGACGCACCACCGGCTGCAGCCGCTGTTCGATGAAGCGGCGCATGCCGGCATCGGCGCTGACCCGGGTCAGGATGATGAGTTCGCCGCCCGGCCGCAGCACGCGAGCGAATTCGTCGAGCGCCTTTTCCGGGTTCGGCACCGCGGTGACGACATATTGCGCCATCACGACGTCGAACGAATTGTCGGGGAATTCGAGTTTCTCGGCGTCCATCACCGCGAGGCCCTCGACATTTTTCAGGCCGAGTTCGGTGACGCGCTTCTTGGCCTTGTCCAGCATCGCTTCCGAAATATCGGTGCCGAAGATGCGCAGATGCGGCGCGTATTGCGGCAACGAGATGCCGGTGCCGACACCGACCTCGAGCACCCGGCCGCCGATCTTGTTGGTGGCCTGGATCGCGGCCTTGCGGCCCTTGCTGAACACGCCGCCGAATACGAGGTCGTACACCGGCGCCCAGCGGTCGTAGGCTTGCTCGACCGTCTCGCGGTCGAAGTCCAGCGGCCGCGAGCCGTCGAGCTTGATGATTTCTGCCATGATGCGTCTGCCTTCTCGTCTCTGTGGTGTTAATTGGTTTGCGTCTAACCCTGCACGGCGCTTCGCGCGGCCGCCCGCGGCGCGGGCCGCGGCACGCGGCTCGGCTGCAACGCGGCCAGATTGCCGATGAATTGCCGGGCGCTGTTTTCCCAGGAACGCTCCAGCGCGAAATGGCGACAGGTCTCGCGCGACATCGTCAGCGCGCGCAGGCAGGCGCGGCGCAGATCGTTGTCCAGCGCGCCGATCGGATGATCGGCAATGACGTCCTTGGGGCCGGTGACCGGGAACGCCGCGACCGGCGTGCCGCAGGCCAAGGCCTCGAGCTGCACCACGCCAAAAGTGTCGGTGAGGCTCGGAAACACGAAGACGTCAGCGGCCGCGAGATGCGCGGTCAGGTCCGCGCCCTTTTTCTCGCCGAGGAACACCGCGTCCGGATATTTCTGCGCGAGCTGTGCCCGCTGCGGTCCGTCACCGACAACCACTTTGGTTCCCGGCAGATCCAGCGCGAGAAACGCCTCGAGATTCTTTTCGACCGCGACGCGGCCCATGGTCATGAAGATCGGCCGCGGCAGATCGAGCTTGGCAGGACTGTCCGGGTTGAACAGTTCGGTGTCGACGCCGCGCCCCCAGGAGCCGAGCCTGCGAAAGCCGCGCTCGGCCAGCTCCTGCCGCAGCGAGGCAGTTGCGATCATCGTCATCGATGCGGCCGAGTGGAAGTGCCGCAGCAGCGCGTAGCCGACACCAGCCGGAATCATGGTGCGGACTTCGACATATTCCGGGAACCGCGTCGTGTAGGACGTGGTAAAGGCGAGTTTGTTGCGGCGGCAATAGCCGCGCACCGCCCAGCCGATCGGCCCTTCGGTCGCGATGTGAATGGCTTCGGGTGCGGCCTGCTCGATCCGCCGCGCGATCTCGCGCCGGTTCGGCAACGCCATCCGCAGTCCCGGATAGGTTGGAACCCCGACCGAGGGAAACCCCTCGGGGGTGAGGAAACTGATGTCGGCGTCCAGCGTGGCAGCGCTGCGGGCCAGCGATGTCAGTGTCCGGACGACGCCATTCACCTGCGGGTGCCAGGCGTCGGTCGCAATCAATATCCGCATGGTCGGGCCCTGAGACTCTGTTGATTCTCGATACCCGACGTTAAGGACATGGATATTTCAGGCGTGTGACGTCATCGATCTGTAAGGATGTTTTTTAGGATCATCTCCACGCCTTTTCGTGTAACGTGACAGAACCATGTCAGACCTGAACGACAATCCCGCGCCGCGCCCGCGAAAGAAGCGGAGAAGCTATGCGCTCCTGATCCTCGCCGTGGGGATGCTGGCGTTCGGCGTCGGCGCCGGCACGCTCTATTACGCGCTGCGTCCGGTCACGCTGCGGATCGCGGTCGGTCCATCAGGCAGCGAGGACCAGAAGCTGATCCAGTTGCTGGCACAGACCTTCGCGCGCGACGGCAACGCGATCCGGCTGTCGCCGATCACGACCGAGGGGGCGACCGAAAGCATCGCGCTGTTTGCGGCCGGCAAGGCCGAGCTCGCGGTCGCGCGCGGCGATCTGAATTTGCCGGCGAACGCCGAGTCCGTCGCCATCCTGCGCAAGAACGTCGTGGTGTTGTGGTCGGCGCCTGGACTTCCGGGCAAGAACGGCAAAAAGCAGACGGCGGTCAAGGTCAAGAGTCTCGACGAACTCGCCGGCCACAAGGTCGGCGTGATCGGACGAACCCAGGCCAACGTCACGCTGCTGCGCGTGATCCTGACCTCGTCCGGCCTCAATCCGGACAAGGTAACGATCAGCCAGTTCGGCACCAACCAGATCGCCGAGATGGCGAAGGATCCCACGATCGACGCCTTCATGGCGGTCGGCCCGCTCAACAGCAAGATCACCGCGGACGCGATCACGGCAACGGCTGCGGCGCGCGGCGAACCAAAATTCCTGCCGATCGACGTTTCCGAAGCGATCGCGCAAAAACATCCGCTCTATGAGTCCGAGGAAATCGCCGGCAGCATCTTCTCCTCCTCGCCGGCGCGGCCCGAAGACAAGGTCGAGACCGTCAGCGTCAATCATCTGATCGTCGCCGCGAAATCGGTATCGGAAACCTCGATCGCAGGCTTCGCCCGGCAACTATTCACGGTTCGCCAGCAACTGGCGAGGGAATTGCCGAGCGCCGGCCATATCGAGAAGCCGGACACCGACAAGGACGCGGCACTGCCAGCGCATGCAGGGGCCGCGGCTTATATCGACGGCACCGAGCGAACTTTTCTGGAGAAATATACCGACTACATCTGGGGCGCGATTCTTCTTCTGTCCGGCCTCGGCTCGGCCGGCGCCTGGCTGCGGCATTACTTGAAGCGCGACGAACGCGAGCAATACGCCGAGCATCGCGACCATCTGCTCGATCTGATTTCCAGGGTGCGCAAGGCCGAAACGCCGGAAGAACTGGCGGACATGCAGTCCGCTGCCGACGGCATCTTGCGCGAGGCGCTCAACTCCTACGACGACGGCGCGATCGAGGAAGGCGATTTGTCGGTGATCGGGCTCGCGCTCGAACAATTCCATCACGCCGTCGCCGACCGCCGCGCCACCCTCGGGGCCGGCGTGCCCGGCCTGCCGCGGATGCGGGCGTGACAAGCTTTCGGTTCGCTTAATTTACGCAAACCGGATCCAGCCAAAGCCCGACTGCAACGACGGCCAGGACGCGCGAAACCACCGCGTCGGCCGCCCTTTTCTCCTCGTTCTGCAATGATTTTACACTCGGACAGCCCGGCGGGCCGGCAGCCTGCGCCGGCTTGTCCGAGCGAGCGACGAAGCCGTCATGAAACAATTCCCTAACGCGATGAAACCATTTTGGCGATTTTGTGCAAACGTCCTGAAACGGTTGATCTGTACTGGTTCCCCCAACGACGCGCCAAATGGGTGCGCAGGGCGCAAACTGAAGGGGACGACCAATGTTCAATTCATTCAAAATGAATACCCGCCTCGCTGCCGTCGCTTTGGGAGCGCTGGCGCTCGGCACCGCGGCATTTTCAACTTCCGCCGCCGCGGCCCCGTTGCCGCTGTTTCCGTTCTTCATGACGCCGCCGACCGAAGCGGCCCCGCCGCCGGTCGCCGCTGCGCCCTCGCAGGATGAGGGCACGGTGGTCGAGATGCCGGCGCGCCTGAAGCGCCAGGTCGTGAGCTACCCGACCCGCGAAGCCTCCGGCACGATCATCATCGACACCCCCAACACCTATCTCTATTACGTGCTCGGCAACGGCCAGGCGATCCGCTACGGCATCGGCGTCGGCCGCGAAGGCTTCACCTGGTCCGGCACCCAGACGATCACCAAGAAGGCGGAATGGCCGGATTGGACCCCGCCCCCGGAAATGATCGCCCGCCAGCCCTATCTGCCGCGCCACATGGCGGGCGGCCCCGGCAACCCACTCGGCGCCCGCGCGATGTATCTCGGCGGCACCGTCTATCGCATCCACGGGACCAACGCGCCGGAAACCATCGGCACCCACGTGTCCTCCGGTTGCCTGCGCCTCACCAATGAAGACGTCTCCGACCTCTATTCGCGGGTCAACGTCGGCACCAAGGTGATCGTGAAGCCGATGACCGATCGCCGCGCCGATCTCGGCACCACCATCCGCTAGGCCCACTTCATTCGACGCCAAAACGGCCCCGGCTTTCACCGGGGCCGTTTTCGTTTCAGGGAGTTATCGGGCGCGCCGCAGGAGGGCTATTTCCGCACATACTTCTGCACGCGCCAGTTCAGCGTGTCGGCGACAAAAATCTCGTCGCGCGGCGACACCGCGATGTAGTGGGCCTCGCCGTATTTGCCTGTTGTCTTGCCCTGTCCGCCGCCTTCGATCATGCCGACCACCTTGCCGTTCAGGTTGAGCTTCATGATGAGGCCGGTGTGACCGTGCGCCAGCCAGATGTGCTGATCGGCGCCCATGAACAGCCCGCAGGGCGCGCCGGGATGGGCGGACTCGCGGATGTAGTTGCCGTCGGCGTCGAACACCTGGATGCGGGCGTTGTTGCGATCGGCGATGTAAAGCAGTCCCTGCGCGTCGAACACCAGCGAGTGTGGCAGGTCGAACTCGCCCGGCCCCTTGCCCTTGCCGCCCCAGGTCTTGATGAAGGTGCCGTCGCCGTCGAACTTCAGCACGCGTGACTCGCCCTTGCCGTGGCCTTGCAGCACGAAGATGTCGCCGGTCGGTCCGACCACGGCTTCGTTCGGCTCATCGAACAGCCGCAGATGTCCGAACGGATGCCACTCGCCGGTATGGCCCTTGACGCCGAGCACCATTTCCAGCCGCCCCGACGGATCGAACTTGTAGACCATGTTCGACCGGACGTCGGTGGCCCAGATGTTGTCCTCTGCATCGATCCGCAGGCCGTGCGACCGCTCGAACATCCCGTCGCCGAACCCGCGGATGAAATGGCCGTCGGGATCGAACTCCATCAGCGGCATCGGCCCGCGATGGATCACGAAGATGTTGCCTTTGGAGTTGAAGGCGATGCCCGAGGTGCCGTGAAAGTTCGCGCCGGATGGCAGCTTGAACGATTCGGCAACGGCGACGTAGGGAAGCGGCGGGGCTGTGATTTGCATGGGATGCGAGTATCACACCCGGCCAATCGGGAGTCCATCAAGCCCTTGCCGGGAACTATATTCCCATCGGCCGCGGAGGTCCGGGGCGGTTCAACTTTTCCGAGAGCGCTTGTCCGGAGCCGCAGTCGCTATCTGATAGGCGCGCTCCCTCGACACGCCGAAGACTTCGCCGATAGCCCGGAAGCTGGCGCCGGCGGCATAAGCTTGACTCATCGCCTTGGTCCTGTCCGTCCCGGCGGCGATGGCAGCTTTCATCTTCCGGACAATCTCGCTCTCCTTTCGGAGGCGAGTCTCTTTCTTGAGCCGGGCGGCCGCTTCCCTGGATTGGCGCCGCTCAAGCTGCGATGGAAAAACGACGCCGTTGAGCCGCTGAAACCGTCCAAGCGCGGCGTTGCGCGTGATTCCCATTCGCTCCCCGATCTCGGCGAACGAAAGTCCGTCCCGCTTCAATTTCAGTAGTTTGGCGTCAAGCCGAGCATTCCACATCGTCAACTTCCCGAGCGACCGTTGACAGAGACAGGCCTGATTTGCCGCCTAAATGTCAATAAGCTCCGTTGAATGCGACCTCCATGGGCACGCCCGGCGCTCCGCATTGCACCATTTGCGATCAGCCCCGCTGGCGCGCTAGGCTCGGGGACAAGAAACCCCGGGAGGAAAGCATGGGTCGGAAAATAGCTATCGTTGGTGCGGGTGCGGTCGGCGGCTATGCCGGCGCCCATATGGTGCAGGCGGGCGAGGACGTCACGTTCATCGATCCCTGGCCCGAACATGTCGAGCACATGCGCAAGCACGGCCTGCGCGTCACCCACGCCATGAATGTTCCGGAATTCACGGTTCCCGTCCGGGCGCTGCACGTCACCGACGCGCAGCAGCTCGCCAAGGAGGCGCCGGTCGACATCGCGTTTGTCTGCATGAAGTCCTACGACACCGCTTGGGCCACCATGATGATCCAGCAATATCTGGCGCCCGCCGGCTATGTCGTGTCGCTGCAGAACTGCATGAACGAGGAGGCCATCGCCGGTGTCGTCGGCTGGGGCAAGACGCTGGGATGCGTCGCCAGCAGCATCACCGTCAATCTGCCCGAGCCCGGCCACATCCACCGCGGCGCCGGCAAGCATGGCGCGGCGCATACGGTATTTCGCGCCGGCGAAGTGCACGGCCGCATCACGCCACGGGCGGAGGAAATCTGCCGCCTGGTCAGCACCGCCGACAGCGCCAAGGTCACCAGCAACCTGTGGGGCGAGCGCTGGTCCAAGCTTGTCGCCAACGCCATGCAGAACGGCCTCTCCGCCTGCACCGGCCTGCCCGGCGGCCAGATGCTGGAGAACGAGCCGATCCGCCGCTTCTCGACCCGGCTCGGCAGCGAAGCGATCCGCGTCGGACAGGCGCATGGCTATCAGCTCGAGGAGGTCCTGCACATCGAGCCCGAGACCATCGCGCGCGCGGGCGAAGGCGACGACGCGGCAATGCGCGCCTGCGACGAACAGCGCTTCAAGGATGCGAAGAAGACCGCGTCCGGGCAACGCCCGTCGATGGGCCAGGATATGCAGAAGGGCCGCCGCACCGAGATCGAATTCCTCAACGGCTTCATCGTTGGAGAAGGCAAAAAGGTCGGCGTTGCCTGCAAGGCCAATGCAGTGCTGACGGATCTCGTGCTGCGCGTCGAACGCGGCGAGCTCACCGCCGATCCGAAGCACATCACCGAGCTGCGCTTGAACTGATGCGCGGTAGCGGTGGCGGGCGCTACGCGCCCGTCACCCGCCAGATCACGTCGCCGACATCGTCCGCCATCAACAGCGAGCGGCCGTCGGGTCCGATCACGACCCCGACCGGCCGTCCGTAGGATTCCTTCTCGTCCGGCGCGAGGAAGCCCGAGAGAATATCCCGCGCCGGCCCGGAGGGCTTTCCGTTTTCGAACGGCACGAACACGAGCTTGTAGCCGCTCAGCGTGCTGCGATTCCACGAGCCGTGCTGCCCGATCGCCATGCCGTCCGGAAAGCCCGGCAGCGTGCCGGCCGGAACCCAGCACAGACCGAGCGACGCGGTATGCCCACCGAGCGCGTAATCCGGCGTGATCGCCTTGGCGACCATGGCGGCATCCTGCGGCACCCGGTCGTCGACCGTCTGGCCCCAGTAGCAATAGGGCCAGCCGTAGAAGCCGCCGTCGCGCACCGATGTCAGATAATCCGGCGGGGTCTCGTCGCCGAGGCCGTCACGTTCATTGACCACCGTCCAGAGCACGCCGGTGTTCGGCTCCCACGCCATTCCCACCGCGTTGCGCAGGCCGCCGGCAAAGATGCGGCTGGAGCCGGCGGTGAGATCGAGCTCATAGATCGCCGCGCGGCCCTGCTCGACCTCCATGCCCATCTCGGCGATGTTGCTGAGCGAGCCAACGCCGGCATAGAGCTTTTTGCCATCGGGGCTCGGCAGCAGGCTGCGCGTCCAGTGCCCGCTCGGCTTGAAGCTGACAAGTTTCTTTCCCGGCGCGGTGATGCTGCTCGCACCCGCGACGTAAGGGAAAGCCACCACGCCGTCGGTATTGCCGACATAGAAGGTGTCACGCACCAGCGCCATGCCAAACGGCTGGTTCAGCCCCTCCATGAAGGTTTCGCGAACTTCGGCGACGCCGTCGCCATCCGGATCACGAAACAGCGTGATGCGGTTCGCGCTGTCGCCAAGGGCGCGGGCACGCCGCATCGTCGCCTGCATCGCATAATGGAACACGGTTCTGGGCCGTCCAGCGATCTGATTCGACTCGGCGACGAGCACGTCGCCGTTCGGCATCACATTGATCCAGCGTGGATGCTTCAGATGGGTCGCAAACGCATTGACCTTGAGCCCGGGTGCCGCCACCGGCTTCTGCCCGTCGCTCCAGCCCCTGGCCGACGGCATCTTCAGCGTCGGCAGCGCGCCTTGCGGCTTCGCTGCCGGGACCACCGGCGCACCGCCCCAGGCAGGCGCAGGCGCGTCGCCCTGCAGCTTCCGCCACTGCAGCGCGACGCCGCCGACCAGCGCGACGAAACGCGCCATAATGCTGGACATGGTCATATTATTTCCTTTTGTCCCTCTTTGATTGCGCGCACCCTATCCGACGCGAGCGTGCATTGCCAATGAACCATCCGGGAAATCCGCGGACCGATGATCGGGCCACTGCGGACGGCGGATCATCGTGATGGGGCGGCGCCTATGAGATATCGACGTATCGATCCGGCTATAACGCTGATCGGCGGCGCGACGTTGCGCGCCGCGGCGTTCGCGCCCGACGGTTGCGAGCAACAGCGCCGGCCATATCCGGAGAAGTGGAACGATACCTCGGCGGAGAAGCGCCTGTTCATCTGCGAATCGCAGGGCGGCCGTTACATCGCCGGATGCTCCACTGCCCGGACATGAACAAACGGCGTCTGAAGGGATGATGCCGGTCACGGCCTCTCGCTCTGGCGTTGTCCTCCCCGCCCCTGTAAAACGCTAACGGGTTCAATGGGTCAGGGGGGACGACGCGTCTGCCGAAGCATCTGAAAATGGTTTTCGCCGCGGTTGCGGTCGTCGCGGTGTCGTTCTTCGCCAGCCTGAAGGTCATGGACTGGCTGGCGCCGCGCGGCACGGTGGCGCCGCCGGTGCTTGCCGAATTGCCGCCGCTGCCGCCGGCGCCGCGATCTTCGGTGGTGATGGCGCCGGTCGCGATCGCGCTGTCGGCGATCCGCGATGCCGCCGACCGCGCCGCGCAGCGAACGTTTACCGGCAAGGCCGAGAATCCGGTATCGCAGATCCTGCAGAATGCCGACATCGGCTGGACCGCCTCGCGCGGCGCAATCAGCGCGACCGGCGGGCAGGATGTGCTGTCGCTGTCGACGCCGATTACCGGCACGCTCAATGTCACCGGTTCGCTGTCGGCAAAGGCAACGGGCGCGGTCGGCGATGCGCTCGGTGGCTTGCTCGGCGGCGATATCGGGAAACGCATCGGCGGCATCAACATCAAGAATCTCAACGCCAGCGCCGAGATCAAGGGCAGTGTCAGCATCACCGCGCGGCCGAAGATCGCCGCCGCCTGGCGGATCGAGCCCAACCTCGCAGCGCAGGTCAATCTCGGCGACACCAGCCTCGTCGTGGCCGGTGCACGCGTCAACGTACCCGCACAGGTCAAGCCGCTGATCGACAAGCAGGTCACCGATCAATTGGCGCTGGTGCAGGCGCGGATGCGCAACGATCCCGCCTTCGAAAACAGCGCACGGGCGCAATGGGCCAAGGCCTGCCGCTCGATCCCGCTGCAGGGCACGGGACCGAGTTCACAGCTCCCCGCGCTATGGCTCGAATTGCGCCCGACCCGCGCGATCGCAGCACAACCGCGCGTCGATGCGTCCGCGGTGACGCTCACGCTCGGCATCGAGGCCGAGACCCGCGTCACGCCGGTCGAGACCAAGCCGGTCTGTCCGTTCCCCGCCACCATCACCATCGTGCCGCCGACGCCGGGGCGGGTCACGATCGGCGTGCCGATCGACATGCCCTTCACCGAGATCAACAAGGTCGTCGAGGCGCAGTTTGCCGGCAAGACGTTTCCGGAAGACGGCTCGGGTTCGGTCAACGTCACGGTGAAGCGCGCCAGCGTCGCGGCCTCCGGCGACCGCCTGCTGATTTCGCTTTTGGTCAACGCCAAGGAGAAGAAGAGCTTCTTCGGATTCGGCGGCGAAGCCAACGTGCACATCTGGGGAAGGCCCGTGCTCGATCAGGCGCAGCAGACGCTGCGGCTGACCGATATCCAGCTCGCCGTCGAGTCGGAGGCCGCCTTCGGATTGCTGGGAGCGGCGGCGCGCGCGGCCATGCCGCATCTGCAAAGGGCGCTGGCAGACAAGGCCACGATCGATCTGAAGCCGTTCGCCAGCAATGCGCAAAAGAAAATCGCCACCGTCATCGCCGACTTCCAGAAGAACGAGGACGGCATACGGGTGGCAGCCGAGATCACCGCGCTGCGGCTGGCCGACATCGCCTTCGATTCCAAAACTCTGCGCGTGATCGCGGAAGCCGAAGGCACCATCAATGTCGCGGTCAGCGCGCTGCCGGGGCTGTAGGGTTACGCTGTGGTAAAAGATCGCAGTTAGCTTGTCGATGCAGAGCGGCCTTCCGGCTTCACCGTCGTCGTGGATGCGACCAGCGATCGGATCAGATCCGCATCCGATCTCGTGGCGGGATTATAGACAACCATGCTGAGGTCGGGCCGGCCATCGACGGCAAACGCGGAATATTCCAGCGCGATCGGGCCGAGCACCGGATGACGAAGGCGCTTCACGCCCTCACCGTGAACGTTGACGTCATTGTCACGCCATAGCGCTGTGAATTCAGGGCTGAGCTTGCAGAGTTCGTCGACGAGTTCGGCGACTTCGGAAACAGCACCGGCGCGCGCGGCGTCCGCCCTGAACGCGCCGACCACGAAACGGGCCACGCTTTCCCAGTCGTATTGCGCATCCCGGACGCGGGGACTGCCGAAGATGAGGCGAAGGATGTTGCGCTGGCCCGGAGGCAGCGCGCCGTAGTCGGTCAGCACCGCGACCGCCGCGCGATTCCACGCGACGACGTCCCAGGTGGCGGTCCTGATCAGCGCGGGACTGACCTCGAGCGCATCGAGCAGCCGTTGCAAGCGCGGTGTAACCCCTTCGGCGGCCCTGTAGCGAACTTCGGGCGGGCGCCCGAGTCCGAGCAGAAACAGATGTTCGCGCTCGACGTCGGTCAGCATCAGCGCACCGGAAATCCGGTTCAGCACATCCGCCGAGGGCGCGCCGCCTCGCCCCTGCTCCAGCCACGTGTACCAGGTGGCGCTGATGTTGGAGCGCTGGGCAACCTCCTCCCGGCGCAGCCCCGGCGTGCGTCGACGCCCCACCGGAAAACCGAGGGCAGCTGGATCGATCCGCGTGCGGCGATCCTTCAAATAGGTGCCCAGCAGATTGTTGGTCCGGTCATGTTGATCTTGCGGCATGCCGATCCTGTTGGTTATTATACCATGATAACGTCACTACTTTAACAGTATGTCAGCCTAGCCGATATGTGTCTCCGCACAACATTGGAGACTTCCCATGCGCGTATTTCTTACCGGCGCGACCGGCTTCATCGGCTCGGCCATTGTTCCGGAACTCATCAACGCCGGCCATCAGGTCCTCGGACTGACGCGATCGGACGCGGGGGCCCAGTCGCTCATCGCCGCCGGCGCCGAGGTGCATCGCGGCGACCTCGAAGACCTCGAAAGCTTGCGCAGCGGCGCGACGAAGGCTGACGGTGTGATCCACTGCGCCTTCGACCACAATTTTGCGAACTGGGTCGCGAACTGCGAAAAGGACCAGCGCGCCATCGAGGCGCTTGGCGGCGCGCTCACCGGATCGGACCGGCCGCTCGTCATCACGTCAGGCACCGGAATGGGCAACGCCGTGCCGGGCCAACTTGCGACCGAGGACGTCTTCAATTCCACGGGCCAGAATCCGCGCGTGGTTTCGGAACTGGCGGGCGCCTCGATGTCGGAGGCCGGCGTCAACGTGTCAGTGGTGCGGCTTCCGCAGGTCCACGACACGGTCAAGCAAGGTTTTGTCACCTACGCCGTGGCGATCGCGCGCGAGAAGCGCGTTTCGGCCTATGTCGGCGATGGGAAAAATCGCTGGCCGGCGGCGCACGTCTCCGATGTCGCGCGCCTCTACCGATTGGCGCTGGAAAAGCGAGAGCCCGGTGCGCGATACAACGCGGTCGGCGAGGAAGGTATCGCGGTTCGCGCCGTCGCGGAAGTCATCGGTCGGGGTCTCAAGGTACCGGTAGTCGGCCTGTCTCCAGAGGAAGCGGCGGGTCATTTCGGATGGCTGGCGCCGTTTGCCGGCATGGATCTCCCGGCTTCAAGTGCGCAGACTCAGGCACGGCTCGGATGGCGCCCGACCGGTCCTGGACTGATCGCCGATCTCGAACGGATGAGCTACGCCTGAGCAGGCACGGCGCGATGTTTACTTCTTCCTCTCCCCGCGTTTTGCGGGGAGAGGGGCTGCCTCAGCACATTCGATAGATGAGTCCGCGGAGAGTCCCCCTCACCCGGATCGCTTCGCGATCCGACCTCTCCCGCAAGCGGAGCGAGGTAAGCGCCACGCCTGCTTTTTAGCCATTGATAGCAGGTTCCACACCAGCCTTCGGCTTTACCGCCTTCCACAAAGACGGATACAAGAGGGTCATTGCAATGAAGCCCTCAACAAAAAGCCTGGGAGAAGAAACCATGAAATCCATCGCAGCCGCGGTCGCGGCCGGTGTTGCCGTCGCCTTATCGGGTGGCGCGGCACAGGCCCAGATCTCCGACGACGTCGTCAAGATCGGCGTGCTCACGGACATGTCGAGCCTCTACGCCGACGCCACCGGCAAGGGTTCGCTGGCTGCGGTGCAGATGGCGGTCGCCGATTACGGCGGCAAGCTGAAGGGCAAGCCGGTCGAGGTGGTCGCCGCCGACCATCAGAACAAACCGGACGTCGGCGTCAGCATCGCGCGCAACTGGTATGACAACGACAAGGTCGATGCGATCTTCGATGTGCCGACCTCCTCGGTGGCGCTGCCGATCTCGGCGCTGACGCGCGAGAAGAACAAGATCAACATCAATTCCGGCGGCGGCAGTTCCGACATCACCGGCGTTGCCTGCTCGCCCAACACCGTGCACTGGACCTACGACACCTACGCGCTGTCGAACGTCGCCGGCAAGGCGATGGTCAAGCGTGGCGAGGACACCTGGTTCTTCGTCACCGCCGACTACGCCTTCGGCATGGCGCTGGAACGGGATACGGCCAACGTCGTCAAGGAGAGCGGCGGCAAGGTGCTTGGCGAGGTCCGCCATCCGCTGAACTCGTCCGATTTCTCGTCGTTCCTGCTGCAGGCCCAGGCTTCCAAGGCCAAGGTCGTGGCGCTCGCCAATGCCGGCGGCGACACCACCAACGCGCTGAAGCAGGCATCGGAGTTCGGCCTCGTCGAGGGTGGCCAGAAGATGATCGCGCTGCTGCAGGAAATCACCGACACCCACGCGCTCGGTGCCAAGGCCACCCAGGGCCTGATCGTCACCGACGCCTTCTACTGGGACATGAACGACGAGACCCGCGCCTTCTCGAACCGCTTCAACGAGAAAGTCGGCCACATGCCGACCATGATCCAGGCCGGGCTCTATTCGGCGACCATGCATTACCTGAAGGCGATCGAGGCCATCGGGACAGACGAAGCGCCGAAGGTGATGGCGCAGATGCGCGCGACCCCGATCAACGATTTCTTCGCCAAGGGTGGCAAGATCCGCATCGACGGCCGCATGGTCCACGACATGTATCTGTTCGAGGTGAAGAAGCCTTCCGAGTCCAAGAACGAATGGGACCTCTACAAGCTGATCGCCACCGTCCCCGGCGACGAAGCCTTCCGTCCGCTCGACAAGGGCGGCTGCCCGCTGGTCACGCACTGACGCCTTCGCGAACGTCGAACGTAGGGTGGGCAAAGCGCAGCGTGCCCACCGCAAGCGCGCCTTTGCCCACCTACAAAAACAAAAACGCGCCTGGCAAAGCCGGGCGCGTTTCTTTTGATGCATCAATTAAAGTGCAGTGCTGGTCCGCCGGACATAGGACTTCTGCATGATCCGTCAGCCGTAACCATCAGCCCTCAAACTTGAACGAGACTTTCAGCTTGGCGCGGTAGGCTTCGACCTTGCCCTTGGCGTCCAGCTGCAGATCGAGCGTCACAACCTCGGCGACACGAAGATCGCGCAACGATTTTCCGGCCCTGGCAACGGCCGCGGTGGCGGCCTTTTCCCAGGAGTCCTTGCTGGTACCGATCAGTTCGATAACCTTGTAGACGCTCTCAGCCATGTCGTCCTCCCGTTGGTTTCAGGCAGGACGCAGGTGCTCCTGCCGCAACGTAAGCGTAGCATCGGGATATGCCGGCAGATAGGATGCGCTGCACCATGGCTTGGCCGAGCCGGCCCCTCCCCCAAGAACTCGCAAGAACTCCCGCAAACATGAATCAAAACGGCCGGGCGGCAATGCCGTCCGACCGCTTGATGTCACTCACATGGGCGAGAGCCCGGATGCCTAGTTGGTCGAATACTTGAACTCCGGCATCGCCTTCAACTCATCCTTGGTCGCGTTGTACACGGCGTGGTCCGGATACCAGGGATTGGGCTTCGCGGTCGCCGCCGGCGCGGTGGTCGCAGCGCCCGTCGTCGTGGTCGAAGAAGGCGGCATGGTCGAAGACGTCCTGGCGGCCCCGGATGCGCCCGGCGCGTTGGCCGCACCGGTATAGGCCACCGGCTCGGTGACGAACTTCACCTTGTCGAACGGTACGGCGACGAGATGTTCGCCGACGCCGAGGAAGCCGCCGACGCCGATCACGACCGCCTTGATGTTACCGCTCTTGTCGGTGAGCAGGTCGTTGATCGAGCCGACGCTCTCGTTGTTGTCATTGTAGACGCTCAGGCCGGCGATCTTGGACGCACGCCAGTCACCCTGGAGCGACGAAGATGTAGCGGACGCAGGCGCCGCGCCGGCGCTGTCGGTAGTGGTCGCGGCAGGCGTCTGCGCGAACGCGGCACCGGCAAGCATGGCGGAGCCGGCAAGGGCTGCGATGGTATATTTGGCTAACATTTTAGGTTCTCCTCAGTTCGAAAATCGATACCGGGAAAACCCGTCAACGCGGCAAGTGTTCCGCCAATTTACAAGAGAACCCTGCGGTCAAAAGCCACCCCAGTAAGGCGGCATGCCGTAATAGCGATGCAGCTCCGCTTCCTGCGCACGGTCGCCCCAGTCGAAATCCTTGTCGGCGCCGAACGACGGCGCACGCTTCAGTTCCTCGTCCTCGATGTCCAGTTCATAGGCCTCGGATTTTGTGCTGTAGCAGAGCCGGCCCCAGGGCAACGGAAGCAGATTGGTTCCGATGCCGAGGAAGCCACCGAAGCTCAGCACGGCGTAGGATACTTTGCCGGAAACCTTGTCGATCATCAGCCGCTCGATGTGGCCGATCTTGTCGCCGTTCGGCCGCCGTACCACGGTGCCTTCGACCCGGTCGCTCGCGATCAACTGATGCGGCCTGGTCATGACCTCGATTGCCATCGCACCCTCCATTCATGAATAGAGGGATTAACGTGGCAGCTGGCGGCCGGTTCCAGCGCCAAAAGAAAACGCTCCAAAATACAACAACCATCCTTCCCTTTCGGGGAGGATGGTTGTCTGACACGATCGAGGGTCGCGCGTCGCCGCGTCAAAAAGAAGTCAGCTCTGGTAGTCGATCAGCAGCGCCGACAGGGACGAACCGGTGCTGCTCGATGTGCTGGTACTGCCGGTCGAGCTATAGGACGTCGACGAGCTGCTCGCCGCGTCCTGCAGCGATTGCAGGAATTGCTGCAGCAGATCGCTGGCCGATCCGGTGCTCGACGAGCTCGACGAATCCGAGGACGAGGCGTCGCCGGACTTCGATCCGCCGCCGTGATGTCCGTGATGTGCGCCACCGGCGCCGCCCGGGCCTCCTGCTCCGTCCGGACCGCCGGCGCCCGAAGCACCGCCGCCGGAACCATTGGCGAAGGCGGCCTTGAAGACGCCCTGCAGTTCGGTGGCCTGGTCGCTGGTCAGCTTGCCCGAGGAGACCTCGCTGCTGATGAGATCGTCGATCTTGGACTTGATATCGCCGGGCTTGCCGCCGCTGGACGGGTCGCTGGAGCGGCTGGACTGGACCTGCGAATCGATGTCGGTCAGCGCCGACGACAGCGCGGCCTGGTCGGTCGAGGAGATGGCGCCGGAGGTGACTTGGGACTGCAACTCATCCTGCAACTTCTGCAGGGGCGACTGGTAGGTGCTGGCAGAGGCCGCCGAGATCGAGGTCATGATAGCTCCAGGGAAGAAGGTTCGTATTCGACGCCCCGACCGTAGGATTAACGGTCTTAACGAGACCTTTTCCGCGGCTCGTTAGCTGTTGCCCTGTATTGCCCGGAGGAATCCGGAAACATCCGGAAACAAAAATCCTTCGCGCATTGCCCCGAATCACCGACAAAAGGATCGGTATGGCCCAGCCCGCGCCCAACATCCTTGTCGTGGAAGACGACCGCGAAACGCGAACGCTGATCGCGAAATACCTGCGCACCAACGCCTGCAACGTCACCACCGCGACCGACGGCCGCGAAATGGCGCGCGCGATGACCGACCATCGCGTCGATCTCCTGATCCTCGACGTCATGCTGCCCGGCGAGGACGGCATCACCCTGTGCCGCAAGGTACGCGCGGAGTCGCAGACGCCGATCATCATGCTGACCGCGCGCGGCGAGGACGTCGACCGCATCCTCGGCCTGGAGATGGGCGCCGACGACTATCTGGCAAAGCCCTTCAACCCGCGCGAACTGCTGGCCCGCATCAACGCGGTGCTGCGCCGGCAGGCCGCCGCCCAAACCGCCAGCGCCACCGAGGGCGCCACCGCGCTCGGCTTTGCCGGTTTTCGCATCGACCTCCGCTTGCGCGAACTGCGCGATCCCGAAGGCGCCCGCGTCGCGATGACCAGCGCCGAATTCGACCTGCTGCGGACCCTGTGCGAGCGGCCCGGCCGCGTGCTGTCGCGCGACAGCCTGCTCGACCTCACGCAAGGCCGCAACGCCGGCTCGTTCGAGCGGTCGATCGACGTGCTGGTGAGCCGCATCCGCCGCAAGATCGAGCCCGATCCGCTCGAACCCACCATGATCAAGACGGTGCGGTCCGGCGGCTACATGTTCACACCAAGGGTTGAACCGATTTTAGCCGCCGGCAACTGACCCCAGTTGTGCGCCATGAAATGCGCGTCATGAAGTTTTTCGGTTTCCTCAACCTGCGCGGCGTCAGCGGCCAGATCGCAGCACTGGTTGTGGCCTCGGTCGTCACGCTGCATCTGATCATCACGGCGAGTTTTCTGATCCACCGGCCGGATCAGCCGGATCCGTCGTTCGACCGCGGCCACGCGCAGCTCGCCGCGGCCGCGCAGTTGCTCCGTGCTGCGCCCGCGCCGGATCGGCCGCGGCTGATCGGCGATATCGCGCGCGCCTTCCCGCTGCTCGGCATCGCGAGCATCGCGCCGGGACCGGCGCCTGCGGCAGCCGAGCCCGACGGCATCAATCTGCGCAGCCTGCACCGGCGCCTCGGCAGCGGCTATCGCATCTTCGCGCTGCCGCCCGATGGCGCGGCCCGCAGACTCGGCATCGCGCTGCCGGACGGCGCGATGATATCGACCAACATCCTGCCGGAGCCGCGGCGTCCACCGTTCCTGGGCCCCTGGATGACGACGCTGTTGTTTGCCGTGATCAGCGTCACCCTGCTCGGGCTGTGGGCCGCGCGCGCATTGACCGCGCCGCTGTCGTCGTTTGCCAGGGCCGCCGAAAGTTTCAGCCTCAACGGCGCCGCCGCACCGCTGCCCGAACGCGGGCCGGAAGAAATCCGTTCGGTGGCGAAGGCGCTCAACCGCATGCGCGAGCGCATCACCGGCCTGATCGACGACCGCACCAGGATGCTGGCCGCGATCAGCCACGACCTGCGCACGCCGATCACGCGGATGCGGCTGCGCTCGGAATTCATCGAGGACGAGACCCATCGCAGCCGTATGCTCGGCGATCTCGACCAGATGCGCTCGATGCTGGAATCCGTGCTGTCGTTCCTGCGCAACGACCGCACGCTCGAGGCGATGACGCTGGTCGATATCGCCTCGACGCTGCAGCTCGTCACCGACCAGTTCGGCGACATGGGCCGCAAGGTGAGCTATGACGGCCCGCCGCACGCGATGGCGACTGTCCGGCCGGACGACCTGCTCCGCAGCGTCACCAATCTGGTCGAAAATGCCGTGCGGTTCGGTGCCGAAGCGACCATCCGCCTTCGCACCTCGCCTGACCAAGTGACCATCGATGTCGAGGATGACGGCCCCGGCATTTCGGATGCGCAGAAGAGCAACGTGCTAGAACCGTTCGTGCGCGGCGACGACGCCCGCAACATGGACGAGACCTCGGGCTTCGGCCTTGGTCTATCGATCGCCAACGCCATCGCGCTCGCCCATGGCGGCACGCTGTCGCTGCACGACCGCCAGCCGCACGGGCTGGTGGTTCGCATCCAGCTGCCGGTGCATCAGCAGATCGAGCGTTCAGCGGCTTGACATAGCGCTTTCAAGCGAAGGGGATTGCGGTTCGCGTGAAGAGAACGCGTCAAATCAAGCAGCACCAAACAGCGGGAAGCTGTTATGCCGCGAGCGCGTCGGGATCCGCATGGTCGTAGATCGCGATCGCCTCGAAGCGATAATCGCAGGCGCGGCAGAACCAGAGGAACGACGTCCGGCCCGGGCTGCTTTCAATCCAGTCCGGCCGCTCGATCGGCTTGCCGCATTGCGCGCAGGGGTTTCCGCGGGGCTGATAGCTGGAGCCTGATCCAATCATGGCGCATCTCCCTCAGATTCTATTTTTTGATTTGCAGATTTTAGTTCGATTTGAATGAGACAGATTTGCTGTCGCAACCGAGATCTCTGCCCAAAAGAATTCTAGACCTGCATTTTGTAATTTGCACGACAATCATGCGTTGGCGCGATGCGAAAAATATTAGATCCTCATGGTAAGGAGCGCGGCTTCGCGCGTCTCGAACCATGAGGCCCCGATCGCGCGACCATCCTTCGAGACGCCGCAACGCGGCTCCTCAGGATGAGGTTTACCCTTGCGGCCCAAAGCGTCATCCCGTCCGCTTTTCGCCACATCTGGCCGCAATACTGGTTCCCCAAATCATGAGCGCTCGCCGACACGCCCGAGACCCTTTTCATGAAGCGTTTGCCCGTCATCGCCTGGCTCGCCGCCACGGCGGCGCTGCTGTTTTCGCCCGACGCGAAAGCGCAGAATCGCGCGACCTATGAAAGGCTGGTCGCGGTTCACGCGCACGCGAACCAGGTTCCGGAAGCGCTGGTGCATCGGGTGATCGTCCGGGAGAGCAAATATCACCCGGACCTGATCGGGCGCGGCGGCACCATCGGGCTGATGCAGATCAAGCTCGCGACCGCGCGCGGCCTTGGCTACCAGGGCGACGCCGAAGGGTTGCGCGATCCTGAAACCAATCTGACCTACGGCGTGAAATACCTCGCCGGCGCCTACCGCGCCGCCGAAAGCAACCACGACCGCGCCGTGCATTTATATGCCGCTGGCTATTACGAGGTTGCCAAGCGCCAGCGGCTGGACCGCGCCAGGCATCCCGAGCCCGTGCTCGCGAGCGCACCGCCGAAGGATGCCGAGCCGTCCAGCGACGTCGCTGCGGAGCCGAAGGAAGCCGCAGCCGCACCTGTCGAGGTCGCCAAATCGGATCAAGCTGCAAAACCCGAAGAAGCCGCCGCAGATCTCGAGGCCGCGAAGCCCAACACCGTTGCGGCGCCCAAACGTACTTCGACCGGCGCTCCGAGGCCCAAAACCGCTTCGGCTTCCAAAACCGCTTTGAAGCCGATCGATCTGATCCCGAGCTTCCTGAAGCCCAAGCCTGATTCAAAGGGTCATTCAAAGCCCGCTGCGAAGAAGCTCGCGGATGCGAAAGAGCGGGTTCCACGCCCGCCTGCCGGCATGCCTGCCAGCACTTCCGGCGGTGCAAACGCCACAAAGCCGCGTTGACACCCCGCCCCATCGGCCTACATTAGACCTGTTCCGAGGGGAGCTCCGACGAGGAGCTGAGATACCGCAAACTTTGGGTCAGCCCTGCCGAGAGGTAGAGCGCCGAGACCGCGGTGACCCTTTGAACCTGATCCGGGTCATGCCGGCGAAGGGACAGGGATGTTACAGGGTTCCAAGTCGCGGGGGGATTCCCCCGTTTCCATTATCGGCGCGGGCATTGCCGGCGCATGGCAAGCCTTGCTGTTCGCGCAGGCCGGCCACGCCGTCACGTTATACGAGCGCAGCGACGCCGATATGACGCTGTCGACCAGCCACTGGGCCGGCGGCATGCTGGCGCCCTGGTGCGAGGCCGAAGCCTCAGAGCCCGTGATCGTCAGGCTCGGCCTGCGTTCGCTCGACCTCTGGCGCGAGCATTTTCCCAAAACCCCGTTCAACGGCTCGCTGGTGGTGGCGCATGCGCGCGACCGCGCCGATTTCGAACGTTTTGCCAAACTTACCACCGGCCACGTCAGGCTCGACGCGCAGGGTTTGCGCGAACTCGAACCGTCTCTGGAAGGCCGCTTCCGCGACGGGTTGTTCTATGCCGATGAAGGCCATGTCGAGCCGCGCCGCGTGCTGCCGGAACTGCATGCCCGGATCACCGCGGCCGGCGGCACCATCAAGTTCAACAGCGACGCTGACGCCAACGGTCTCGAAGGAATCGTGATCGATTGCCGCGGGCTTTCGGCGCGCGACGCGCAGAAGGAGCTGCGCGGCGTCAAGGGCGAGATGATCATCGTCGAGACATCAGAGGTCGAACTGTCGCGCCCGGTGCGGCTGATCCATCCGCGCTGGCCGCTCTACGTGATCCCGCGCGGCGACGGCAAGTTCATGCTGGGCGCGACCTCGATCGAGGCCGAGGACACCGGCGTCAGCGTACGCTCGGCGCTGGAACTGTTGGGCGCGGCCTATGCCGTGCACCCGGCCTTTGCCGAAGCCCGGATTCTCGAATTCGGCTCCGGGCTTCGTCCGGCCTACCCTGACAACCTGCCGCGGATCACGGTGGAGCAGAAAAAGATCGCCGTGAACGGGCTCTATCGCCACGGTTTCCTGCTGGCGCCGGCGCTGGCGGAGCTGACGCTGGCGCATGTTCAGCGCGGCGCGATCGACAATGAGGTGATGCGATGCGTGTAACCGTCAATGGCGAGCAGCGGGAGATATCAGCCTCGCGCGTCGATGCGCTGCTCAGCGAGCTCGAATACGAAGGCACGCATTTTGCGATTGCTGTGAACTACGACGTGCTGCCGAAAAGCCGCTGGGCCGAGACCACGCTGAAGAGCGGCGACGAGATTGAGATCATCACGCCGCGGCAGGGAGGGTGAAGGATGACTGCGCCGAAATCCCTCAACACGTCGTCCCCGCGAACGCGGGGACCCATAACCACCGGCTTGCGTGGTTACGGCTGGTCTCGACCACGGCGCCCCACGATAGATCACGCGGTATGGGTCCCTGCTTTCGCAGGGACGACAAATTGAGAGATCCCATGCTGAACTTCTACGGCAAACCCTTTGCCTCCCGCCTCTTGATCGGCAGCGCGCTGTATCCCTCGCCGGCGATCATGCAGGGCGCCATTCGGGCGTCCGGCGCCAACATCGTCACGGTGTCGCTGCGGCGCGAGTCCGCCGGTGGCAAGACCGGCGATGCGTTCTGGTCGCTGATCCGCGAGCTTAATGTGACGGTGCTGCCGAACACCGCCGGCTGCCGCAGCGTGCGCGAGGCGGTGACCACGGCAAAACTGGCGCGCGAATTGTTCGGCACGCCCTGGATCAAGCTCGAAGTGATCGCCGACAACGATACGCTGCAGCCCGACGTGGTCGGCCTGGTCGAGGCCGCCGCGATCCTGATCAAGGACGGTTTTGAAGTATTCCCCTATTGCACCGAAGACCTCGGCGTTGCGATGCGGCTGGTCGACGCCGGCTGCAAGGTGGTGATGCCCTGGGCCGCCCCGATTGGAAGTGCCAAAGGCATCATCAACCGCGACGCGCTAAAGCTGCTGCGCGATCGCCTGCCCGATATCACGCTGGTGGTCGACGCCGGCCTCGGCGCGCCGTCGCATGCGGCCCACGCGCTCGAACTCGGCTACGACGCCGTGCTGCTCAATACCGCGATTGCAAAAGCCGCCGACCCGATCGCGATGGCCAACGCGTTTCGCCTCGCCGTGGAAGCCGGCCGAACTGCCTTTGAAGCCGGGCTGATGGAAGCCCGCGACTTCGCCTCCCCATCAACCCCTGTCATCGGGACCCCGTTCTGGCATGCCGTATCCTGATCGCCGCGCGTATCCTGATAAATTCTATCCTGTCGTCGACAGCATCGCCTGGGTGGCGCGGCTGACCAAGCTTGGCGTCGGCACCATCCAGTTGCGCGCCAAGGACCTCAACGACTCGCAGGCGCTGCAGATCGTCAGCGACGCGCTGGCGGTGACCAAGGGCACGCCGACCAAACTCGTGGTCAACGACTACTGGCGCGCGGCCATCGTCGCCGGCGCGCAGCATCTGCATCTCGGCCAGGAAGACCTCGTCGAAGCGGATCTCGCCGAAATTCGCAGCGCCAAACTGACGCTCGGCATTTCCACCCATGACGACGACGAGCTTGAGATCGCGCTGCGCGCCACGCCCGATTATGTCGCGCTGGGTCCGATTTTCCCGACCACGCTGAAATCGATGCGCTTCGTGCCGCAGGGCATTCCCAAGATCACCGAGTGGAAGAAGCGCATCGGCAACATCCCGCTGGTCGCGATCGGCGGCATCAAGTTCGAACAGGCCGCTGGGATTTTCGCCGCCGGCGCCGACTCGATCGCTGTCGTCAGCGACGTCACCCAAAACGCCGACCCCGATGCACGGGTGAGGCAATGGCTCGGCCAGAACGCGGAGGCCGCGTGATGATGTTTCCACCAGCGTCATTCCGGGGCGCGCGCAGCGCGAACCCGGAATCTCGAGCTGAGATTCAAACTTCCAGATTCCGGATCGGCTCGCTTCGCGACCCGTCCGGAATGACAACAATATAAAGGAGGATACGCCATGAACATCCGCTCCAACCCCGACACCACGCTTCCCGCCGTCACCACCGGACCGCTGCCCGCCTCGCGCAAGATCTGGGTGACGCCGGATGAAGCGCCCGATGTCCGCGTACCCTTGCGCGAGATCATCCTCAGCGAAGGCGCCGGCGAGCCGAACCTGCCGGTCTACGACACCTCCGGTCCCTACACCGATCCGGATGTCACCATCGACGTCAACGCCGGCCTGAAGCGCGCGCGCATCGAATGGGTCAAGGAGCGTGGCGGCGTCGAGGAGTACGAAGGACGCGACATCAAGCCGGAAGACAACGGCAATGTCGGCGCCTCGCATGCCGCAAAAGCCTTCACCGCGCATCACAAGCCGCTGCGCGGCACCGGCGATCACATGATGACCCAGCTCGAGTTCGCCCGCGCCGGGATCATCACCAAGGAAATGATCTACGTCGCGACCCGCGAAAACCTCGGCCGCAAGGTGCAGCTCGAACGCGCCGAAGCCGCGATCGCCGATGGCGAGAGCTTTGGCGCCAGCGTCCCCGCCTTCGTGACACCGGAATTCGTTCGCTCCGAGATCGCGCGCGGCCGCGCCATCATCCCCTGCAACATCAACCATGCTGAACTCGAGCCGATGATCATCGGCCGCAATTTCCTCACCAAGATCAACGCCAATATCGGCAACTCCGCTGTCACCTCGTCGGTCGAGGAAGAGGTTGACAAGATGGTGTGGGCGATCCGCTGGGGCGCCGACACCGTGATGGACCTCTCGACCGGCCGCAACATCCACACGACGCGGGAATGGATTCTGCGCAACGCGCCGATCCCGATCGGCACCGTTCCCATTTATCAGGCGCTGGAGAAGTGCGAAGGCGATCCGGTCAAGCTGACCTGGGAGCTCTACAAGGACACGCTGATCGAGCAGTGCGAACAGGGCGTCGACTACTTCACCATCCACGCCGGCGTGCGCCTGCCCTACATCCACCTCACCGCCAACCGCGTCACCGGCATCGTCTCGCGCGGCGGCTCGATCATGGCGAAGTGGTGCCTGGCGCATCACAAGGAAAGCTTCCTCTACACCCACTTCGAGGAAATCTGCGACCTGATGCGCAAATACGATGTCTCGTTCTCGCTCGGCGACGGGCTGCGTCCCGGCTCGATCGCCGACGCCAACGACCGCGCGCAGTTCGCCGAACTGGAGACGCTCGGCGAACTGACGCAGATCGCCTGGAAGAAGGGCTGCCAGGTCATGATCGAAGGCCCCGGCCATGTGCCGCTGCACAAGATCAAGATCAACATGGACAAGCAGCTCAAGGAGTGCGGCGAAGCGCCGTTCTACACGCTCGGGCCGCTGACGACAGACATCGCGCCGGGCTACGACCACATCACCTCGGGCATCGGTGCCGCCATGATCGGCTGGTTCGGCTGCGCGATGCTGTGCTACGTGACGCCGAAGGAGCATCTCGGATTGCCCAACCGCGACGACGTCAAGGTCGGCGTCATCACCTACAAGATCGCGGCCCACGCCTCCGATCTCGGCAAGGGCCACCCCGCCGCGCAACTGCGCGACGACGCTTTGTCACGCGCGCGCTTCGACTTCCGTTGGGAGGACCAGTTCAACCTCGGCCTCGATCCGGAAACCGCCCGCGCCTATCACGACGAAACGCTGCCGAAGGAAGCCCACAAGGTGGCGCACTTCTGCTCGATGTGCGGACCAAAGTTCTGTTCGATGAAGATCACCCAGGACGTCCGCGACTACGCCGCGACGCTGAACGATCCCGACAAGCGCGCGGTGGCCGGTGGCGGCGTCGGCATGTCGGTGTCAGGCGTGATCGAGGATGGCATGGCGCAGATGAGCGCGAAGTTCAAGGAAATGGGATCGAGCGTGTATCTGGATGCGGAGAAGGTGAAGGAGAGTAATCGGGTGCTGTGAGACTACAACGCTCCTACCGAACAAGAGACCGGGCCAGAGCGCTCGGTCTTTTTGTTTGCGGCAGAGACGGATCCGTCGTTCGCCGCCTTCAGGATGCCAGTTATACTTTGCTAACCTAACCTATGAGTCTCTGCCCCTACCGGTCGCGAGCCACTTGATATCGATATAAAGTGACAAAACAAGCCATTGTGAGGCTGGCGGCCACACCTTTGAAATACGGATCGCACTATCTGATACTGTTTCCTCTTCTCGCCGGAACGTCAGTGGCGCTGGCGCAGGAACAGCCGCGCGTGGTGGCGCCCGCGGACGTCGTGCTTTACATCCAGTCGGACTTGAAACGAACAGACTTTGTTAATCCGCTAGTTTGCGCACTTCAGCGCGTGCTCGTCGCACCCGTCTCTGTGCAAGCTCTGGACTTTCCGCTCGGACCCGAATTGCGCGCAACGCCCACGCAATTCGAGGTCACCAAGGTGGCAGACCGGTTCATCCAGCGAACGGCTAGCGAAGGAAGCGCGCGCTCGTTCAAGTATCTTCTTGTTCCGTTCGATCTGAAGGTCGAAGCCTGGAATTGGCGCTATGCGTTTTCTACGAGCTTTGGCGACGAAGCAACCTCCTACCACATCGGCGTCGTCTCCACTGCACGGATCGTCGCTGGCAATCGGTGGCTGCCATCCCCCTGGGACCACGAGATCACGGCGACGCGCGCTTACAAGCTAATTCTCAAATCAATCGTGCAGACCACAGGCTATCGCAGCAAGGGCGAGTGCATGCTCACAACTTCCCTTAGCCTCGAGGAGTTAGATCGAAAATCGTCCGAGTTTTGCCCGGATGACCGTGCTGCGCTTGTTACCGCCGGTATCCTCAAGGAAAAGGAAGACCAGAACGGCCCTGGCTGCACGACCGTTAGAGGGCGATCGCTTCCGACACCGCTTGTGACAGCACGTAGGATGCTGGACGATTGGTTGGCTACGCTGCGCTAAAGCGTGATGAGATGGGTTGAATCGCGATCGCGCTTTAGCTCTTTGTTTGAGCATGTAGCGCGTAGGATGGGTTGAGCCCTTGCGAAACCCATCGCAGATCGCGTTGTCGCGATGGGTTTCGCTTCGCTCAACCCATCCTACGAGCTACCCAACAGCCCCTACTTCATCCGCCGATAAAAATTGCTCGCACTCCCGCGCCCGCCGCCAACGTTCGGGTTGGTGTTGACGAACTCGTCGTCGGTCAATTTGTCGATATTGCGGGTCTGCGCCTCGCCCTCCCAGTTCGGGAATGAGGACGACACGATGGTGTAGGTGACGGTCTTGCTGGCCTCGTCGACGGTCCAGGTGCCGAACACCGACAGGCTACGCCGCATGATGGCGGCGTATTCCTCCGGCGTGCCGGTCATGCGGTTGTTGGAGGCGATTTTGGGCACGTCGCCTGCGACATGGATCTGCGCGAAGCGGCCGTCGGCGGTGAAGATCAAGATGCCCTTGGGCGTCTCGCCGAACGGAAACGACTTCTTGCCGTCGGGCGCCGCGACTTCGGCGACCACGAAATTCCAGGTGCCGACGATCTGCTCCTTGAGACCCTTGGCCGGTTGCGCGGCGGCGGTGGCGGCCGACAAAGCGAGCGCGAGCAACGTGGCGGCGATCCTCAACTTCATGATTTCCTCCCGGGAGACGTGTTGGCGCGCATGCTAGCCTGCAACCGATCCCCAGGCGAGGCTCCTGAGTCGCCCCCGCGCGCAAGCACGACCTTCATGCAACACCTGCGATAAAGTAACCCGACGGGCAAATCACCAAAAGTCTGTCCAGCCCTCCGCGCAAAAATATTCCGATTGCCCCGTCGGGCAAATCAACTCCACAACTCCCGCCATCCTGTCCCACCAGAGGGGCGTAGGCCATCGTCGCAGACGTTGGGGCGGGGAGCGGTGGACGCGATGGCGGCGAAGACGAACGCGGCCGTTGCGTACGGTGAAATCGTTTGGGTCCGACGCCCCGGTGCTGGCGTCAAGTTCGTGAGAGGCTCACGCTTCCAGCGGATGATGGTGGCAAGAAAGCCGGTCACCAGGACGAAATCGTATAAGCCGTAAAGCCATTGCGCAGGGAAGGCCGGTGTGATTCCGCCAAACCTGTATGCTCATGTGCAGCATTTACTACCCACATCGCACATGAGACCGCGGGTGCGGCGTGCACCCGGTCTTCCCTGCGCCCTCTTTACTTCAAGAGGGCAAACGAAATGCAAAACTTCGGGCGGAACGCGCCGCGGGAATGCGGATGTGTGTCTCGCGCTGTTTGACAGTTGAATACGGAAACCCACCCCACGTCGTCCCCGCGAACGCGGGGACCGATAGCCACCGGCCTGGGTTTTACGGATGGTCTCAGCCACCGCGCCTCATCGATAGATCACGCGGTATGGGTCCCTGCGTTCGCAGGGACGACGCCGAGGGGTTATCGCCCGCCTACCTCATCGTGATCGCCAACCCGCTGAGATCGGCGTTCGCCATCAGGCCGGTCTGGCTGCCGGACAGTTCCAGCACCGCGCCCTTCTGGTTGGTCAGCACGATGGCGCGGGCGCCGCGGCCGACGGCAAGGCCGGCACCGGCGGCGCCGTAGACGCCGGCGACATCCGACGGGCGGTAGATGTTGCTGACCCGGCCGCGCAGCACCGTCTTCGAGCCGCCGAACACCAGGCCGTAATCGAGGCCGCCGGTCGACAGCGAGTAGGTCCGGCCGCGGAACGTCAGCGAACCGCTGCCGCCGGAGCCGCCGATGATCCAGCCGGCCTTGTAGATCGTGAGCTGCACAAAACCCTCGTCGGCATGCGAGGCCGAGGACAGCAGGGTACCGGCAAAGGTGATCAGTGCGAGCAGAGCGGCACGGAGGGCGGATGACATCTTCATGAATGGGTTTCCCGGGATTGATGAATGCGTGTTGCGACGCGCAAGAACCTTGATTTATTGAGTCGCGATTTGCGGATTGTAACCGAAAGGCTGGATGGGCAAAGTGCTTCCGTCATTGCATCAGCACCATGGCAAAAAGGAGTCCCGATGCCCCCGATCAAGCACTTCGCCCCTCCATCAGGCGTCAAGTCGCCACCGCTGTCGTTCGCCGCCCGCACCGGCGACCTGCTGTTCATCTCCGGCATTCCCGGCTTCGACGAGAACGGCGTGCTGGCTGACGGGTTCGAGGCGCAGTTCGGCTTTGTGGTCGCCAACATCAAGCGCGTGCTCGACGAGGCCGGGGCGACGTTTCGCGACCTGGTCAAGGTCAACGTGCTGCTGACCCGCGCCTCTGACGTCCCGGTCATGAACAAGCTCTATGCCGCGGCGTTCGGGCCGGCGCCCTATCCCGCCCGCACCACCTGCGTGGTGGTGGCGCTGCCCGATCCAAAAATGCTGATCGAGATCGAAGGCGTGGCGCAGCTCACGGGACGGTAATCAAGCCTGACGCGCTCACGGCTTCGGCATCGCGTCCTTCAGCGTATCGCCGACGAAATCGGCGGCACGGCGATAGGCCATGTCGTTGTCGCCGCGGAACGTCACGGTGCGCCGCAGCAGCAGCTTCTCGTTCTCGAGATCGAGCAACTGCACCTCGCCCCACTGCACCAGCGTGCTCATCTTGCGGATGCCGCCATAGACCACCAGCCGCGCGCCGGCGCGGCGGGCCGCCGCGACAAACGCATCCGGCGTCATGCTGGTGGCGGTGCAGGGATGATCCGGGCAATCGATCGGCATCACCCGATAATCGCCCCGGGCGCCAATATTGTCGCGCAGCAGTGCGGCGAACGACGCCACGCGGGTGCGATGCTCGGCGCTCTGGTCCACGGCCTCGCCCGAGGTGTCGACATAATCGAAATCCGCCACGGCAACCGCCAGCGGCGGCGCGGCCAATGAGCTCTCGAACCCGGACGAAAAGCCTGTCGCGGCGCAGATCGCGAACGCGATCGTCGCACCGATGCGCAGGCGCGAAGCTTGCAAATTCCGCGCTTCTTGCGAATTTCCGGTCACGCTCATGCCGGCCTCCGGTTGGCCCCCCGCGGCTACCCTAGCAGAACGGCGCCCGAATGCATTGAACCAATCGCGGCCTCGCCGGACAAAATCATAGCCATGCGTCAACGCCCCCGCCGTTCAAACCGGAGATGATCCATGCGTCGTCTATTTTCCCTCTGCGCCGTTGCCGCCGTCGGCTGCACCGCCCTTGCCGCTTCGAGCCCGGCCGAGGCCGCATTTCACCTGATCCGCTGGCAGGACTCCGGCTTCTGCCAGATCTGGGACGAGAGCATCCCGACCGCGCCGTGGCCGTTGAACTACGTTGTGATCATCGGCAGCGAGGTGCCGACCTTCGGCGATGCGCTGGTGTTCAAGGACGCTCTGCTGCACGACGGCACCTGCTCGTTCTAGTCGGGTTGCCCGAGGCGAGCTGCGGCATATCTGCCCGCAACTCCTGCCACCTTGTGCCGGCGGGCCCGCTTGCTATCCTCTGTCAAAATCGCAAAACAGAGGAAACGCGCATGCCCTTGCTCCAAAACCACATCGCCGTCGTCACCGGCGCTGGCTCCGGCATCGGGCGCGCGATCGCCAACGGCTATGCCCGCGAGGGCGCGCGGGTGGTGCTGCTCGACATGAACGAGAAGGCGGCGGCCGACGTCGCCAAGGAAATCCGCGACGCCGGCGGCAAGGCCGAGAGCTTTGTCCTCGATGTCAGCCAACGCGACGACTGTTTCGCGATGGCCAAACACGTCGCCGACAAGGTCGGGCGGGTCTCGATTCTCGTCAACAATGCCGGCATCGCCCGCCGCAACGGCATGCTGGGCGCGGCCGAAGCCGTGATCAAGGATTGGGAAGACATCATCGCGATCAACCTCAACGGCGTCTTCAACGTGACCTATGCCTTCCTCGAGCCGCTGCGGGCCTTGAAGGGACGCATCGTCAATATCGGCTCGATCCAGTCCTTCGTGCATCTGAAAACGCCGAGTTCGCCGGCCTATACCGCCTCCAAGCACGGCGTGCTCGGCTTCACCAAGGCGCTGGCGGCCGAACTCGGCAAGGAGGGCGTGCGCGTCAACGCGATCGGCCCCGGCTTCATCGAGACGCCGCTGAACGAGAAGGTGCGCGCCAGCAATCCGGATCTGGCCAAGGTCTTCGTCGCCCACACCCCGCTCGGCCGCGCCGGCACCGCCGAAGACATCGTCGGCCCCGCGATCTTCCTCGCCTCCGACATGTCGGCCTATGTCTCGGGCTCGATCGTGATGGTCGACGGCGGCTACCGGACGATTTGAGCGCACCATGTCCAACGCCCCGCATTTCGACATCGACGTATCGGCGTTCTGGGCCGATCCCTATCCGGCGCTGGCACGGATGCGCAAGGAAGCGCCGATCGCGTTCGTACCGCAGCTTAACTCCACCGTGTTCACGCGGCGCGACGATATCTTCACCCAGGAAAAACGCATCGACATATTCTCGTCGCACCAGCCGGCCGGCCTGATGAACGTGCTGATGGGCCACAACATGATGCGCAAGGATGGCGATGCGCACATGGCAGAGCGGACCGCGATGTTTCCGGCGGTGTCGCCGCGCACCGTGCGCGACACCTGGGTGCGGCAGTTCCAGGCCCATGGCGACCGCATCCTCGACCAGCTCGCGCCGCGCGGCTCAGCCGACCTCTGCAAGGCGTTCGCGCTGCCGTTGTCGGCCGAATGCTTAAAGGACGTCACCGGCCTCACCAACATGCGCTTCGAGGACATGGACGCGTGGTCGCAGGCGATGATCGACGGCATCGCGAACTATACCGGCGACAGGCAAGTCGAGGCGCGCTGCCATGCCGCCACCGCGGGCATCGATGCCGCGATCGACGACATGATTCCGGTCGTGACCAAGCATCCGAACACCTCGATCCTCAGCGTGCTGCTGGCCGCCGGCCAACCGATGGAAAGCATCCGCGCCAACATCAAGCTGGCGATTTCGGGGGGCCAGAACGAGCCGCGCGACGCCATCGCAGGCGCGATCTGGGCGTTGCTGACGCATCCGGACCAGCTCGCGCTGGTGCACGGCGGCAAGGCAAAATGGCTCGACGTGTTCGAGGAATATGCGCGCTGGATTGCGCCGATCGGCATGTCGCCGCGCCGGGTGGCGAAGCCGTGGTCCTATGGCGGTGTCGATTTCGAGCCGGAGGACCGCGTGTTCTTCATGTTCGGTTCGGCCAATCGGGACGAAGCCTGCTTCGACGATCCCGACCGTTTCGACGTCACGCGCAACACCCAGAAGAGCATCGCATTCGGCGCCGGGCCGCATTACTGCGCCGGCGCCTTTGCGTCCCGCGCCATGGTGGCCGACGTCGCCTTGCCCGGCATCTTCGCCCGATTGAAGGGCTTGCGGCTCGACGCGCGCGAGCCGGTGCGGATCGGCGGCTGGGCGTTTCGCGGCCTGCTCAACCTGCCGGTCGAATGGGACGCCTGATCACGGCGCGGAATGGCCCGCGCCGGGATCGGCGCCGGGGTCAATATGATTCTGCGGCAGCAGCTTCATCCACCGGAACGACCAGCGCATGGCGCGATACCAGAAATAGCCGACAACCGCGCCGCAGACCGAGAGAATGATGATGTTGGCGGGCGTGAAGGTGCCGCTCCACCACAGCATCCAGCCTGCCCACAGAACCGCGAAGGCAATGGAACAGTATTTCAGGGGCATCGTCGGCTTCATGGCATCGCTCCAAAGACGGAATGAAGCCACCCTAGGCCTCGTCACATCGCCCGACCGTGAGCTGCATCACGAAGGCGATGGGCGCGCCCTCACCCGAACCGTGCCCGCGAGCGTTCCTTCGCCTTGGCGGCCTCCACCTCGCGGTCGCGCGCGGGCGCTTGGGTCTGCAGCGACGCCAGCAGGCGCCGCGCGCTGTCGGAGACTTCGGAGACCGCGCGGTTGAAGGCCTCGGCGTTGGCCTGCGAGGGCGAATTGAAGCCGGAAAGCTTGCGCACGAATTGCAGCGCCGAGGCATGGATTTCAGCATGGGTCGCCGGCGGCTCGAAATTGAACAGCGTCTTGATGTTGCGGCACATGGTCCTCTCCTCCGCCCGAAATTCAGCCCGGCCGTCTCCAGGGACGAACGGCCAACACAAAATCCGACAATACAGCCCATTCTGTCATAGAATGGGCGAAGCGTTCACCCCTCGGCAGAAGCGAGTTCCCGATGAGCCATGTGACTTACAAGGTCGTCCAGCATGACGGCGGCTGGGCCTACACCGTTGATGGCGTATTCTCCGAGCCGTTTCCGAACCACGCCGCGGCTCTGGCAGCGGCGCGGCGCGTGGCGGCCGAACAGCGGGTTCCCGGCCGTACCGAAGCGATTCAATACGAGACGGCGGACGGCAAGTGGCACACCGAGACCGCCGACGGCAGCGACCGGCCCGAAACCGACGTCCAGAGTTGAGGCCCCCGCGCGCCGATCTGGTGACGCTGAAACAGCCGACGTGGTAGCCTCTCCGGCAAGCAGCCCGTTCAAAGTGGCCGCACCTCGGGGAGAACACCATGAATTTTTCGTACGCAGCCTTGTCGGTAGCCCTCGCCTTGACGCCCCTCACGGCATATGCCGCCGACTATCCGGCCCCGAAACAGGGCGACTGGATCGCCAAGGATTTCAAATTCCACACCGGCGAGAACATGCCGGAGCTGCGGCTGCACTACACCACCGTTGGTGAGCCGACCGGCCAGCCGGTGCTGGTGCTGCATGGTTCGGGCGGCTCTGCGGCCAGCATGCTGACAACGGCGTTCGCCGGCGAATTGTTTGGCCCCGGCCAGCCGCTCGATGCCGCGAAATACTACATCATCATTCCGGACGGACTCGGCCACGGAAAATCGTCAAAGCCCTCGGACGGCCTGAAGACGGCATTCCCGAAATACGATTACGAGGACATGGTCGACGCGCATTACCGTCTGGTCACGGAAGGGCTCGGCGTAAACCACCTGCGGCTCGTCATCGGCAATTCGATGGGCGGCATGCACACCTGGATCTGGGGCGGCAGGTATCCGCAGTTCATGGATGCGCTGGTGCCGATGGCTTCGCAGCCGACCGAGATGGCGGCGCGCAACTGGATGCTGCGGCGGATGATGATCGAGACCATCCGCAACGATCCCGACTACAAGGCCGGCAACTACACCGAACAACCGCGGATGATGAAATACGCCGTCAACGCCTATGGCATTGCAACCGGCGGCGGCACCCTCGCCTATCAGATGCTGGCGCCGACGGCGGCGGCGGCCGACAAGATGGTCGACGAGCGGCTTGCCGTGGCGGTTACCGCCGATGCCAACGACTTCGTCTACCAGTGGGAGGCCTCGCGCGACTACAATCCGACAGCGAGCCTCGACAAGATCGAGGCCACGCTGCTGGCGATCAACGCCGCGGACGACGAGCGCAATCCGCCGGAAACCGGCGTCACCGATGCGGCGCTGAAACGGGTCAAGAACGGCCGGCTGTTTCTGATACCGGCCTCGACCGAAACCCGCGGCCATCTCACCACCGGCAACGCGGCGTTCTGGAAACAGAAGTTGCAGGAATTGCTGCAGACCGCGCCGCAGCGGACCATGTGAGCCGGCGAGTCGTGGCGGTACGGCGTTGCTAATTTCGCACCGCATCAATCTTGCGATCGCCCGCATCGCTCATTATTTGAGCGTGCATCCGCAATCAGGGTCCGCTTGAATTGCTTGGCTTACGATTCGCGGACGCATCCGCGTCCGAAATGAAACGAGGACACGGCGGAGGATCAGATGCGAAGGCTCGC
Organism: Bradyrhizobium ottawaense; assembly: GCF_900099825.1. Classification (NCBI taxonomy): domain Bacteria; kingdom Pseudomonadati; phylum Pseudomonadota; class Alphaproteobacteria; order Hyphomicrobiales; family Nitrobacteraceae; genus Bradyrhizobium; species Bradyrhizobium ottawaense. The sequence continues at coordinate 5,454,845 of NZ_LT629693.1, read as the reverse complement.
GCAATCTGTTTTGCTCGCGTGTCTGTCGTTGCTGGCAAGTGCCGCGATCGCCTTCGACAACGGCCAGTACGACGACGTCGCGCCCGACATCCGCGCCTGGTTCAAGAGCGTGACGGCACCGAACGGCGTACCCTGCTGCGATATTTCCGACGGCCATCGCACCACTTACGACGTTCGCAAGGGCGCCTATTGGGTTCCGATCGATGGCGAGTGGATGGCGGTGCCGGAGCGCGCCGTCATTCGCGACCGCGGCAACCCGGTCGGCGAGGCCGTGGTATGGTATGTGCATCACCGCGGCAACATCATCATCAGTTGTTTCGTGCCGGCCGACGCGATGTGAATTCCGCCACGCGACGACCCATGGCACGGTCACACCGCGCGTGCTACGTCGGCTGATGGCGCCGATAGCGGTGGCCGCCGAAACCAGACGATGATATTTTGACGACCTGACGATGCCAGCTTCGGAGAACGTCCTTGACCGATTTCAGCGCCAGCGACCTCGCCACGATCTATCCAGCTCCCTCGCCGCGCGTGATCGCCAAGGCGCGACCGGCGATCGACGTGCATGCGAAAAAATTCATCGGCATGTCGCCGTTCTGCGTGCTGGCGACATCCGGCTCCGACGGCAGCGTCGATGCATCGCCGCGCGGCGGCAATCCCGGCTTCGTCAGCGTGGCCGGTCCGAACGAACTGCTGATGCCGGATCGCTCCGGCAATAACCGGATCGACAGTTTCAGGAACATCGTCGAAGGCTCGGGCTTCGTGCAGCTGATCTTCTTCGTGCCCGGGATCGACGAGACGCTGCGGGTCGGCGGCAGGGGAAAGCTGTCGGCGGACCCGGAACTGCTGGCATCGATGGTGGAGTTCGGCAAGCCGCCGCGCGCGGCGCTGCGCATCGACGTCAGCGAAGTCTATTTCCACTGCGGCAAGGCGCTGATGCGCTCGAAGCTGTGGGCGGGCGATCGCGTCGAGCGTTCGGTGATGCCCAGCATCGGCCAGGTGATCCACGACCAGACCGGCCTCGGCGAACCGGAAAGCCAGGAAGTGGTCTACGAGCGGTACAAGACGCAGTTGTAGGGGCGATCGCTATATTTCCCCGTCATGCCCGGCCTTGAGCCGGGCATCCACGTCTTGCTTTCGCGGGACGCCAAAGACGTGGATGGCCGGGACAAGCCCGGCCATGACGAAGTTCGCGCGCGCATTTGGCGCCTCAGTGCTCGCTCTCGAGCCCGCCGACATGCTTCTGGGTGTAGAGCTCGAGCCCGATGCGCTTGATCAGATCGAGCTGGGTCTCGAGGAAATCGATGTGATGTTCCTCGTCCTTCATCAACTGCTCGAACAGGTCGCGGGTGACGTAGTCCTTGACGCCATGACAGTAGGTCGCGGCTTCCTGGTAGAGCGTGCGCGCGGCGATCTCGGAGGCGAGATCGCAATCGATGATTTCCTTGACGTTCTGGCCGATCCGCAACGGATCGAGCACCTGCATGTTGGGAAAGCCGTCCAGAAACAGGATCCGGTCGGTGAACTTGTCGGCGTGCTCCATCTCCTCGATGGATTCCTTGCGCCAGACCTTGGCCATGTCCAGCAGGCCCCAATTGTTCAGGAGCCGGTAATGCAGCCAGTACTGGCTGATGGCGGTGAGCTCGCTGCGGAGGCCCTTGTTGAGATAGTCGATGACTTTTGGGTCGCCCTGCATGGTGCACTCCAGATTTGAGGCCAAATCGGCCTGAAACTATATTTAGAATACTTCTAAATCAGTTCGCAGACGAGAGCAACCACTTCCCGGAAAGCCGATCGGGAACCACAGAATCCAGAAGATTCAGAGGATTTTCAGCAGGCCGCGAGCGCGAACGCCGGGATGGTTTCCTGGGCAGGCTCATCATTGGCGGCGGCAGCATGGCTGTGGGGACAGCCCAAGCCGCAGGCCTTGGCGCACGGACCGAGCGCTTCGTCGATGATGGTCTTGATGGTGCGTGCGCAGCGGCCACATTCGGCGCTGCAGCCGAGGCAGCCATAGATCTGCTTCGGATGGCGCGCCAAGTCACCGGCTGCGCTGACGGCATTGCGGACATCATGGTCGCTGAGGACGTTGCAGGAACAAACGATCATGAAGACGGCAGGCCCATCGGTGATGCTTGACCTCTTCGATAGTGAAGGGCCGCACGGGATGCAAAAGGAAAAACAGCAGTTTCAAGCAATTCCAAACTAACCATCAGCTAGTTTGGAACGGCTCTAAAAAGGCTTGTGCCACAGGCTTAATGTGGTTTCTTCGAGATCTGCGTTGCAGCGTTAATCACCACCGCCGCCGCCATCGCCACCGCTGTCCCCGCCACCGCCTCCGCTGTCGGAACCGCCCCAATCGCCCGAGGCCCCGACGGGTCGGATGACGATGTATCGCTGCTGAACCAGGAGAAGATGTTCCAGCCATCGCCGCCGGAATCGTAGCTCGCGCCGCTACCGGCGCTGTCGCCGGATGCGCCCTGGCGCCGGGCGCCACGGCCTTGCACCCGGTTCATCAGCAGGTAGCAAATCAGCGACGTCCCGCCGACCGCCGCCAAAAATGCCGTCATTCCGCCGGTCATGACACCCCTCTGGTTCGGCTGGTTCGGCCGCGGACCCGGACTGTCCTCCGTCGGACGGCCCGATTTCCTGTCATTGGTCGCCAAATAAGGCGCCCCCGTTCATTGATCATTTAAGTGAATTGTGGAAACTTCGCCGTGACAGAACGCTTTAGGAACTGTCCTTTGCTCCCATGAGAAAGGTGAGGCCATGAAGAAGACATTGATGGCGCTCGGTGCCGTCGCCGCGCTGGCTGTTTCCGCTGTTGCGATGCCCGCTCCCGCCCATGCGCAGCGTGGCGTTGCGGCCGGTGTCGCTGCCGGATTGATCGGTGGCGCCATTGTCGGCGGCGCGATCGCCTCGCAGAACGGTTACTACGGCCCCGGCTACTACGCGCCCGGTCCGGCCTATGTTGTCGAACCCGGTTACGGTCCTGATTGCTACCTGCAGCGGCAGCGCTTCTGGGACGGCTATGGCTGGCGCGTTCGCAACGTTCGGGTCTGCAACTAGTCCCGTTCACCTTCATTAAATCTGATATGTCGCCCCGGAAAACAGCCTGTTTTCCGGGGCGATTGTCGTTTGCGGCAGAAAAAAACCGCTTTTCCCGCTCAACAGCCTGATGCGCTTGTTTTGGATTGAGCCGGATGCGCTACCAGCGGCGGCCAATTCGAACGACAGCGTGCCCCAAACCCCCGGTGCCGGCGAAGGCGCCACTCCAGGAGAGCCAAGGACATGAAGAAGACATTTGCTGCCTTGGTCGCGGTTGCAACGCTTGCCGGTTCGCTCGCAGCGACCCCTGCCAGCGCACAGCGTGGCGTTGGCGTTGGTATCGCAGCGGGCCTCCTCGGCGGCGCGATCATCGGTGGCGCGATCGCTTCCAGCCGCCCGGCCTACGGTGGCCCGGTCTATGTGGAAGACGCGCCTTACCCGGCCTGCCGCATGGTCCGCGAGCGTTTCTGGGACGGTTACGGCTGGCGTTTCCGCCGCGTCGAGGTCTGCGACTGATCCAACCGACCGGCGCGCAACCTGCGCGCTTTGATTCAAGGCCCGGCCGGGAAATCGGCCGGGCTTTTTTCATGCCGCCTTCAGCGTGCGGCACTCATCGAATTCAGCACCGCTTCGCTGGGCCAGCAATCGACCTTGAGACCGGCGGACTTCTGATAGGCGCCAAGCGCCGCGCGGGTCTGCATGCCCGCCTTGCCGTCGAGCTTATCCTTGTAGAGCCCGATCCGCGTCAGGTGACGCTGCATCGCCTCGACGTCTTTGGTGCGTAATTGCGTCGACGCCGACCAAGGCGTTGCAAACGGCAGCGGACTTCCCATGCGGTCACTGAGATGGCCGACGAACAGCACATACAGGTCGGAGAAGTTATATTCCTTGATGACGAAGTAGTTCTTCGTGGTCAGGAACGCCGGACCGTAGACGCCCTCGGGCTGCAGCAGCGAGGCCGGTTGCGCCTGCTCGGCCGGCCCGAGTTTCTGTCCGCGCACCGGCACGAAACCCGCGCGCAGCCATTCGCCGATCGGCTTCGTCACTTCGGGCACGCCCATGGTGCAATCGACATTGCCGGGCGCACGCACCTCGTAGGCCCAGCGCACGCCCGGCTGCCATCCCTTGTTGACGAGCTGCTGGGCTGCGGAGGCCAGTGCGTCCGGCACCGAATGCCAGATGTCGACGCGGCCGTCGCCGTCGAGATCGACGCCGTGCTTGTAATATTCGGACGGCAGGAACTGCGTGTAGCCGGTGGCGCCGGCCCAGGACGAGCGGAATTCCTTGCGCGTCACCGCGCCCTCGCCAAGGATTTTCAGCGCCAGGATGAATTCGGTGCGGTACTGGTCCTTGCGCCGGCCGACATAGGCCTGTGTGGCGACCACGCGCAGCGTGTCATACGGCAAGGCATAGCGGCCGTAGTCGGTCTCGCGTCCCCAGATGGCGAGCACGACGCTGGCGGGAACGCCGAAACGCTTTTCGATTCCGTCGAGCGCGGCGCGATGCTTCGCCATCAGCTTCTGCCCCTCGGCCGCGAGCCGCCCGATCGAGGCTTCCTTGATATAATCCGCCGGCACCTGCACGAACTCGGCCTGCGACGGCGCGCCGGTCGCGGGCCGTCCCGGCAGGATCAGGTCCGGCAATTTGTAGTCCGGCTCAAGGCCGCGGGTTTCGGCATCGAAGGTCGCGCGAGAAACCCCGGCCGCCTGCGCCTCCGGCCACAACGAGGCGATGAACTGGGTAAAGACGGCGTCGGCGGCACGGGCGGGCGTGTGCAGCGTCAGCGCCAGAAGCAGCAGGCCAACGGTCATCAAGCGGCATTGCACCCGCAACGATTTGCTCACGTGTCGATATCGAAAACGGCCATGGTCAATCCTATCATGACCATCCCTCGCTGTGAACTCGGACAGCGGAACCCCGCGATCAGTGCGCGCCCTGCTGCTTCGCCGCCTCGATCGCGCCGTTGGAAAGCTTGTCGACATAGGCGATGCCAATAGCCGACAGAATGAACACGGTATGGATGATGGTCTGCCACATCACGCCGGTTTCGGTATAGCCGGTCTTTCCCGACGCCAGCCCGCCGGCCTCGATGAATGTGCGCAACAGATGGATCGAGGAAATGCCGATGATCGCCATCGCCAGCTTGATCTTCAGCACGCTGGCATTGACGTGACTGAGCCATTCGGGCTCGTCGGGATGCCCCCGCAGATTGAGGCGGGAGACGAAGGTCTCGTAGCCGCCGACGATCACCATCACCAGCAGGTTCGAAATCATGACGACGTCGATCAGGCCCAGCACCGCCAGCATGATCTGCTGCTCGCTGAAATCGAACGAGTGGGCGAACAGGTGCCACAGCTCCTTGACGAACAGCACGACGTAGACGCCCTGGGCCACGATCAGCCCGATATACAGCGGCAACTGCAGCCAGCGCGAACCGAAGATCAGCATCGGAATCGGACGCAACGACAGGCCCTTCGGCGGCAAGGGCGTCTCGGGAGTAAGCGACATTCTGGATGGCTCGCTGCGGGGTTCGAACGGCGGAAGCTGGGTATATCTAACCAGTCTCACCCGGCTGTGAAGCGACAACTGGCCGCAGCAGGCTGCCATAAAGCCGTCGATCAACAGCTATTTGCCGGGCATCGCAACCCGATGCCCGATCTCGATCACGGCTGGTTCAGTTCGGCTGTTTATCGCGTCAGCTTCTTGTACTTCACGCGATGCGGAATGATGCTGTCCTGGCCCAGCCGGCGCATCTTGTCCTTTTCGTAATCCTGGAAGTTGCCTTCGAACCATTCGACATGGCTGTCGTCTTCGAAGGCCAGGATATGCGTCGCGATGCGGTCGAGGAACCAGCGGTCATGACTGATGATGACGGCGCAGCCGGCGAAATCCTCCAGCGCCTCTTCCAGCGCGCGCAGCGTATCGACGTCGAGATCGTTGGTCGGTTCGTCGAGCAGCAGCACGTTGGCGCCGGACTTGAGCATCTTGGCCAGATGAACGCGGTTGCGCTCGCCGCCCGACAGCGCGCCGACCTTCTTCTGCTGGTCGGCGCCCTTGAAGTTGAACGACGAGCAATAGCCGCGCGAGTTCACTTCCTTCTTGCCGAGCAGGATCAGTTCATTGCCGCCGGAGATTTCCTCCCACACGCTCTTCTTGCCGTCGAGATCGTCGCGCGACTGGTCGACATAACCGAGATGCACGCTCTCGCCGACGGTGATGGTGCCCTTGTCCGGGGTTTCCTGCTTGGTGATCATCCGGAACAGCGTGGTCTTGCCGGCGCCGTTGGGACCGATCACGCCGACGATGCCGCCCGGCGGCAGCTTGAAGGTGAGATCCTCGATCAGCACGCGGTCGCCGAAGGCCTTGTTGAGGCCCTCGAAGTCGACGACGTTCTGGCCGAGCCGCTCGGCCACCGGAATCGTGATCTGCGCGCCCTGGCTCTGCTTCTCGCTCGCCTGCTTCAGCAGGTCCTCATAGCGCTGGTAGCGCGCCTTGGACTTGGCTTGCCGCGCCTTGGGAGAGGACGCGATCCATTCCTGCTCGCGGGCCAGCGTCTTCTGATGCGCGGCGTCTTCGCGGCCTTCCTGCTCGAGGCGCTTCTGCTTCTGCCCCAGCCAGGACGAATAGTTGCCCTCGTAGGGAATGCCCTTGCCGCGGTCGAGCTCGAGAATCCAGCTCGTGACGTTGTCGAGGAAGTAGCGGTCATGGGTCACGATCAGGATCGCGCCGGGATAGTTGCGCAGATGGCCTTCCAGCCATGACACCGACTCGGCGTCGAGATGGTTGGTCGGTTCGTCGAGCAGCAGCAGTTCCGGCTGGTCGAGCAGCAATTTGCACAGCGCGACGCGGCGGCGCTCGCCGCCCGACAGCTTGCTGACGTCGGCATCGTCCGGCGGGCAGCGCAGCGCGTCCATCGCCTGGTCGACCTTGCTGTCGAGATCCCAGAGGCCGGCGGCCTCGATCTCGTCCTGCAGCTTGGTCATCTCGTCGGCGGTCTCCTCGGAGTAGTTCATCGCCAGTTCGTTGTAGCGATCGAGGATCGCCTTCTGCTTGGCGACACCCAGCATGACGTTCTCGCGGACCGTCTTGGTGGCGTCGAGCTGCGGCTCCTGTTCGAGGTAGCCGACACGGGCGCCCTCGGCGACCCAGGCTTCGCCGTTATATTCCTTGTCGAGGCCGGCCATGATCCGCAACAGGGTCGACTTGCCGGAGCCGTTGACGCCGAGCACGCCGATCTTGGCGTCCGGGTAGAACGACAGATGGACGTTATCGAGCACCTTCCGGGTCGGGTAGCTCTTGGTCAAACCCTGCATGAAGTAAACGAACTGGCGAGCCATCGCGATCCCTTGAAACCAGAGGATTTATGGAAATTTGCTGCCGCTGATGTAGCGGCGCGGCCCCCAAAGGGCAACCGTGGGGAACCCGTTTTCCATTCGTTCACCACGGATCATTACGGGGTGGATACCATGTGTGCGTCAGATCACGCCAATTGAAACTAACTTTTAATAAATCAGGCGAAAACTGGTTTTCAGGACGTCTAACAGAGCATCCAGAGCGGCAAAAGCCGCAGACGAAAACAAGGGCTCGCGTCATGGCAACGATCAGTTCGGCATCCCTTTCCACCCCCGCGCACCGCAACAACGGACTTGCGAAGCCTTTGGCTGAGCTGCTGGCCTTCTGGCGCCAGTTCGTGGAACGGGCGTTCAATCCCTACCGGCCGGAACTGCATTACATGCGCGGCCCGGGCCCGGCCTGGCGCGCCAAGCACCTCGGCCGTTCGAACTGACCTTCCCCGAAATTTGAGGCAGGCCTGCGTTTAAGGCAGCTTGCGTGCTCCCCGATTGCGCGCAACCATGGCGATTCTCCCCGACGGCCATTCCCGCCGTCATCCTTGCCATGAACGGACCTCCCATGACGCGGCTGCGCTGTGCAATTCTCGACGACTATCTCAATGTGTCCCAGACGGTCGCGGACTGGTCTGAGGTCGCCGACCGCGTCGACGTCACCGTCTTCAACCAGCCCTTCGCGACGACCGAGGCCGCTGCCAGCGCCTTGAAGGATTTCGAGATCATCTGCGCGATGCGCGAACGCACGCCGTTTCCCCGCGCCCTGTTTGCGGCTTTGCCCAACCTGAAGCTCATGATCACCTCGGGCATGCGCAACGCCGCGATCGATATGGAAGCCGCCAAGGAGCACAACGTGGTGCTGTGCGGCACGCAATGGGCGCGCGATCCGACCGCGCCCCTGACCATGGGCCTGATCCTGGAACTGACCCGCAATATCGGCCGCGAGAACGCGCGCATGCATGCCGGCGAACCGCTGCAGAAATTCGTCGGCATGGAGATCGAGGGCCGGACGCTCGGCGTCATCGGCCTCGGCAAGCTCGGCACCAAGGTGTCGAAGCTCGCCCAGGCGTTCGGCATGAACGTGATCGCCTGGAGCCCGAACCTGACGCCGGAGAAGTGCAAGGAAGCCGGCGTCGGTTACGCCACCAAGGAGGAATTGTTCGCAACCGCCGACATCATCACCATCCACGTGGTGCTGAGCCAGCGCTCGCGCGGGCTGGTCGGAGCGGCCGACCTCGCGCGCATGAAGCCGACCGCCTATCTCGTCAACACCGCGCGCGGGCCGATCGTCGATGAAGGCGCGCTGCTGGAGGCGCTGACCCAGAAGAAGATCGCCGGCGCCGGGATCGACGTGTTCTCGGTCGAGCCGCTGCCGGTCGATCATCCGTTCCGCAAGGTCGACAATCTCGTGCTGACGCCGCATCTCGGCTACGTCACCGAGGACAGTTTTCGAAATCACTACACGCAGATGGTCGAGGGCGTCGACGCCTGGTTCAAGGGTGAAACGCCGCGCCGATTGGCATAGGGTTATTTTATTTGACGCGTTTTCTTTACACGAACCGGCGTCCACTTCGCTTGAAAACGCTATGAACGAAATCGCCCTCCCGCATGAGCGGGAGGGCGAACGTCTCGTCGAAAACCAGAATGTCCGGTCTAGCGAACCGTGACCGGCGCGGGCAGCGGCGGCACGACGGTCGGCTGCATGCCGGGAACGGGCGCCAGTTGGGCCTGCGACGGCGCGGGACCAGCTGCGACAGGTCCACCGGGAGCAGGCGCGGCCGAAGCGGTCGCGGTGCCGGGCGGCGGCCCACCGGGCATGACCACCACGCGGGTACCGACCTTGGTCCGCTCGAACAGATCGGACACGTCCTCGTTCAGCATGCCGATGCAGCCGGACGAGACGAACTTGCCGATCGTCGAGGGCTGATTGGTGCCGTGGATGCGGTAGACGGTCGAACCGAGATACATCGCGCGCGCACCGAGCGGATTGCCGGGGCCGCCGGCCATGAAGCGCGGCAGATAGGGCTGGCGCTCGATCATCTCGGTCGGCGGATGCCAATCCGGCCACTCGGCCTTGCGGCTGATCTTCTGCACGCCGGTCCAGGTGAAACCATCGCGGCCGACGCGAACGCCGTAGCGGATCGCACGTCCACCGCCCAGCACGTAATAGAGGTAGGTATTGGGCGTATCGACGACGATGGTGCCGGCGGGCTCCTTGGTCGGGAACGCAACTTCCTGGCGGCGCAGGTTCGGCGGCAACTGCGCGGGAGCAGCTTCCGGCTGCTCTTCCGGCGGCAACGCCGACAGTTGCACCGGCCGGCCGTCGGCTCCGATCGGGGGCTGCTGTTGCTGGACCGATCCGGTCACGGCGGCTGCGGGTGCGCCGCCGACGGCTTCAGGCGGCCGCAAGCCGGCGCGGTCGTCGTTCGGATAGACGATGCCGGTACCGGGAACGCGATTGTCGCCGCGATCGGAATAGACCGGCTGCGGCGAACCCGGAGCGCGATCGCCATAGATCACCGGCGGCGGGCCGGCCGGGCGGCCATAACGGGGATCATCGGGGGACATCACAGGGCCGGTGGGCATCGGGGGGCCGCGGTCCGAGTAAACCGGCGCTCCGGCGGGACGGCCATAGCGCGGATCGTTCGGCGACAGCACCGGACCGGGCGGCGGCAGCGCGGTGGAACTCTGCGCGTTCGGCGCCTCGTCATCTTCAAGGGCGTCAAAGTCGGGCGCGCCGGGGCCACGGCGTTCATCGACCGCGTAGCCACCGGGCACATAGGGTCCTGGAGCCGCCGAGTACACGGCGCCCGGAGGGGTCGGGTAGGACTGCTGCGCCTGGGCTAGTGAGGTTCCTGCCGCGCCGGCGGCAACGGCAGCACAAATCGTCAGAATGCGGTTAATCATCATCGCTTTTGTATAGACCCCAAGCCACACCGGACCGTTAACGGCAGATGGCCGAAGATAGCGGCGCATTCAAGACAAAACAGCGAAATTCGGCCCAGATCGGACATTTTGTGATTGCCCGTGAAGCTGCGGCAAAGATGCCTCAGCGTTCCGAAAATCGCCGTTCAGCGGCCAGCGGACGCAGCCCGACGCCGATTTTATAACAAACAGGTTCGAGGCGTTGAGATATTCTCGAATCGGCCTGATTCGCAGCGGCGTAGCCGGGCCCTCTCAGTGGTCACCGCGTTCCCTTTGGCGTCAACAGCCCTGCAGCCTCCTGGCAAGGCCGGAAACTCGCGTCCATGCTCCCCGGTTTTCGCTTTCTGTTTGCCGCCATCGTCCTGTCGATGTCGATCCTGATCTTTGGGCTTGGCGCCGCGGCCCTGTTACGTTCCGCGCATGAGGAATTTGCCAGCCTGCCATCCCGACGGGCGCCCGCGGAACCGGTATTCACCCGCAAGAACGACGCGCCGATGCCGACACTGGCCCTGCTGCGCTTCGATCCGCCGGCTTTGGACAACAAGCCATCGGAAAATGCTCCGGCGGCCGTGACTTCCGAACCCGTGGCGTCCAAAGCCGTGACGGCGGCCGAGCAAGCGCCGGATGCCATGCCGGCCGAGCCGGAGAAACTGGCCGCATTGAAGCCGGAAGAACCGATGCCGGCCGCAGCGGCGACGCCGGAAATTGGCGCTGTGGACACAACGGCGGCAACGCCGGTCACACCGGCGGAGGCCGCAGCCCCCATTGCCAATGAGGATGTGAAGGTCGCCGCGATTGCGGACACGCCAGAGCCTTCAACGACCATGGCGGCGCCGGCAACCGACAGGCCCGCGCTGGAGGGTAACATCGCCGCCACGAAAATCGCCACGCTGGGCGGGCCCGCCGTCATCATTGATGAAAAGACCGCAGCGAAGACGACCGATGCCAGGCCGGACCGCAGCGCGGTCAGGAAGCGGAACGCGCAGCGCGCCCGGGAGCGGCGACGCATCGCAGCAAGGCGCGCCAGGCTGGCGGCGCGGCAGGCAGCGGCCGTCGCCGCTCAGCTGCAGGCCAACCCGTTCGCGCAAACCGCCGTCGCGCGCACCACGCAGTAGCGGCCATAGCGTTTTCGAGCGAAGCATGCCCTCGGACTTGATCCGTGGGTGGCCGCCGGTTCGCATAGCAATCAAGCTTGCGCAGATTGCGTAGACTTATCTGCGGTAGAAAACGCGTCAAAACAAAAGAGTAGAGCCCGGTTCTGATTCAATCAGAACCGGGCTCTAGCGGATCACGCCGGACCGGTCGCGATCGGCGGTCCGTCGGGCAATCCCCATTCGGACCAGGAGCCGTCATAGAGCGCGCTGCCGCGCACGCCGAGGCGATAAAGCGCGAGCGTCAGTACCAGCGCCGAGACGCCGGAGCCGCAGGTGGTGACGATCGGCTTGGTCATGTCGACGCCGGCGCCTGCGAACGCCTTGCGCAATTCGTCGAGCGGCTTCATCGCGCCGGTGCCGGCGTCAAACAATTCGGCGTAGGGCACGTTGCGGCTGCCAGGGATGTGGCCGGAGCGGGAGTCCGGCCGCGGCTCCGGGGCGGTGCCTTCGAAACGTCCGCGCGGGCGCGCGTCGACCAGCTGCTCGGCGCGCGTGCCGACGTTGGCAAGCACCTGCGCCTGGCTGCGGATGTAGCTGGGATCGAACTTGGCCGTGAACTTTCCCGGCTTCGGCGTAACCCTGCCGGAATGGGTCGGGCGGCCTTCCCTGGTCCATTTCTTCAAGCCGCCATCCAGCACCCTCACGTTGGGATAGCCGAACGACAGGAACATCCACCACACCCGCGGTGCGGCAACCCAGCCGCCGGAATCGTAGGCGACCACGGTGTCACCGGTGGAAACGCCGAGGGCGGCAATGTCGCGCGCGAACTGCGCCGCGTCGGGAAACATATGCGGCCGCGGATTATTGTGATCCGAGATCGCATCGACGTCGAAAAACACCGCACCTGGAATATGCGCGGCGAGATAGTCGTCGACCGGCAGCGGCAGCACGCCGGGCAGCTTGAACGACGCATCGATCACCTTGACACCGGGATCGTCGATGCGCGCGGCGAGCCAGTCGGTGGAGACAAGCGGATCGTCGGTGGCGGTCATGGATGTATCCTTTCAATTCGTCATGGCCGGGCATAGCCGTCCAAAGGACGGCGTCGCTTCCGCTCGCCTATGTCCCGGCCATCCACGTCTTGCTTGCATCGATACTGCTAAGACGTGGATGCCCGGGACAAACCCGGGCACGACGGTGATTATTCAGGCTACACTGCTAGCCCTTCGGTTTCTTCGGTTCCCACTTCTCGATCGGACCGCCGGCGTCGCGCCAGGCAGCGAAGCCGCCGCCCATATGCGCGACCGGCTTCAGGCCCATGTCCTTGGCGGTCTTGGCCGCGAGCGCCGAGCGCATGCCACCGGCGCAGTGGAAGATGAATTTCTTGTCTTCCTGGAAGATCGGCTTGGCGTAGGGGCTCGCCGGGTCGATCCAGAATTCGAGCATGCCGCGGGTGCAGGAGAACGCGCCGGGGATCTTGCCGTCACGCTCGATCTCGCGGGGATCGCGGATGTCGACGATCACGACGTCGGCGCTCTGCGCGGCCTTGATGGCGTCGGCGGCGCTGACCGTCTCGATCTCGGCATTGGCCTCGTCGATCAGGGATTTGATGCCGCGGTGAATGGTCTGGGGCATTGATTGCGCCTTTCGTTTTGGACCCGTCATTCCGGAGCGATGCGTCAGCATCGAACTACGATGTGCTATCGCACATCGGAGAATCTCGATCGAGTGAAATAACCTCTGGATTCCGGATCGATCCTTCGGATCGTCCGGAATGACAGCGAGAAGTTCTACCGCACCAGTTCCTTCATCGCGGCTTCGAGACCCTCGATCGTGATCGGGAACATGCGCGCCGAAAACAGCCGGCGGATGATGGTGGTGGATTCCGAGTAGTCCCAGTGCTTCTGCGCGACCGGATTGAGCCACACCGAGTGCGGATAGGTGCGGATCACGCGATCGAGCCAGACCGAGCCCGCTTCTTCATTGACGTGTTCGACCGAGCCGCCGGGCACCATGATCTCATAGGGGCTCATCGAGGCGTCGCCGACGAACACCACCTTGTAGTCGTGCGGATATTTGTGCAGCACGTCCCAGGTCGGCGTGCGGTCGGTGAAGCGGCGCTTGTTCTGCTTCCACACGCCCTCATACAGGCAATTGTGGAAGTAGAAATACTCCATGTGCTTGAACTCGGTCTTCGCCGCCGAGAACAGTTCCTCGACCTGCTCGATATGCGAATCCATCGAGCCGCCGATATCGAAGAACACCAAAAGCTTGACCGCGTTGCGCCGCTCGGGGCGCATGACCACGTCGAGATAGCCGTGGTTGGCGGTCTCCTTGATCGTATTGTCGAGATCGAGTTCGTCCGGGGCGCCGGTGCGCGCGAATTTGCGCAGGCGCCGCAGCGCTATCTTGATGTTGCGGATGCCGAGCTCGACATTGCCGTCGAGATCCTTGAACTCGCGCTTGTCCCACACCTTCACGGCGCGGTTGTTACGGTTCTTTTCCTGCCCGATCCGCACGCCTTCGGGATTATAGCCCTGGGCGCCGAACGGCGAGGTGCCGGCGGTGCCGATCCACTTGCTGCCGCCCTGGTGGCGGCCCTTCTGTTCCTCAAGCCGCTTGCGAAGCGTCTCCATGAGCTTGTCCCAGCCCATCGCCTCGATGTGCTTCTTCTCTTCCTCGGTGAGGTATTTCTCCGCGAGCTTCTTCAGCCATTCGGCGGGAATGTCCGCCTTCTCCATCGCGTCCAGCAGACTTTCCAGCCCCTTGAACACGGACCCGAAGACGCGGTCGAACTTGTCGAGGTTGCGTTCGTCCTTCACCAGAGCGGCGCGGGACAGGTAATAGAAGTTCTCGACCGTCTGATCGGCGAGATCGGCGTCGAGCGCCTCCATCAGCGTCAGGTATTCCCGTAATGTGACCGGGACCTGAGCGTCGCGCAGCGATGTGAAGAATTGCAGGAACATGGATGACAGATTGCCCGCCGGACCGCCGACGTCAAGGCCCCGTGCATACCAGACAGGCCTAGACCGGGAGGGTTTTTCAACTACAATTGAGCCATAAAAGGCTTTTTCCGGCAGGGGAAATATCAATGGGCATCATTGCGGCACTCGTTATCGGCGCGATCGCGGGCTGGCTGGCCGGGCTGATCGTTCGCGGCGCCGGTTTCGGACTGATCGGCAACATCGTGATCGGCATCATCGGCGCGCTGGTCGCGAGCTGGCTGTTGCCGCAACTTGGCGTCAGCCTCGGCGGCAGCGCCGTTCGCGATATCGTCAACGCAACCATCGGCGCGGTGATCATCCTGGTCATCCTGTCGTTCATCAGACGCGCCTGACGAACCTCATTTACTCCATCGCGACCGCCGGACCGGCGGTCGCTTACTGTTCAGGCCAAAGCGGCTCAAGAACGAACAACAAGGCAACCAGATAGATGAAATTTACCGGCACCAAGAACTACGTCGCCACCGACGACCTCAAGGTCGCCGTCAACGCTTCCATCGTGCTCGAGCGCCCGCTCCTGATCAAGGGCGAGCCCGGCACCGGCAAGACCGTGCTGGCGGAGGAAGTCGCGAAGGCGCTCGGCGCGCCGCTTCTGACCTGGCACATCAAGTCGACCACCAAGGCGCAGCAGGGCCTCTACGAATATGACGCGGTCTCGCGCCTGCGCGACAGCCAGCTCGGCGACGCCAGGGTGTCGGACATCTCCAACTACATCAAGCGCGGCAAATTGTGGGAAGCCTTCACCCACGAAAAGCGCCCGGTGCTGCTGATCGACGAAATCGACAAGGCCGACATCGAATTCCCCAACGACCTCCTGCTCGAACTCGATCGCATGGAGTTCTTCGTCTACGAGACCGGCGAGAACATCAAGGCAAGCCTGCGTCCGATCGTGATGATCACCTCGAACAACGAGAAGGAATTGCCGGACGCGTTCCTGCGCCGCTGTTTCTTCCACTACATCAAGTTCCCCGATGCCGACACCATGAACAAAATCGTCGACGTCCACTTCCCCGGCATCAAGAAGCGCCTGGTGGAAGAGGCGCTGCGCATCTTCTTCGAGGTGCGCGAAGTGCCGGGCCTGAAGAAGAAGCCCTCGACCTCGGAACTGCTCGACTGGCTGAAGCTGCTCTTGAACGAGGACATCACTCCGGAAATGCTCCGGGAGCGCGACCCGCGCAAGCTGATCCCGCCGCTGCACGGCGCGCTGCTCAAGAACGAACAGGACGTGCATCTGTTCGAGCGGCTGGCCTTCCTCAGCCGCCGCGAAGTGTAATTGCGGCCCAACGGCGCCAGAACGTAGGTTCTGGCGTTTCGTTTTAAACGCGACAGACAAGAAGAACAGGGAAGATGAACGTTCAAACCCAGATCGACAAAACCTCGCCCGGCGCCACCGAGCATTTCGACGTCCTGATCGCGGGCGCCGGCATCTCGGGCGTCGGTGCGGCTTATCACCTCGCCAAGCAATGTCCGGGAACGACCTTTGTCGCGCTGGAAACCCAGAAGACGTTCGGCGGCACCTGGAGCACCCACCGCTATCCCGGGATCCGCTCCGATAGCGACCTGCATACGTTCGGCTACAGCTTCAAGCCGTGGACCAGCGCGCCGATCGCCAGCGCCGCCGAGATCTTGAAGTACATGGGCGAAGTGATCGCGGAAAACGATCTCGGCCGCCATATCCGCTACCAGCACACCATCACCGCGGCGACATGGTCGAGCGCGGAAAACCTCTGGACCATCGATGCGGTGCGCGGGGACACTGGCGAGCAGCTTCGCTTCACCACCAATTTCTTCTGGATGTGCCAGGGCTACTACCGCCACACCGAGGGCTATACGCCGGAGTGGAAGGACATGGCCAGGTTCAAGGGCCCGATCGTCCATCCGCAGAAATGGCCTGAAGACCTCGACTACAAGAACAAGCGCGTGGTCGTGATCGGCTCCGGCGCCACCGCGGCGACGCTGATCCCGGCGATGGCCAAGGACACCGCGCACATCACCATGCTGCAGCGCTCGCCGACCTATTTCCGCACCGGGCGCAACGCGATCGAAATCGCCGAAACGCTGCGCCAGTTGCAGGTGGACGAGACGTGGATCCACGAAATCACGCGTCGGAAAATCCTGTTCGATCAGGACGCCTTCACCCGCAAGACGTTCGAGGAACCGGAAGCCGCCAAGAAGGACCTGCTGTCGGCGGTCGAGGCCTATCTCGGCAAGGACTACGACATCGCCACCCACTTCACGCCGAGGTACCGGCCGTGGCGGCAGCGCATCGCCTTCATTCCCGACGGCGACCTGTTCCAGGGCATCAAGTCCGGCAAGGCCTCCGTCGTCACCGACGAGATCGACCGCTTTACCGAGAAGGGCATTTTGCTGAAATCCGGCAAGGAGCTGGAAGCCGACATCATCATCACCGCGACCGGCTTCAACCTGTCGGCCAATGGCGACATCGACTTCGCGGTTGACGGCAAGAAGCTCGACTTCGCCGATACCGTGACCTATCGCGGCATGATGTTCACCGGCGTGCCGAACCTGGTCTGGGTGTTCGGTTATTTCCGCGCCAGCTGGACGCTACGCGTCGACCTGGTCGCCGATTTCGTCTGCCGGATGCTGGAGCATATGAAGCAAACCGGCACCAGGAAGGTGACCGCGGAACTTCGGCCCGAAGACCACAACATGCCGCTGCTGCCGTGGATTGATCCGGAGAACTTCAACCCCGGCTACATGATGCGCGGCATGCACCTGATGCCCAAGCGCGGCGACAAGCCGGAATGGCAGCACAACCAGGACTACTGGGCGGAAAAGGACGAATTTCCGAACATCGACCTGAAGGACAAGGCCTTCGTGTACGGCGCCTGACATCCGTGTCTTGAGGCTCCGGCATTCCTCGTCGGTTGGCTGGTCGCCAGATCGCCATCAGCCAACCCGAGCCTCGATCACGCTGTAGCGGCCGGCCGGGTAAATCGAGGTCACGCCGAAACCGCTTGCGGCGAGCAGATGGTGATATTCCTGGCTGGTGCGCTCAAGACCTCCGGGACCGCGAAGCATATTCAGGTCGCTCAGCGCATGAGCCTTGTCGTTGTCTGACACGGTCGGCGATTCCGGCATTATTCGTTCGACCAACAGCAATGTCCCGCTTTGCGGGAGCGCCTTGTGGCAATTCCGAAGTATTGAGGCGCTGCGCGCGTCGTCCCAATCGTGAATCACGCTCTTGAGGATGATCGTGTCGGCGACAGCCGGAATCGTTTCAAAGAAATCACCCGCGACAAATTCAACGCGGTCGCCAACCCCGACGTGCTGGAGATGATTGCTGGCGCTCTCGGCGCATCTGGCAAGATCGAAAACGGTACCGCGCAGACGCGGGTATTGCGTTGCGACGGCGCCGAGCAGTTCGCCTGAGCCTCCTCCGACGTCCATCAAGTGAGATATGCGGCTGAAGTCGTATGCCCGAAGGATGTCCGGTGTCACAAGACGTGTCAGATCCGCCATTGCCGTGTTGAATATGGCGATGTTCGCCGGCGTGCGGGCCATCAGCTCAAAACTGCTGCTAAGGTTCAAAAGTTGCGCGGCCGTCTTGCCGGTCATGATCGACTCGAGCATTCCGCTCCAGGATTTGGCAAGCATTTCGGCTTCAAAGATCATCCAACCCTTGAAGGACTGATCCGCCGCACCATCGAGATGGCTGCCCATTTCCGTCAGTGCATATCGATCTTCGCCGACCCGCGAACATATGCCGATGGTCGAAAGTGCGGTGAGCAGGCGCCCCAGCGCTCGTTCGTCCGCGCCTGTCGCTTTTGCGAGCTCGCATGGCGCCTGCGGCCCGTCCCGCAGCAACTCGGCGATCCCGAGCTTGGCCGCGACGTAGATCACGACCGTCACGCGATGCGACTGCATCAGATCGAAAAGCTTGAGAGCCGATGTGGGTGACGACATGGGGGCGGCCTATCGCTCTGCGCTAATGCGCGTTTCGGATATCGATTATTTTGGTTACTTCACCCAGCCATGCGCGTTGCTTTTCGATCCCCGCCCTCAGCTCCTCGGTTGTGCCGCTCAGCACGTTGTGTCCAGCCGCCTCCAATTTTCGGCTGACGTCGGGGTCCCGGCAGATCGCGGCGACGTCCGCGGCAATTCGGTTCCGCAGCGCTTCCGACATGGCTCGGCCCACGAAAATTCCGCCCAGTCCATCGATTTCAAGCTCGGGGTGACCGAGTTCGCGAGCGGTCTTGATATCGGGTAATGCGGCAGCGCGGCTCGGATTAACCACCGCAAGAAAACGCGCCTTTCCCGTCTGTACCGGGGAGGAGGATGCGGTCAAGGAGGTCAACAGGACCTGTATCCGACCTTCGCCAAGATCGGCCTGGGGTTGCGACGCGTCGCGATAGCTGACGAAATTCATCTGCAAATCATTTCGCTTCAGAAACGCGGCAAAGACATATCGCGGCAAGGTCGGCCCGGATGCCCAGGCATACTTGCCCGGGCTGGAGCGCAATACGGCGATCAGTTCGGGGATGCTCTGGATCGACAATTCGTTGTTGACTGCAAGCGTCAACACGATCGAGGTGGTGGCCGCGATCGGCACCAGATCTCGATCGACATCGTACGACAGGTTGTCGATCAGCAACGGTGCCACGGTGATCGATCCTGCGACAGTGTACAGGAGCGTGTGATCATCCTGGTTCGAGACGAAAGACCCCACCCCTATGGTGCCTTCGGCGCCGGTCTTGTTCTCAACCACGACCGGCTTGCCCCACCTCTTGCCGAGCGCATCGGCAAATATCCGAGCCGCCGCATCGTTGGCGCTCCCGGGCGGAAACGTCACAATCAGTTTGGCCGGGCGTTCCGGCCACTCGGCCCGGGCGGCAATTGGCCAGGCCGTGATTGCAGCGCAAATGGCGAGCGCAGCCAGCAAGGACAATCGTCGCGCGACGGCACCCCCGGCCTTTTCCGATTCCAAAGAATCGGCCGAGCAAGTTGAGGTGGTCGGCAACCGCCAGAACATCGTCATGGCTGCCCTCCATTCGTGGTTTTGGATTTGCGCTGTGGTTTTCGTCGACCGTTGCCAGGGCGGGCGTAGGAATCATTCGCCTCGATCACGCGGACCAGCATGTCCAGAAGAGCGACACGCTCGGCTTTCGAAAGCGGTGCCAATAACCGCTCCTGCGCGGCAAGCAAGGCGGGCCGCAAGCGGCGGCGCAAGTCTGCTCCCGCCTGCGTCACATAGAGCTTGCGCGCGCGCCGGTCGTCGGGATCGATCTTTCGTTCGACGAGGCCCTTGCCCTCCAGAAACTCGATCATCTGGCCGAAGGTGACCTCATCGACCCCTATGCGGTTCGCAATCTGTCGCTGGCCGCCTCCCGACTCCTCCACAACGGCGGCGATGACTCCCCAAAGCGGCGGCGTCAAATCCTCGCCCGCGAGAATCTCCGCGGTGACGCCAAGACAGATTTGATGAAAGCGGCGGGCCAGATGGGCCGGCACCCGGTGAGAGGGTAGCACCGGAGACATTTTGGTCGGTCCAGCGTCAGGCTCGGGCATGGCACCCTCGAGAAACTAAGTATTCAAATTATAAGAATACTTATCTTATGTCGATGGCCTTCATTTGTGAGGTTCCCGATCGGCGGCTAGCAATCCGCACGCACCATCTCACTAATATGTATACTCTACCGGTTATATTTTACCGTATGTTGATAACATTTTGCTTACTTTCGAGTTTTATGTATACATAATGGACCCAACCAACGGGACTGCAGCCATGTCCACCTCTTTTCCGCTCAATGCCTGGTATGCCGCCGCCTGGGACGTCGATCTCAAGCACGCGCTGTTTCCCCGCACGATCTGCGGCAAGCATGTCGTGATGTACCGCCAGTCCAACGGACAGGTCAGCGCGCTGGAAGATGCCTGCTGGCATCGTCTGGTGCCGCTGTCGAAGGGTCGGCTCGACGGCGACACCGTGGTCTGCGGCTATCACGGCCTGAAATACAACGCGCAGGGCCGCTGTACCTACATGCCCTCGCAGGAGACCATCAACCCGTCGGCCTGCGTGCGCGCCTATCCGGTGGTCGAACGCCATCGTTTCGTCTGGCTGTGGATGGGCGATCCGGCGCTCGCGGACCCTTCGCTGGTGCCGGACATGCACTGGAACGACGACCCGGCCTGGGCCGGCGACGGCAAGACCATCCATGTGAAGTGCGACTATCGCCTCGTGGTCGACAATCTGATGGACCTTACCCACGAGACCTTCGTGCACGGATCCAGCATCGGCAACGACCACGTCGCCGAGGCGCCGTTCGACGTTACCCACGGCGACCAGACGGTCACGGTCACGCGCTGGATGCGCGGCATCGAAGCGCCGCCGTTCTGGGCCGCGCAATTGCAGAAGCCCGGTCCG
Organism: Bradyrhizobium ottawaense; assembly: GCF_900099825.1. Taxonomy (NCBI): domain Bacteria; kingdom Pseudomonadati; phylum Pseudomonadota; class Alphaproteobacteria; order Hyphomicrobiales; family Nitrobacteraceae; genus Bradyrhizobium; species Bradyrhizobium ottawaense. The sequence goes on along the minus strand of NZ_LT629693.1, from coordinate 5,434,048 downwards.
GTCGACCGCTGGCAGATCATCCATTTCCAGGCGCCCGGCACCGTCAACATCGACGTCGGCGTGGCGCCGGCCGGGTCCGGCGCGCCGGACGGCGACCGCTCGCAGGGCGTCAACGGCTTCGTGCTCAACACCATGACGCCGGAGACCGAAACCACCTGTCACTATTTCTGGGCCTTGGTGCGCAACCACCGCATCACCGAGCAGAAGCTCACCACCGAGATCCGCGAAGGCGTTTCCGGCATCTTCAAGGAGGATGAAATCATCCTCGAAGCGCAGCAGCGCGCGATGGACGCCAATCCGGACCGCACCTTCTACAATCTCAACATCGACGCCGGCGCGATGTGGGCGCGGCGCGTGATCGACAAGATGGTGGCGCGCGAGACCTCCCCGCAACACGCGCAAGCCGCGGAGTAAGCCATGAGCGAACGCGATGCCGAACGCTCCGTCTCGCAGACCGTGCGGGCACAGCTCGCGCTGCGCGACATGATCCTGTCCGGCCAGTTGCGGCCGGGCGAACGCATTTCCGAACTGCAGGCCGTCGACATCACCGGCGTGTCGCGAACGCCGGTGCGGCTGGCGCTGGTCCGGCTCGAGGATGAAGGCCTGCTGCAGGCGATCCCGTCCGGCGGCTTCATGGTGAAGGCGTTCACCGAGCGCGACATTCTCGATTCGATCGAGCTGCGCGGCACGCTGGAGGGGCTGGCCGCCCGTTTTGCCGCCGAGCGCGGCGTCAGCGCCCGCAGCCTCGAGCCGCTGAAGGAATGCCTCGCCGACATCGATCAACTGGTCCGGCAGGATCCGATTTCAGTCGAAGCCTTTTCGGCCTATGTGACCATGAACGCGCGCTTTCACGCCATCCTCAACGAACTGTCCGCCAGCGCGCCGCTGATCCGCGAGATCGACCGCGTCTCGGCGCTGCCGTTCGCTTCCCCGAGCGGCTTCGTGATGGCGCAGTCGGCGCTCCCCGAGGCGCATCAGATCCTGCTGATCGCGCAGGATCATCACCGCATCGTGGTCGACGCCATCGAGAACCGTGAGGGCGCGCGCGCCGAAGCCGTCATGCGCGAACACTCCCGCCTCGCCGCCCGCAATCTGCGGCTGGCGCTGCGCAACCGCGCGCATCTCGACCTCTTGCCCGCGCTCGCTCTGCTCAAATCGCCCGCCGACTAGGGACCCGCCATGCGCTTTGCCGAGCAATGGAGCTGGTGCACCGTGAATGATATCCGCGACGTGACGCCGACGATTCGCGAATTCCGCCTGCGTCCCGACTATGGCCAGGTGCCGCCCTGCCCGCCCGGCAGTCACATCGGTGTCGCCGTGCTGATCGACGGACAGCCGGCACGGCGATCCTATTCCTTGGTGGGCAACAGCGATCCCGGCACCTATCGCATCGCGGTGCGGCTGGCGCCGGACAGCCGCGGCGGCTCGCGCGGCATGTGGAATTTGCAGCCCCGCGCGCGGATCGAAATCTCGACGCCGGCGTCGCTGATCGAGATCGACTGGAGCCGGAAAAACTATTGCCTGATCGCGGGCGGCATCGGCATCACGCCGATCACGGGGATCGCGGCCGCCTTGCACCGCCGGAACGTTGACCTGCGCCTGCACTACGCCGTGAAATCGCGCGGCGACGCCGCGTTCCTCGACGAATTGTCCGCGCTGCTCGGCGACCGCCTGACCGTGCATGCCGCCGATCGGGGCGAACGGATCGATCTCGATGCCACGTTGCGCGCCCTGCCCGATGACGCCATCGCCGTGATGTGCGGACCGATGCGGATGCTGGAGGCCGCGCGCCGCGCCTGGAACGCCGCCGGCCGCGCACCGGCCGACCTGCGCTACGAGACTTTTGGTTCGAGCGGCCTCATGCCGACGTCGGAATTCCGCGTGCGCCTGAAGGATTCCGACACCGAGCTGGTGGTTTCGCAAACCAGTTCGATGCTCGACGCGCTGAACGGCGCCGGCTTCGAGGTGATGTCGGACTGCCAGCGTGGCGAATGCGGCGTCTGCGCCGTCGATGTCGTGGCCGTCGACGGCGAGATCGATCATCGCGACGTGTTCTTCAGCGATGCCCAGAAGCAGGGCAACCGCAAGATCTGTCCCTGCGTCTCGCGCGCGATCGGCGTCGTCACCATCGACACGCTGTACCGTCCGGAAGCCTAGGCAAAGAACGGATGCGGCGCGCCCGGCGCGCTCTTGCGCGCAACGGTGTCCAGCGCCAAGGCCAGATCGTCGTCAGACAAGGTCAGCCCGAACGTCGCTTCGAGCACCTCACGATACTCGGCCATTCCGGTGAGCATCCGGCGCTCGACCTCGCCATTGGCATGGCGGACATTCAGCCTGGCATTGAAGAGCGTGATCCTGGTCCGGTTGGACCCGGGACGCGCGGCGATCAGATTGCGGCGGTATGGGCTGTCCGGGTGGCTTGCCGTAAACCAGTTACAGATCTCGTACTCGGCGTCGACGCGCGGCAACAGCACGACGCGATAAATATGCTGCCATTGCTCACCCAGCCGCGATTGCAGGGTCAGTTCTTCCCCCATCCGGATGAACCGCATGACCTCATGCGGCGTTTCCTGTTCGACATCCGCGGACAATCGCAGCGGCGCCGTTGGCGCCAGATTGCCAAACCCGACATCGGCAAGAAACGCACCGTCGGGCAGATTGACCTGAAGCACCATGTGCAGCATCGGCCGCGGGGCGTCGATTGCGAGTCCACGCACGACGCGGGCCTGCAGGCTCGTGACGTCGAAGCCGAGCGCGCGCAGGCCGCCGCGAAACAGCATATTTTGCTCGAAGCAATAACCGCCACGGCGGCTTGCGATCATCTTCCGCTGCAGCGAATCCAGATCGAGCTTCGGCGGCCGGTCGAGCAGCACATCGATGCTCTCGTAGGAAATCGCCGCAGCATGTGCCGCAACCAGGCCGCGCAGCGTCATCAGCGTCGGTTCGCGCGATCCCCGGTATCCGATCCGGTTCAGCCAAGCGTCCTGGTCAAACGCTTCCTCGGCCATGGGATTCCTCAGGCGTGTTGCGGCAACCTCACGGCCTCCGGCGACGCCTTGCCGCGGATCATGTCGGAGGCCTTGTCGGCGATCATCAAGGTCGAGGCGTTGAGATTGGCCGAGATCATCCGCGGCATGATCGAGGCGTCGACCACGCGCAGGCCCTGCAGGCCGTGCACGCGCAACTGATCGTCGACCACGGCCCATTTGGCATCCGCCGGCCCCATGCGGCAGGTGCAGCCGGGATGGAACGTGGTGGTGCCGCGCTCGGTGGCGGCGGCGAGGAATTCATCGTCGCTCTGCACCTTCGGCCCCGGGAAGTCCTCGTAGGCGTAATATTGCGACAGCGGCGCGGAGGCCATCAGCCGGCGCGCCAGCTTCATGCCGGCGACGACGACGCGGCGGTCAAGCTCCTCGACCAGATAATTGGTCTGGATGATCGGCGGCGCAAACGGATCGGCCGAACGCAGTCGGACATAACCGCGGCTTTCGGGGCGCTGCTGCCAGGACGCTATGGTCATGCCGGGCTCGTCCTCGAGCTGGCCCTGCACGCCCTCCTTGTAGCTCGCCGGCGTAAAGGTGAGCTGAAGATCGGAGCTCTCGGTGGTCTCGCCGGAATGCCAGAAGCAATAGACCATGGTCGGCGACAGCGAGAGCAGGCCGCGCCGCGTGGTCGCCCATTTCAGCGCCTCGACCCAGAGGCTGAGGCCGCGGCGCATTTCATTGATGGTCCGGATGTTCTTGACGCGCGCGACGGTGCGCGGCGCGTAGTGGTCCTGCAGGCCTTCGCCGACGCCCGGCAGCGCGTGACGCACCTCGATGCCGAGCGAACCCAGCAATTCCGGCGAGCCGACGCCGGACAGTTGCAGCACCTGCGGCGAATTGTAGGTGCCGCCGGACAGGATGACTTCCTTGCTGGCGCGCACCTCGACCGGCGTACCGCCCTTACCGCCTTTGAGGTAGCGCACGCCGACGGCGCGCTTGCCTTCGAAGATGATGTTGGTGACATGCGCGTGCGTCCGCACATCGACGTTCCCCCGCTTCACCGCCGGATGCAGGAACGCCTTCGCTGCACTCATGCGCAGGCCGTTCTCGATCGTGCGCTGGCAGTACGACACGCCCTCCTGGATCGCGCCGTTGTAGTCGGGATTTTTGGGTATGCCGAGACTGACGGCCCCCTCCATGAACGCTTCGCACAGCGGATCCTGCCAATCCATGGTCGTGACGGTCAGATTGCCGTCGCGCCCACGAAACGTTTCGTCGCCTTCACCGATCCGTCGTTCCAGCCGCTTGAAGTAGGGCAAGATATCCGGATAGCCCCAGCCGCGATTGCCGAGCTGCGCCCAGGTGTCGAAATCCTGCCGCTGGCCGCGGTTGTAGATATGGCCGTTGATCGAGGACGAACCGCCCAGCGTCTTGCCACGCGGCGCATAGATGCTGCGGCCGCCTGTCCACGGGCCGACCTCCTGCTGATAGGCCCAGTTGATGCTCTTCATGTGGAACGTCTTGATGAAGCCGGCCGGCAGATGAATGTAGGGATGCCAGTCGGTCGGCCCCGCTTCGAGCACGCAGACGCGGGTCGAGGAATCCTCGCTGAGCCGGTTGGCGAGCACGCTGCCCGCGGAGCCGGCGCCGATGATCACGTAATCGAACGTTTCCATTTTGTCTTTTCTGGCGCGGCTGACGTTACCGCGGCTTGTCGTTGAGTTGATAGGTGAGATGGGCCTTCACGGTGGGCCATTCGGCGGCAATGATGCTGTAAACCACGGTATCGCGCAACGTGCCGTTCGGCGCGATCTGATGGCTGCGCAAAATGCCGTCCTGCTTGGCGCCGAGCCGCTCGATGCCGCGGCGGCTCTGGTGATTGAAGAAGTGCGTGCGGAACTCGACCGCGATGCAATTCATCTTCTCGAACGCGTGGGTCAGCAGCAGCAATTTGCACTGCGTGTTGACCGCGCTGCGCTGCACACGCTTGGCATACCAGGTCGAGCCGATCTCGACGCGGCGGTTGGCCGCATCGACGTTCATGTAGGTCGTCATGCCCGCGATCTTGCCCTCGGCGTCAAAGACCGTGAACGGCAGCATCGCGCCCGCGGCGAGCAAGCCGAGCCGGCGATCGATTTCCTTGCGCATGCCTTCGGGCGTGGGAACGGCGGTGTACCAGAGCTTCCACAGATCGCCGTCGCTGACGGCTTCGGTGAGCCCGTCGCATTGGTCTGGCGACAGCGGTTCGAGCCGCGCATGCGCGCCGCGTAGGGTGACAGGTTCAAGGAAGGGCATTCAAAACTCCGATCGTGAGGTGGTCATTCCGGGATGGTGCGTAAGCACCAGACCCGGAATCTCGAACTTCCGGGTTCGATGCTCCGCATCGCCCCGGAATGACTTCACTTCTTGTTCAAAAAATTCAGCGCCAGACCGGGCCGTGCCCAGTCCATCGCAATCAGCTCACCCTTGCCTGACAGCGTGATGTAGGCCGTCTTCAGATCGGGGCCGCCGAAAGCGATATTGGTGGTCATGCGGTCGCCGGTCTCGACCTGCTCGACGATTTTCCCGTCGGGCGCGATCACGGAAATGCAACCCGAGATCAGCGTCGCGACGCAGACATTGCCGGAGGCTTCCACCGCCAGCGAGTCGAACATCTGGTAGCCGCCGAGACCGGCGATCGGCTTGCCGCGTTCGCCGCGATAGATCGGATCACGCGGCTTGACCTCGCCGGGCGCGGACAGATCGAACGCCCACAGCCGCGCGGTCGGCGTCTCCGCCACATAGACGATGTTCTCGTCCGGCGACAGGCCGATGCCGTTGGCGGGCATCATGCCGAACGCGCCTTCGACGACCTCCTGCATGCCGGGCTTGATGTAGTAGAACGCGCCGACATCCATGTCGCGGGCGCGGCGCTTGCCGAGGTCGGTGAACCAGAGCCCGCCGTGTTTGTCGAACACCAGGTCGTTCGGCCCCTTCAGCGGATGTTCGCCGACTTTATCCATCACGGTCTCGACCTTGCCGCTCCCTAGATCGACGCGCTGGATCGAACCGCCGATATATTCGGCTGCCGACGGCGGACCCGGCATGAAGGTATTCCGCGTTGGAATCCAGCTAAAACCGCCGTTGTTGCAGACATACATCTTGCCGTCGGGACCAAGCGCCGCACCGTTGGGGCCGCCGGGGATTTCCGCGACCACTTGCTTGCGCCCGTCCGGCCAGATCCGCGTCAGCCGACGCCCACGGATTTCGACCAGCACCACCGAGCCGTCGGGCATCACCACCGGCCCTTCGGGAAATTCCAGATCGGTGGCGAGAACGCGGATATTGGCCATGAAATCCTCCCGGCTTGCTTTGGCTGCAGGCGGATTCCAGATCGACCCCGCACGCGCAACATTTCGTTGTTCCAGTTATGGCAAAGTCATCAGGGGTTGCCAACCCGACGGCATGCGCAACAGGTATTCCCTCCAACCACCGCCGTCATACCCCGCGCATGCGGGGTATCCAGTACGCCGAGGCTTATCGGCTCATCGTCGGCGTCGCTGGAATACTGGATCGTCCGCCCCAGTGCGCAATTGCGCACAAGGCGGACGATGACAGCGGAAAGTAATCCCGCGGCGCGATGCACCCGGAGTTTTGCGATTGCTTTCGCCCCATGTGAATCAGAGGGCGCAGGGAATGCCGGATGCACGCTGCACCCGCGGTCTCGCGTGCAAATGATGCGAAAGATGCGCACACGAGCATACAGGTTCAGCGGAGGCGATCCGACATTCCCTGCGCAATGGCTTTACGGCTTATGCCGTGCTCACCCCGGCGACGAATTCGTTTTTGTCACCGTCGCTGACGGATTAAGGCTGATCGAAACCCGGTCGGGTCGACATCGCCTCCGCCAGCTTGACATCAGCAACGGATGCCAGGTCCACACGGTTTTGCCGTACGCAGCCGCCCGTCTTCGCCAAATGGCTCTACCGGGCTTTGGCGCCGTTCGTCTGCACGCCGCTTCATCGCTCACGGGAAACCCGCCCTGCAATTGCGCTCGTGCCGACGCTGCCGCGTCCACCGCTCCCCGCCCCACGTTCGTGACGATGGCCAACGCCCCTCTGCCGGGACGGGATGGCCGAAGTTGTAGGGTTGAGTCTAGCAACCGACAAAGAGGATAATTTTCATATGAAGGAGTTGACCCACATCTTGGGGTGATTTGCCCGTCGGGTTGCGATTAGCGCCGTTCGCCCTATACGCTAGCGATAGCGTACATCGCCGCTGTGTCGGCCATGAGTGATGGATCACACTATCGCTGATCAGATCTCCGCCCGCGCCTTGCATTTTCAGCCTCGATGGGTTTAAAGCCCGGTGAGTTTACGAGCACCGGCATGAACGACAGCACGTCGCGACGTCGTCACGAGACGCCCGGCGCGGCGCGGAAGCTTTCTCCAAAGGAACCTATTATGGCAAAGATGACCAAGAACCAATTGATCGATGCAATCGCAGAGGCAACACAGATCTCCAAGGGAGATGTAAAGTCCGTCGTGGAGCAGATGGCGACCGTCGGCTACAAGGAATTGAATGAAGCAGGCGAGTTCGTTATTCCCGGCTTCGTCAAAATGTCGGTCGTGCACAAGCCTGCTACCGAGGCCCGCAGCGGGATCAATCCCTTCACGAAAGAGCCTATGGAGTTCGCGGCCAAGCCCGCCAGCAAGTCGGTCAAGGCATCTCCGCTGAAGGTCGTGAAAGACTCCGTTTAACAGAGCGCTGGGCGGGTTGGCGGGAGCGCAACCCGCCGCACGCATCTGCATCGAAGCCCTCGAATGCGAGATCGGGCTCGTTTCAAGTTCCCCGCTGGAACAGATCTGTGGCTGCTGACAACGCACCTCCGGTGCCGTATATGACCGGCCCAGGGGAGCATCACATGGCTTTGTTAAATCGGGTTTTCACGACGCGCACGCTGCTGCAAATCATCTTCGTATTGACGACGACGATCATGATGAAAGCGATCAGTGCGCACTACGATTTCAGTTGGGCAACCGCTCTGGCAGCGGGATAATCACGCCCTGTTGTACAGCTGAGTTCGTCCTTGGCTTTCTCGATCTTCGTCTTGCGGGTGGCGGAGAGGTTCTTGCCCGCCCGGTTTTCGTAGAAGGTGAGCATCGCGACGTCCGGTTCCTCGCGATCCGGCCGGTCCATCAACTCCACCACACATCTGCGTCCAGGCAATGCGCTTCAACTCTTGCGGATGACGTCATTTTTCTGCTGTCCCGATCAGATTTTTGCCGCGTTGGATCGTGAGACTGTCAACGGCGCGGCCCGGTGACAAATTGTCCAGGAACCAAATTCGCCCGTCGGAGTTTTGCTCGCGGCAGGATTCAGATGTTTCGCAGATTTTCAAACCTGGCTGTGCTTTGCATCGCCCTTGCGGCGGCTGCCGGCATGCTGGCCTGGGTCAGCACCATGGCCATCAATGTGTTGCTGGATTCGCCCGGCGGCGGCGCCGCAGACATGAAGATCGTCCAGCCCCGTCAATGAGAGTGCGCCGAAATAGGGATTGATGTAGGGCGGATTAGCGCAGCGTAATCCGCCGTCTCAAATGCAATGGCGGATTACGCTGTCGCTAATCCGCCCTACGCGTCTGCGTGAGATGCGACTTGCCGGCCTACTCGTACAAATATCCGACCGGCTTGCCTTCGGTACGCAGCGGACGAATGTCCTTCCGCGTAATGATTTGACCAGCCAGGCCGTCGATTTCGTCACGCTGCGTCGGCGTCCAACTCCGCAGATTCTCCATGCCTTTCAGCAAGCCCAGCCGGAGGATCTGGGTATTTTCGCCCACGCCCACGAGATTGATGGTGTTCTTGCCCGCCGTCACGGTATCGCCGGTCGCAAGTTCGAAATTCTCCCCGGCGCTGTTGGCAAATGCGGCCGTGCCGCGAATGACGCGATAGATGACGACCTCACCCCTGTCGAGAAAGGCGGTGTCCGCCGCTGCCGAAGTGCTCTTCGGCAGGAGTGACTGACCACGCGGGTCGGTCGCAATGATGTGCCCCGTCGTCAGACGACCGCTCGGAACCTCTATACCGATATCGCGCACATAAACAGGGCCGGCTGATTTGATCGGTGTGCCAGCCGCCAGCGGCTTGTAGAGCGCGTCCAGCTCCAGCGGATCCTGAAGCCAGAAGCCGGCATCGGCCGGGCGATCGTGCAGCGGATGGCTCCAGGCCACGCGTGGCGTTTCCGCTTCGTTGATCTGATCCGGACCCACCACCGTCGGGTTGGGAAAGGTCGTGGGATCGGTAATGAAGGCTTCCAGAAACTTGCCGGAATAGCCCATGGACATCGGATCCGGCACCACGGTCTGCGGCGTTTTCAGGTTCTCTTCCGTGGATAGTCCCGACCAGGTGTAAAACAGCTGGCGATGCACAATCGCGCTCTGCAGCATCACCGCACCGGGGGCGACGTAGTAAAACCGGCCGTCGTAATCGAAGGTGAACGTGCCCGACGTGACCAGCACGAGCTGGTAACCGCCCGGCGGCAGGTGAAGATGGAAATCGGTGGGGCCGGTATCGGGGAGGTAAATCGGCAGATTGGTCGAAACTTCGTGAAGCAGGAAGGTTTCGTTGTTGGCATGAAAGCCTTCGTTCGCTCGGTTGTAGAGTGCCTGCGGGCGATACGTCGCCTCGTGTGACGCATCCTTGTCGCGATCGATCGCCACGAAATTCGTGTTGTTCAGGCGGAGGGGATCGCCGTTCGGGCGCCTAAGGCCGGGCATTTTGAGATCGATCGCGGCGTGCACGTTCATGACACCCTCCAATCCGAATGGTTCGACGAGATCTGAGGCATGTTCAATTTGCTGCTCTGCCTGGCAGGGCGCTCGGAATCGCTCGTCGATTCCGGGCCTCACGATGCATGCTGCAATGCGAAATTTGGGCCAGTTGGGGCCCGGACCGTCACATCGACTCGCAGAGGATGAGCCCGTTGAAAAAAGGCTAGTTCGCACAGGCTGTTACATCAGCCAGCGCTGGACGTGGCGGGGGCCCCTCATCCGTACGCCGCGAAGAACACGGATGTTGCGTTGCGTAAATTGTCAGCAAGCGTTGCTAGGAAAGGCGCAGTTGGGCACTCGCCCCGACGGTGGTGGATTTCGCTTCAGGACAAGTCGCCGACCCATCCCGAGCCGCCCTACTCTCGCACCGGAATCCATATCTCCAGCCCGCCATTGCCGGTCGCCGGATCGAACTTCTCGTCGTAGCGCTCGAAGTTCGGCGCGTCGGCGGCCTTGAAGCCGGACACCGGCAGCCAGTGATTCCAGATCGTGTTGACGGTACGGCGGATGGTGGAGATGTGTTCGGAGTGGGTGAACACCGCGTACTTCTGCTCGGGAATCCGCACGCGGGAAAATTCGCGCGGCAGGTCGGAGAAATCGGCGACTTCGACGCCGGCGATGTAGTCGAAATTTCCGGCGTCGTCGCCATTGCAGCAGACGCCATAAGCCACCTTGCCGATCCGCCCCGGGATGTGATCGACGGAGTGGTGAAACTGCTGCCACTGGTTCGGAATGCCGGCGCCGCCGTTCTCGTGGGTGCAGCGTTCGCTGATGCCGGCGACGAGCAACGGCCTGGAGGTTTCGAAGCGCGGGGCATTGAGATGATCGAGCGCGGTCGAGTTCATGACGATGGGCTCCTGTAGCCTGAGATGATCGAGGCAGGTTGCGGCGCGGACCGCTTCGGGCGTGACGCCGAAATGCTCGCGGAACGCGCGGGTGAAGGCTTCGTGGGAGCTGTAGTCCGCATCCAGCGCCAGGCTGAGAATGTCAGGCGCGCCGGCGACAAGCGCGCGCGCCGCCTTGCTCAGGCGGCGGGCACGCACGTAGCGCATCACCGAAAGCCCGGTCGCGGCGCCGAACGCCCGCACCAGATGGAAGCGCGAGACGCCGCTGACGCCGGCGATCTCGTCAAGCGTCAACGGCGCGGCCAGATGGCTTTCGATGTACCAGAGCGCCTTCTGGGCTGGATTCATGGACGACAGCTCTCGTTCGAAGCGGCGCCATCATGATCGTTCGGCGCGCGCTTCGTTTGACAGTACTTGCTCGCCCGGGCCGGAACGCCCGTTTGTTCCGCATAGCGGAAATTAACGACTAAAGGCTGCGCTAGTAACATGGTTCCAATCGTGCATACTCGCCGCCTGCATTGATCCGACGGCTCACCAAGCTGCCCTATAATTAAGACTGCAAGAGCCTTCGGCCAGCACGTCAGGGAGGACGATGAATGGACTACCGTGTCTCGAAGCATGTCACATCTTTTGCGCTCGCGGGATTACTCGCCGTCGCAGTCGCAAGCACCGCCAACGCCCAGAAGAAATACGACCCGGGTGCTACCGATACCGAGATCAAGATCGGCAACATCATGCCCTATTCGGGGCCCGCGTCCGCCTATGCGACGATCGGCAAGACCGAAGCGGCGTTTTTCAACAAGATCAATGCCGAAGGCGGCATCAACGGCCGCAAGATCAACTTCATCAGCTATGATGACGGCTACAGCCCGCCGAAAATGGTGGAGCAGGCGCGCAAGCTGGTCGAAAGCGACGAGGTGCTGCTGATCTTCAACCCGCTCGGCACCCCCGGCAACACCGCGATTCAGAAGTACATGAACGCGAAAAAAGTGCCGCAGATCTTCGTGTCGACCGGTGCGGCGAAATGGAACGATCCGAAGAATTTTCCGTGGACCATGGGCTGGCAGCCGAGCTACCAGGTCGAAGCCCGCATCTACGCGAAATACATTCTGCAGAACTATCCCGGCAAGACCATCGGCGTGCTGTATCAGAACGACGACTTCGGCAAGGACTATGTGATCGGGCTGCGCGAAGGGCTCGGCGAACTGGCCAACAAGCTGATTGTCGTCGAAAGCTCCTACGAGACGAGTTCGCCGACGGTGGATTCGCAGGTGGTGCAGATCAAGGGCGCCAATCCCGACATCTTCATCAACATCGCAACGCCGAAATTCGCAGCGCAGGCGATCAAGAAAATCGGCGAACTGGCCTGGCATCCGGTGCAGTTCCTGACCAACGTATCCGCATCGGTCGGCGGCGTCATGAAGCCTGCCGGCTATGATAACAGCCAGGACATCCTGAGCGCGGCCTACCTGAAGGATCCCAAGGACCCGCAGTGGAAGAACGATCCGGCCATGAACGAGTGGCGCGCCTTCATGACCAAGTGGTATCCGGAAGGCGACCAGGAAGACGCCGCGACCACCTTCGGTTATGGCGTAGCGCAAGGCATCGTCCAGGTGCTCAAGCAATGCGGCGACGACCTCACGCGCGAGAACGTCATGAAGCAGGCGGCCAACCTGAACTTCGAACTCGGCGTCTACCTGCCCGGCACCAAGATCAAGACCAGCCCGACAGACTTTGCCCCGCTCGAACAGCTTCAGATGATGAAGTTCAAGGGCGAGAGCTGGGAACTGTTCGGACCTGTCATGTCGGGCGAGAAGAACTCGTAAGCTTCGCTTCGATCCGGCGCATTCTGTGACACACAGGGTGTGCCGGTTCGTCAGGCGATCACAGCGCTCACAGCGGTTACAGGCCGAAGCGCTTGAGGTCTTCCGGAAGGAACGCCTGACCGCTGCGCTTCTTCACGCTCGGCAGCTCTGAAACCTTCGTTCGCCAGGCCGCCAGTGAAGCGAGCTCGGGCGGAATCGCCAACCCAGCGGCCTCGGCAAAATCGAGACTCGCGAAGACCGTGATGTCAGCCATCGAGAACGCCTCGCCGGCGACGAAGGGGCGGCTTTTCAGCACGCCATCGAAATATTTCATGCCCTGGATGGCTTTCGCGCCTTGCCTTTGGCCCCATTCCTGTCGGCCGGTCCATTCCGGACTCACATAGGGCTGCATCGCATCGCCGAGACCCGGCGTCGCATAATGGAAATAGCCGTCCACGGCGCCCATCAGCTCGGCTTCCGCACGGATGTGAACCGTGGCCTTTTCGCGCGGCGTCTTGCCTGTGAGAGTCGGATTGCCATCCAGATTGTCCAGATATTCGGTGATTGCCGTGGACTCGGAGATCAAGGTGCCGTCATCGAGTTCGAGCACCGGAATCTTGCCGGATGGATTGATGGCGAGAAAACGTGGCTGCTTGTGCTCGGCGCCGATCAGATCGACGCTGACGAACTCGATTCTGTTCTCAAGGCGTTTTTCGGCCAGCACGATGCGGATACGGGAAGGGTTGGGAAAGCCGGGACGATCGTAGATCTTCATGGGGATGGCCTTTCGATTTATATATCTATCGATAGATAGGTAACGCTATCTAGCCTTTTATTCTGCGTCGTCAACGTCTATCTATCGGTAGATAAACTTCGAGAGTTCACGAAAATGCGAACGACCGATACCAGAGAGGCGATCATGGCCGCTGGACGCGCAACGGTGCAGGCGCACGGCTACAACGGCCTCAGCTTCCGAGAGATTGCCAAGGCAGTCGGCGTCAAGAGCGCCAGCATTCACTACCACTTTCCGACCAAGGGCGACCTCGGAGCCGCGCTGGCGCGCACCTATACCGACGAGGCCGCCGCGCTGCTCGACGGCTTTCTCGCCGCCTCCGAGGAGCCGACCGCATGCATGAAGAACTATGCCCGGGTTTTTCGCTCAGCGTTGCTGAACGACAATCGGATGTGCCTGTGCGGGATCATGGCCGCCGAACACGACGATCTGCCGGCGGAAGTCAGATCCGAGGTGGATCGATTCACCGAGCTCAATATCCGCTGGCTGACGAAGGTGTTGGCGCTGCGAAGGCCCGGCGCCGTCAGGAAAGCAGTTCAACGCCAGGCGCAGGCGGTATTCGCAGCCATCGAGGGCGCGCAGTTGGTCGCGCGAGGACGCGGCGACGTGACGGTGTTCGACGAGATCGTTGAAGCGTACCGAGCCGCAGGCCTGATTCCCTAGGCTCCGATTAAATCAGAACCGGACTGCAGCTTTTCATTTTGACGCGCTTTCGCGCGAACCGGTGCCCACCCCCGGATCAAGTCCGAGGGCATGCTTCGCTCGAAAACGCTATGACTACTTTGTGCCCTCCTTCGCCGGCGCTGCATCCTTCGCCGGCGGGGCGTCGGCCTTCTTCTTCAAATCCTCGTCCGTTTTCTTCTGCGCCGCCTGCAAATCGCCCACCGTCTTCATCAAGCCCACCACCGTGCCCTTCAGTCCCTCGATCTGCCGGTTGGCCGCGTCGATCTTCTGCTGATGGTCCAATGTCAGCTTGGCGATCGTCTTCTGCAGGAAGTCGACGTTGCTCTGCAGGCAACTGGTCCGCCGCTCCATGGTCTTCTCGACGGTGCAGATTTCGATGCCGGGAACGTCCTGCGCGTGGCCGGTCGCCGCGAAGGCAGCCATCAGCAGCGCGGAAGCGGCGAAAGCGGTCGTAACGGTCCGGGCGATCATCAAATCCTCATTCAGTCTTTTTGACGGCGCGCCCATCACAGCAAATTGCGCGAAGCCGGCCGCCGGCGCCAGAGATACCACACTGATACCTCATTCGGGCGCTGTGCTTTCGGCCGTTACGGATGATGAATTTAGCCGCAGAACTCAAACCCCAAGAATTTTGCCCCAGGGTTTGCGGTCCCAGGCAACGGAGATTGATTGGATGGCAACGCGTGAAAAGCGGCTGGCGCAATTCGACGGCAGCGGCGAGCCGCCGCCGGACCAGCCGGTAGAGGTGCTTTGCGAGGATCACAGCGGCACTTATCAGCTTCCATTTGCCTGCCGCTGGGTCGACGGCCAATGGCGCAATGAGAAGACCGGTGGCGCCGTCGAGGCCACCGTCGTCGGTTGGCGGCTGCCGCGCGCCAATTCGATCTGAGAAAGCCCGGTTCGATCCGAGCGAGGGCCGAGGCGCGGCCATAGCGGCCGCGCCTTGTGCCAGAATGCGACGCGCGCGCGTGTCGTATTAAGGTTCGGAACGCGGACGGAACGAACCGCGCCCGAATCACTGCTTTAGCGCTGTACTCCGTTGTTCACGGCTAGGTATCGGCCAAAATCCGAGGCGACGCCCTACATACAGCACGACCATGAAGGGCCACAGCCAGCGGCCGACGACAAAGGTTAACTCCTCCTGGGATGACATGGCGTCACTCCCACAGCGGCTTGTTACGGGAGAATTTGCTGACGACGGCATGCTGATTCATCGAAGCCTCCACGGTTCTTGTTCGCGAGATCGCGACCACGCAAGGCGTCCAAATTTTCGGCAGCGTCGCATCGTCGCGTTCACGGCTGCATGTTGCTATGCGAAATCCGCGCCAAACCCGCCGGACTGCGGCGATTTGACCATGCCAGCCGCCAACGCGGCGAAGCGCTTGGCGGGAAGCCGAAATCGGGGTTCGACGATTCGGGGAGCCTGACCGGGGCACCGGCGGCAAACGCGGCCGCCGCAGCTTTGCTGGCACCGGCTCGGGCAAGGCCTGCCCGGGCTATGAGCCCCTCAAACGGGCAACGCGCCGCGGGACTTGCCTAATATTCGACCTCGAGCTCTTCGATGTCGGCGGGCTCGGCCTTGGCAGCCTCAATCCACTCCTGCATCTCGGGCATGGCCATGATGGTGTTGGCGTAGGCCGCAAGCTTGGGCTCGAGCTTGACGTCATAGGTCATGAAGCGGGTGACGACGGGCGCATACATGGCATCGGCCATGGTGCGCTCGCCGAACAGGAACGGGCCACCGGATTCGGCCAGGCATTCGCGCCAGATGGTGCAGACCCGGTCGATGTCGGCCTGGGCCCGCGACCAGATCTTGAAGCCCGGGAAATGGCCCTTCAGGTTGACCGGCAGCGAGGCGCGCAGCGTCGTGAAGCCGGAATGGATTTCACCGCAGATCGACCAGCAATGGGCGCGCTGGATGCGGTCCGTCGGCACCAGGCCGGCGTCCGGCTTGATCTCGTTGAGATACTCCGCGATCGCCAGCGTATCCCACACGGTCGCGCCCTCATGGCGCAGGCACGGCACCAGGATCGACGACGACAGCAGCAGGATTTCGGCCCGCGCCGACGCGTCGTCGGGCGCGGTCACGACCTCCTCGAATTCCAGCCCGGAAAACTTCGTCAACAGCCAGCCGCGCAGCGACCATGACGAATAGTTCTTGCTGGAAATAGTCAGTGTCGTTTTCGCCATCTGGCCTTTTCCTCAAACCCTGAACGCCTGCCGCAACAGCCCGCGCGGTCGGCCGCAGCGCCGCCCAATCGGTGTGCGTCGGGTATTTTACGCAGCAAGCCACGTGCCAGTTTAAGGGACGACCGGGCCCCGTTCTGGCGTCGATATTGCATGGCAATAGCGGACAGGGGCGGATGTGAATGATGTCAATGATGTACCAGGCCTATCAGAACCACATGGACCTCACGGCGCCATGGCGGACCGGGGCCGGAGCGGCGCTGAAATATCTCAATCTGGTGCCGCAAGGCATGTCCGACAAAGTGTTCGGACGGCTTGCCGCGGCCCTCGAACTGATCTCGCGGACGTCGCTGACCTATGCGCGGCCGGCCTACGGCATCGACAAGGTGCTGGTCGGCAACCAGGAGCTGGAGGTGACCGAGGAAGTCACCTTCTCGACGCCGTTCGGTTCGCTGCTGCGCTTCAAGAAGGAGAATTCACCGGAGCAGCCCAAACTGTTGCTGGTGGCGCCGATGTCTGGCCATTTCGCGACGCTGCTGCGCGGCACCGTGAAGACGCTGCTGCAGGACCACGACGTCTACATCACCGACTGGCATAACCCGCGCGACATTCCGCTCGGCGCCGGCCGGTTCGGCCTCGAGGATTATACCGATCACCTGATCACGTTCCTCGAGCAGATGGGGCCGCGTTCGCACATGGTGGCGATCTGCCAGCCGTCAGTCTCGGCGCTGGCCGCGGCCGCCGTGATGTCGGAGGACAACCACCCTGCCCGCCCGGCGACGCTGACCCTGATGGCCGGCCCGATCGACACGCGGATCCAGCCGACCAAGGTCAACGATTTCGCCAAGAGCAAGCCGATCAAGTGGTTCGAGGAGAACCTGATCAATTACGTGCCGCTGCAATGCAAGGGCGCGTTCCGCCAGGTCTATCCCGGCTTCGTGCAGCTCACCGCGTTCGTGTCGATGAATCTCGAGCGCCACATCAAGCAGCACATCGATCTCGCCGATCACCTCGCCAAAGGCGAGAAGGCGAAGGCGGAGCTGATCAAGACTTTCTACGACGAGTATTTCGCCGTGATGGACCTGCCGGCGGAATTTTACATCGAGACCGTGCGCGACGTGTTTCAGGAGCACCTGCTGCCGCAGGGCCTCCTGATGCATCGCGGCCGGCCGGTGAACCCGGCCTCGATCAAGCGCATGGGCCTGATGACGGTGGAAGGCGAGAAGGACGATATCTGCTCGATCGGCCAGACGCTGGCGGCACAGGACCTCTGCACCGGCGTGCGCGCCTATCGCCGCGTGCACCACATGCAGGCCGGCGTCGGCCATTACGGCGTATTCTCGGGAAAACGCTGGAACAACGAGATCTATCCGCTGCTGCGGGACTTTGTGCATGTGAATTCGTGAGGGTGATGCGGCCCGCCTTTTCCACGTCATTGCGAGCGAAGCGAAGCAATCCATCGTACGGCACAAAGAAAGCGTGGATTGCTTCGTCGCTTCGCTCCTCGCAATGACGGCCAATGCGCAAATGCGCCCGCCTCGCTCTAGCCGCCCTCCCCTTCCCGCGCTAGAACCCTTCCAAGGTCGACCATCCAAGAGTCGCCCCGGGAGGATTTATCATGCGGCTTTCGATTTCTTTTCGTGCCCTCGCGCTCGGCCTCTTCAGCGCCGTCCTGCTGACGGGCGCGGCCGGCGCCGCCGAGGTCCGGGTGATGATCTCGGGCGGAATGACCGCCGCCTACAAGGCGCTAGTTCCCGAATTCGAACGCGCCACCGGCCACAAGGTGCTGACCGCCTACGGGCCGTCGATGGGCACGACCACCAATGCGATCCCGGTGCGGCTGGAACGCGGCGAACCGGCCGACGTGCTGATCATGGTTGGCTACGCGCTCGGCGATCTCGTGAAGAAGGGCAAGGTCATATCAGACAGCACGGTCGATCTGGTCAGGTCGCCGATCGGCGTCGCCGTGAAGTCGGGCGCACCGAGACCGGACATCTCCTCGGCGGACGCGGTCAAGCGCGCGCTGCTGGCGGCGAAAACCATCGCCTATTCCGACAGCGCCAGCGGCGTCTACGTCTCGACCGAGATGTTCGCCAAGCTCGGCATTGCCGAGGCCATGAAGGACAAGGCCCGGAAGATTCCGGCGACCCCGGTCGGCGAAATCGTGGCCCATGGCGACGCCGAACTCGGCTTCCAGCAGATCAGCGAGCTGAAGCCCGTCGAGGGCATTGACATAATCGGCCCGCTGCCGGACGCCTTGCAGCAGATCACGGTGTTTTCCGCCGGGATCGCCAGCGTTTCCAAAGAGCCCGACGCCGGCAAGGCGCTGATCAAATTCCTCGCTTCGCCCGCGGCCCGCCCCGAACTGGTCAAGAGCGGCATGGACCCGATTGTGGGCGCGACGAATTAAGGGCGTCTAGCCAACCCTCATTTGCGCCGCCAGCGTCCCCGATATCAGCGAAGCGCGATACTCGAGCAGAGTGAGCGCAAAAATCCAATTTTTACTCCATGGCTTCGCTCAGCCAACGGGTCCGGGTACCCAGTAGTCGCCGAGAAGCGGCATGACTTTTACGTCGCGAATGACGCCGATCTCCATGCCCGGATCGAAATGACGCATCGTCCGCTCATTGAGATCGATGATGCGGCCCGGCATGAGCGGGCCGACATCGTTTATCTTGACGATGACCTTCTTGCCGACAGCCTCAACGAGGGCGTACTTCGGCCTCTCGCCAAATTGCACGCCACCAAATTTTTCACGCAGACTCGTTTTGATGGCAGCTGTCCAGGCAGAGGGATCATAGCGCTCGCCGGAAGCGGTTTCCGGGCCACCTTCCCGCGTTCCGGGCTGGAATGGATTGTACGTGGATGCCGCGCCAACGAGCGCATCGCCACAAGCCTGATCGACGACGGCGCTTGAATGAACTGTCGCGTCTTGACCTCGAGCGGCGGCAGCAAAAACGGCAAACGTAACTACAGCGCCGCAAATCGCGGCGCTCGCGCGGAACAACATAGTAACTCCTCGATTGATTTTCTGACGTTCGGTTCCAGATGCCGCAAAAGAAATGGTCGACCGAACGCGGAGGCGTTAACGAGCCCGTGCCAATTTCTTGCAGATGCGCGCCGACGTTGGCGACAGAACCGTTGTGGGAACCAGAGTGGTCCTCGCACAGTGTTTTGGTTCTCTTGGTCTAAGACAAAGATTGGGTCGGCAACATGGCTGGAGAGAGTCGGATAGATGTCCGCTCAGGAGGATCAAAAACCGACATGGACCCGATTGCAGGCGCGACGAATTAGGAGATCAGCGTTGCGCCGAACTCCGTTTTTCCGGAGACGTGACTGCAAAGATGGCGCCGAGGGAAACCAGAACGACAGAGGCCGAGATAATGGCGACGGTCGAACTGGTGAGGTCGGCCAGCAAGCCTAATCCCGGCGGCCCAATGACATACCCCGCATCCGCCGTCATCCGGAAGGCAGTCATCGCGGAAGCATTCATTCCGGCTGGAGCCGTATCTACGACATAGGCTGCCGGCGCGGAGCTGCTGATGGAGGCTGCAACGCTCCAGACAATGGAAGCCGCAATAAACCACGCGTACGAAGGCGCGTAGCAGAACAGGACCATCGACATCCCCGTCAGCACCGTTGACGGGACGATGACCGCCTTCCGGCCGATGCGGTCGGCGAGCCAGCCGGCCGGATAGGCAGCGACAAAGCCGAACACGCCGGACACCATCATGGCGAAGCCGATCTCGGTAACCGAAAGGCCGAGCGTGGTCGTGGCAAGCAGCGGGATGAGCGCAAATAGCCCACCGGTGCGCACGACAGCGTTCATCAGCGAGATCAGGCTGACGAGCAGAAAGCCGCGATGCGACAACAACCCCAGCATCTGCCGGATGAAGGGGATCTCGGCGGCTTTGCCGGAAGCCACCGCGCTTGTTCGCGCGGACCGGGTCTCGCTGACCAGAAACCAGGCGATGGCCGTCGTCAGAAGACTTGCCACCCCTGTCATCAAAAATGGAGCAGCAAGGCCGTAGGCGCCGGCCAGCAACCCGCCTGGAAAAGGCCCGACGCCAAAACCAAGAAGAAACGCGGCCTGATACGTCGCGATGTTGCGCCCGCGCCGGTCGGGCGGACTGATATCGGCGAGCACGATCTGGCCAATTGTCAGAATGATGCCGGCGCCAGCGCCGGCAACAATTCGCGCCAGGATGAATTCGACAAAGCTATGCGCTTCGGCGCACCAGAAACTTCCGACCGCCGAGATGAGACCGCCGATCGCGAGCACGGGCCGCCGGCCCCAGCGGTCCGCCAGTTGCCCTCCAGGCAACACCGCCAGAAAACGCGCCAAACCATAGGCGGCGACGGCAAGACCGATGGCTGAAGCCGAAACACCGAATGAACTCGCGTAAAGCGGCAGCGACGGCACCATCGCGCCGAACCCGAGCTGATTCACACCAACGAGGAGGCACATCCAAAGGAGGATCCTACGCTCGCTGGTCAAGCTCTTGCATCCGGTTTTTGTGTCGTTGGAAAGTAGCTGTAGCTGCTGTGACCGCTCGCATCAATCCGCGTTGCGGACATGGCACCACAGCGTCCGTCTGCAAACCCGGTTGTGGCAGGGAGCGGCTTGCAGACATCAGCCCATGCATGGATGAGGTCCGCTATGGGCCATTGGCGGACTTGCCCAGTCTGGTCTTCAGCGATGCCCGCCATGCTGCAACGCCAGCAGCAGGATCACGGCGAGCGCGAGCACGATGGTGGTGCTCTTCCAGAACAACAGCGGGTTGCGCTCGATCAGCGGCGTCGATGAGGTGTTGAGATAGTTGGCGTTGGGGTGACGCAGGTCGAACAGGAATTCCGACAGGCTGTCGTAGCGCTTGGCGGGATTGGGATGCACGGCCTTCTCCAGCGTGCCGTCGATCCATTGCGGGATGTCGCGGCTGCCGTGCGCCGCCGGCGCATAAACCAGCTTGCCGAACTGCGAGCGCGTTCGCGCCCGCGCGATCTGCGCGCCGTAGGGCAATTTTCCCGTCAGCATCTGATAGGTGATGACGCCGAGCGAAAACAGGTCGGAGCGCGACGAGACCTGCTCGCCGAGGAAATATTCCGGCGCGGTATATTGCTGCGTGCCGAGAATATCGTTGCGGCTGCCCGGCGGCGACGCTTCGGCGACGCCGGTGATCTTGGTCGAGCCGAAATCGATGATCTTCACCGTGCCGGTCGCATCGATCATGATGTTGTCGGGCCGGATGTCCTGGTGCAGCATCTCCTTGCGGTGGAACGCCCGCAGGCCCTTGGCGATCTGCTCGACGATGCCGCGCACGGTCTCCAGGCCCGGCTTCGGATTGTCGATCATCCACTGGGTCAGTGTCTGCCCGTCGATGAATTCGGTGACGACGTAGAGGAAATTGCGCTTGCGCTGCGGCGGGCAGGGTTTCAGCACATGCGGGCTGTCGATCCGCCGCGCCACCCACTCTTCCATCATGAAGCGCTTCAGGTAAGCGGGGTCGTCGCGCAGGTCGATCGAGGGGATCTTGATGGCGACCACCGCGTCGGTCTCGATGTCGACGGCGAGATAAATGTGACTTCGGCTGGAGCCATGCAATTCCCTGATGATGCGGTAGCCGTCGAACACCGCCCGCGCCTCCAGCAGCGGCGGGAGCGGCAATTCGTGCGGCTGGCCGAACACCTCGCGGGCGGCGGCATCCGGCAACTCGTCGACGCGGACGATCTGCACGGTGAGATTGTCCTTGCTGCCGAGCTCATAGGCCAGTTCGACGATGGCCCTGGCGGCCTGGTCCAGATCGTCAGCGCCGTCCTTGACCACCCGCGCGATCACGCGCTCGCCGACATGCTCATAGATGCCGTCGGTCACCAGCACGAAGGTGTCGCCCTTCTCTACCCTAGACATCAGGTAGTCGATCTCGATTTGGGAATTCACCCCCAGCGCGCGGCCGAGATAGCTCTGCTCCGACGAAATCACGACGCGATGGTCGTTGGTGAGCTGTTCAAGCGTGGTGCCGGAAACGCGATAGATCCTGGAATCGCCGACGTGAAACAGATGCGCCGTGGTCGACTTAATGACGAGCGCGCTCAGCGTGCAGACGTAGCCGCGATCCTTGTCGTAGGAATACTGGCTGCGCCGTGTCTGCGAGTGCAGCCAGGAATTGGTCGCCTCCAGCACGCGCTGCGCCGAGGTTCGCACCGACCAGGATTCCGACGTGCAGTAATAGTCGGTCAAAAATCCCTTGACCGCCGACTCGGCTGCGATCCGGCTGACATTGCTGCTGGAGATCCCGTCCGCCAGCACGATGGCGATGCCCTTCAGGCTGAGCAGCGGCTCGTCCGGAATCAGAACGCCGTGAAAATCCTGATTGGTCTCCTTGCGACCTTTGTCAGAATGTTGCCCGACCGTTATTTTCAGTTCACGCGACATCTGTACGACCCGGGAGCGGGACCTCAACTAGAGCCCGGTTCTGATTGTATCAGAACCGGGCTCCAGCTTTTTGTTTTGACGCGTTTTCTACCGCAGATAAGTCTACGCAATCTGCGTAAACTTGATTGCTATGCGAACCGGTACCCACTTCCGAACCGGTACCCACTTCGCTCGAAAACGCTATTGAAGGTTGAGGCCCCCTCCGGTCAATCGCCGATCAGGCCGGGATCCGCTTCGGCTGCGTCAGGACGTGGGTCGTGTAGAGAGTCAGTCCAGTGAAGGCGAGGCCGCCGACCAGGTTGCCCAGCACGGTCGGAATCTCGTTCCAGATGAAGTAGTCCAGGATCGAGAACTTCGCATGCAGCATCAGCCCCGACGGAAACAGAAACATGTTCACGACGGAATGCTCGAACACCATGTAGAAGAACACCAGGATCGGCATCCACATCGCGATCACCTTGCCGGGGACCGTCGTGGAAATCATCGCGCCGACGACGCCGGTGGACACCATCCAGTTGCACAGCATGCCGCGGATGAACAGCGTTGCCATGCCGGCCGCACCATGCGCCGCGTAGCCCAGCGTTCGGCCCTCGCCGATGTTTCCGATCGCAGCACCTACCTTGTCGGGCTCCTGCGTGAAGCCGAACGTCGTCACGAAGGCCATCATGAAGGCCACCGTGAGGGCGCCTGCAAAATTGCCGATGAACACAAGGCCCCAGTTTCGCAGAACGCCGCCGAGCGTGACACCCGGGCGTTTGTCGAGCAGCGCCAGCGGCGAGAGGACGAACACGCCGGTCAGGAGATCGAAGCCCAAGAGGTAGAGCATGCAGAAGCCGACCGGAAACAACAGCGCGCCGACGATCGGCTGGCCCGTGTTGACGTTGATCGTCACGGCGAACCAGGCCGCCAGCGCGAGGATGGCGCCGGCCATATAGGCGCGGATGATGGTGTCGCGTGTCGACATGAAGACTTTGGATTCTCCGGCATCGACCATCTTGGTGACGAATTCCGAAGGCGCGAGATAGGCCATTCCAGTTCCCCTTGTGTGGCAGAAAGCATTGAAAAGCGCCGGCCATCACGAAAGGCCGCGCCGATGTAAAAAAGCTACGCCGTTCTCGCGCGCGAGCCGAAGCGGCGCCCTCGGCAGAAGCACAACGCTTCCACGATGGCGCCGCTGGCGACACGCTCACGCCCGATCAGAAACAGAGATGCACAAGCTTTGTGGGAGTGCCCCCGACGACTGCTCCAGACGCCTCAGCGAGGTCGCCCGATCCCTGCACCTGGCCAACGCTGGCCTCGGCAAACCAAACGGCAGTCGTCATTGACTGAGAATCATTTAAGCAATCGATGTGCCAACCCCGCATTCGGGGTAAGGCCCTAAAATGTCGGGCTTTTTTGGAAGTGGACGAGGCCGCCCGAATGCAGCGGCGTCAGGACATGCCCTCAATTTGTGCAGATGCACAGATGTTGGCGTGTGCGGCAAAAGCCGGGCAACCCGCCGGCGTCGCGTCCGGAGAGGCAATGTCCGCGCGCCGGCTCGCGACTCACCTGATCTGGGTGCGGATCGGCGTGTCCTTCAGGCCGTTATTGTCATAGGCCTTGCGCAGCGTGCCGTTCGAAATCGCATCGGTCAAAAACCTGGCCGCGAACGCCAGCGACTGCGGATGATTGGGCGGTACCGCCACGGCCGTCACGGTCTGCTTGAAGGTTTCGTCCAGCACGCGCGTGCCCGGAATCTTCTTCGCCATCGCGTTAAGCTGGTCGCGCGACAGCGCGAACGCATCGATCTCACCCTTGCTGAGCAGGCCGAAGATTTCGTCATAGGTCTGATAGCCGGTGACCTTGGCGTTCTTCAGATGCGCAATCGCGCCGCGCATGGTGGTCGTGTTGTTGACCGCGGCGACCTTGACGCCGGGCTGGTCGAGGGTCGCGAAATTCGTCACCGTCGAGTTGGGCTTGACGATGTAGGTGGCGTCCGCAACCTCGTAGATCGGCCCGAACGACATCTTGCCTTCGCGCTCCGGGTCCTTCGGCAGGAAGGTGACGTCCCAGGTCTTGCTTGAGGCGGAGTCGGTGATCTGCCCCGAGTTGTTGTGGACGACATATTCGACGGGAACGCCGAGCTGCGCCGCCATTTCCTTGCCGAGGTCGACCGGCACGCCGGCATAGCCGCCGGGCTCGGTCTTGATCGACCAGAAGGCGCCGCCGGCCGGGCTGATGGCGATCGCGACCCGCAGCTTGCCGGTCGGTGCAATCTCGTCTTTCAAGGCATCGGCGCTCGCCGGCATCGTTGTCATCGCAGCAATTCCCAGAATGAGGCCGGCCATCGCCGGCAAGGATGATTCGAACAAGGATGGATGAAACATCGGGTAGTCCTTCCCTTGGCCATGACCCGTTGTTGATGCCGGGCCTTCAGCGTTTACCCATGCGCCGGATAATCAGCGCTTCTTCTTGGCCGGTGCGGCGCCCTTTTTGGCGGCGGCGGCCGGGGCCGCCGGCTTCGGCTCCACGACATCAGGCTTTCCGAACGCGATGATCTGGGCCCGGGCATTGACCGGCGCTGCCGGCTTGTTGGCATCCTGCAACTGCTCTTCGCCGAGGCCGAGCGCGACAAGGCGCTTGCCGGAAATCTTGAAGGCTGACACCAGCACGTCCCGGATCGAGTCCGCCCGCCGCTGGCTCAGCGCCAGATTGAAATCGCGGCGGCCGCCCGACTCGGTGTGATCGACGATCAGGAACTTGTACGGCTGCAACTTCGGATCGGACAGCGCATCGGCAAGACTGCCGATCATGCCATAGGATCCCGGCCTGATCAGCGACGAGTCCGGATCGAACAGGATATCGAAGCGCACCTGTGTCAGCTTGGTCAGCTGAGGCGCGATGAGGGGCCGCTTGACCTGCTGGGCATCGGCCTTGGCCTTGACCCGATCGGCGGCCTGTTGCTTCAAGGCAGCGACGTCGACGTCGGGCGTCGTATCGTCAGCCGCCGCCAGCTTGTCGATGATGTCGGCGGCCGGTACCGCTGTCTGGGCGTGGCCGGAAACCGGAACGGCGACGACAGCCAGCGCGCCCAGCAACAGACCAATGTTGCGCAATCTCATTTTCGAACGCATCAGCGATACCCCGCCGCTGATATCGCCTTGTTGCAGTTCCCGGTTGCCTTCTTGGTCGAGTCGAGCAGGCATTGCAGGCCCTTGGCGGGATCGGCCCGCACCTCACTGCACAGATGGTTCATTTCCCAATTGCACAGCTTCATGAGGGTCGAGCGCGCGGTAATACGCTGCGTGATGGCCGAGAGCGCACGCGGGTAGTCGGCCTGACACTTTGCCGACACCACATCCTGATTGCGGTACAGGCATTCCTTCAGGCGGGTCGGGTCGAAATTGACGCCGCGGCAATTGTCGTCGATGTCCTTGCCGCAGCTCCCCCCGAGCAGGGTGGCGGCCTCTTCGAATTTCAACGCCTGCTGCGCCGACGCCAGCGAAGGCGCACACACCGCAAGGACGAGCAGGATAATCCGGATTCGGTTCATGCCCGCACCTCACACAAGGAGGGGGGCGATGGTCAAGGTGCATCTTCCGATTGGCCCGGCCACGACCATATTGCGTCGCAACATGTCACTGCCCTGTCACAGCCGAAGGCCTGACAGGGCGGGGCGCGCCCTCAGGGCGCGGTTCGCGCCGCCGGCACCTTGATCTCCTGCGGCAAAATGACAGCGGCCACGATCACCAGCAGGCACAGCGCACCGAACGCCTGCAACATGGTGACAAAACCGCCCCGCTCGTACAGCCAGGCGACGAGGCCGACGGATGCGCCCGCGGCGGTAAAGCCGATGAAGTAACGCACCGAATAGGCTCTGCTGCGCCATTCCTCGCTGGTATATTTGCCGACCATGGCGTCGTTGACAGTGACCTGCCCGAACGCGCCCATCACGATGCCGATCGACGCGATGATCAGCGGCAGGTTCGACAAGGTCGCTGCGAAATACAGGAACGGCGCCAGCATGAACGACAGCGGCAGCATCACGGTCTTCAGCGAGTAGTGGTCGATCAGCTTGCCGATGGTGTATTGCGTCATCGCGCCGAACACGTAGACGCCGGCTGCGATCAGGCCCAGCAGCGCCGGGCTCCTGGTGACGTCGGCGAGCCGCTCCGCGAACAGCTTTGGCAACGCCACAGTGACCGCGTTGAAGGTGGTGGAGATCGCGATCACGACGATCAGGAGCGACAGGATCACCCGCCACATGTCCTGCTTGGCGACGCGCGCCTGCGCTGCGGCCTGTTTGAAGCCGGAACGATCCTCGTGAACCACCATCTGCGCGAAGGCGATGCCGATCAGGATGGTGACAATGCCGGGGACGATGAAGGCCCAGCGCCAGCCGAGATACTGCCCGACCACGCCGGTGACAAGCGCCGACGACGCCACGCCGAGATTGCCCCAGACCCCGTTCAGCCCCATCTCGCGACCGAGCCTGTCGGCATAGGACACGATCATGGCGGTGCCGACGGGATGATAGATCGAGGCGAACAGGCCGATCGACAGCAGCGCCGCGCCAAGCTGCAGCGGCGTCTGCACGAAGCCGACCGCGATCATCGACGCGCCGATGCCGGCAAAGAAGATCACCATCATGTGGCGGCGGCTCCAGCGGTCGCCGAGCCAGCCTGTTATCAGCGAACCGGCGCCGAAGGCGATGAAGCCCGGGGTGGCGTAAGGCAGCAGTTCCGAATAGGCCATGCCGAGCGCAGGCCCCATCACGATCACCGCGGCGGCAAAGATCAGCATCGCGTAGTGGTCGATGAAATGGGCCGCATTGACGAAGCTGATGACCCGGCCGGGGCTGTTCATGGTCGAAATCCTCGAATCCCGTATTTTCCTGAAATAGGTTATAGGGTGTTGTCCTGACGGGATGTCGCCAATGAATATCGCCGAAAAGCCAATTGCCGCCATACTCGGGCGTCGCATCTCGACCGGCGACGGCATCCACATGATCGCCAAAACCTACGAAAAAGGCGTCCGGCTCGACACCCACATGCACCGCGAGGCGCAACTGGTGTATGCCGCCCGCGGCACCATGCAGGTGACGACGCCAAAAGGCCGCTGGCTGGTGCCGCCGGATCGCGCGGTCTGGGTCCCGGCGCTGCTGCCGCATGCCATCGACGTGCTGGCCGACATCGAAATGCGGACGCTCTATTTCGATCTGGCGTGGCTGAAACGCGAGCAGCGTAGCGCCAGCCTGGATGCGGAATTCGTGGTGCGGGTATCGCCGCTGCTGCACCAGGCGATCCTGGCGCTGTTCGACGACCACACGACGTCAGAACGGACCGCCCTCCTCGTTCGGCTGACGATGCTGGAGCTGCATCAGGCCGAAGATTCGGCGACCTTCATCCCGCTGCCGCATGAGCCGCGCTGCCGCCGCGCCGCCGATATCGTGCTGGCGGACCCAACCGGCGACCACGAGATCGAGACGCTGGCGCGCACGGTCGGCACCTCGGCGCGGACGCTGTCACGGCTGTTCGCGGCCGAGACGCAACTGAGCTTTAAGAGCTGGTGCCAGCGCGCCCGCATCGCCGCCGCCATTGAGAAGCTGTCGACCGACGTCAACCTCTCGGTCAAGCAGCTCGCCTCCGACCTCGGTTATGCCAGCGTGCCGGCGTTTTCCCACGCCTTCCGGCAGGTTACCGGCAAAACGCCGACGGCGTTTGCGGAAAAGGCGTGAACGGGGCTCGTCATACGCGGGCTTGACCCGCGTATCCATCTTGCTTCGTGACGTGCCGTTTGAAGAGGGATAGATGGCTGGGTCACCTAGCGCGAAGACGCGCTCCGCGCTTCTGCCCGGCCATGACAAGCTATTCGTCAAGAATGACATATTTCTGTGCGATCCATGCGCTTGATTGGGATCGGCACGACCCCAAATCAAGTGTACCATCGCTACGAAACCGCTGGATCAGACCGCCACATGGCCAACGCCTTTTTCTCCGATCTTCTCTCGACGATTTCCGAGCGCGGCCGCACGCTGCTCCGGCGCGGCGGCTCTTCCAACGCCAGGCAGGACGCCTCCGAACTGCTGGAGCTGTGCGAGGCGCTGCTGTCGGGCCGCGGCGAGGCGTCCGGCATCGCCATCGCGCGCGACGTGTTCGACGGTTACCGCGAACTCGATGCCGCCGGACGGCAGTCGTTCTTTGCGGCACTGGCCCGCGACTACGGCCCGGATCGCGAAAAGCTGTCGCAGGCGATCGAGAGCTGGCGCGCGCAGCCGAGCGACGACGATGCCAGCGATCTGCATTTTGCGTCCGAGCCGCGGCGCCAGGAGCTGATCCGCCGGCTCAACCGTGCGCCGGGCGGCACCAGCGAACTGGTTTCGATGCGCGCCGACCTGCTTTCGCTGATGAAGGGCAACAAGGATCTGGCGGCGCTCGACCGCGATGTCGTGCATCTGCTGTCGTCCTGGTTCAACAGGGGATTTCTCGTGCTGCGCAGGATAGACTGGTCGACGCCGGCGAATATTCTGGAACAGATCATCCGTTACGAGGCGGTGCACGAAATCCGCGACTGGAACGACCTGCGCCGCCGCATCGATCCGATCGACCGGCGCTGCTACGCCTTCTTCCATCCGCAGCTTTCGGACGAGCCGCTGATCTTCGTCGAGGTCGCGCTGACCGAGGCGATCCCGACCGCGATCGCGCCATTGCTGGCCGCCGAGCGGCAACTGGTGCCGGTCGAGCGCGCCCGCACCGCCGTGTTCTATTCGATCTCCAACACCCAGAAGGGCCTCGGCGGCATTTCCTTCGGCAGCTTCCTGATCAAACAGGTGGTCGAGGAATTGCGGCGCGAATTGCCCAAGCTCGATACGTTCATCACGCTGTCGCCGGTGCCGGGCTTCATGAGCTGGCTGAAGCAGGCCGAAGACGTTCCGGTCAGCGACGAGGAACGGACGCTGCTGGAAAACCTCGACAAGCCGGACTGGTTCGAAAATGCGGAACTGACCGCGCAACTGCGTGGCGTGCTGGAACCGTTGGCAGCGTATTATTTCCTGAAAGCGCGGACGGCGAAGGGCCGTCTGATCGATTCGGTGGCGCGCTTCCATATCGGCAACGGCGCGCGGCTGGAGAAGATCGACTGGCTCGGCGACCTCTCGCCCAAGGGCCTGCGCGAATCCGCAGGGATCATGGTCAATTATCTCTATCGCCTCGACGACATCGAGAAGAACCACGAGGCCTATGCCAACCAGGGCGAGATCGCGGCTTCGAGCGCGGTGAAGAAATTACTCAAGACCGAAGGCCGAAGGCTGCTGGATATGCGGCTGTCCTGACAGCGCAATTGAGGTCGCGATGACGATCGTGTGGAGCGACAGCCGCGCCGAAGTCGACTGGCACGAGCTTGAAGCGCTGTATCGGGCAGCGCCACTTGGAAACAAGAACGCCGACGATCTCCAGGTGGTTTTTGGCAACAGCATGTTCTGCTGCTTCGCCCGCGAGGGAGGCCGGCTTGTTGGCGCCGGCCGGGTCTTGGCCGACGGCCGCGATTGCGCCTATCTCTGCGACATTGCCGTATTGCCTAGTCATCAAGGCGTAGGTCTCGGAAAACAGATCATCGAAAGACTGATAGTCCAATCGCAATCACACGCGAAGATCATTCTCTATTCGGTCGCCGGCCGTGAGCCGTTGTACGCAAAATTCGGCTTCCTGCGGATGAAGACAGCGATGGCGATTTTCAGAAACCGGCAAGCCGCCATCGAGAGAGGGCTGCTGTCCGAGACTTGATCCACACGTCATTGTGTCGCGCCTCGGAACGCCCTGCCTCAAGCCGCCAGCGCCTTCATCTCCTGGTAGAGATCGGATTTGCCCTCGAAGCCGATGCCGGGCAGATCCGGCATGGTGATGTGGCCGTTCTCGACCCGTACGCCGTCGGGAAAACCGCCATAGGGCTGGAACAGGTCGGGATAGCTCTCATTGCCGCCGAGCCCGAGACCGGCCGCGATATTGAGCGACATCTGGTGGCCGCCATGCGGAATGCAGCGGCTCGCCGACCAGCCGTGGGTTTTCAACATGGCGAGCGTGCGCTGGTACTCGCACAGCCCATACGACAGCGCGCAGTCGAACTGCAGCCAGTCGCGATCCGGCCGCATGCCGCCGTAGCGGATCAAGTTGCGCGCATCCTGATGGCTGAACAGGTTTTCGCCGGTCGCCATCGGGCCTGGATAGAATTCCGCCAGTGCCGCCTGCAGCGCGAAATCGAGGGGGTCGCCGGCTTCCTCGTACCAGAACAGCGGATAGTTCCGCAGCATTTTGGCGTAGGCGATCGCGGTCTCGAGGTCGAAGCGGCCGTTGGCATCGACGGCCAACTGCGCCTGACTGCCGATCTCCTTCAGCACCGCCTCGATACGAACAGCGTCTTCCGAGATCGGCGCGCCGCCGATCTTCATCTTCACGACGTTGTAGCCGCGATCGAGATAGCCGCGCATCTCGCCACGCAGCGCCGACAGATCCTTGCCCGGATAGTAATAGCCGCCGGCCGCATAGACGAACACGCGCGGATCGGCGGCAAGACCGTGACGCTCGGCGAGCAAACGAAACAGCGGCTTGCCGGCGATCTTCGCCACCGCGTCCCACACCGCCATGTCGATGGTGCCGACCGCGACCGAGCGTTCGCCATGGCCGCCCGGCTTCTCGTTCGACATCAGGGTGGCCCAGACCTTGTCCGGATCGAGATTGCCGCCATCGGCATCGAGCAGGGATTTGGGATCGGCCTCCTTCAACCGCGGCGCAAAGCGCTCGCGGATCAGGCCGCCCTGCCCGTAGCGTCCGTTGGAATTGAAGCCGTAGCCGACCACCCGCCTGCCGTCACGCACGACGTCAGTAACGACAGCGACAAGGCTTGTCGTCATCTTGGTGAAGTCGATATAGGCGTTACGAATCGGCGAGGAGATCGGCTTTGTGACTTCGCAGACGTCGACGATGCGGACGGACATGGGGGTTGGCTTTCAATAAATCGGTCTATCTCGTCGTCATGGCCGGGCTTGACCCGGCCATCCACGTCTTCCTGCTGCGACACCGTCAAGACGTGGATGCCCGGGTCAAGCCCGGGCATGACGAGTCTTTATGACGTCGCGTATGCGCATTCCATTCAGCTCGACGCCTTGTCGCGGAAATACGGCTCGACCGGACCGTGAACCTTGATGGTCAGCGGGTTGCCGAAGCGGTCCTTGGCATTGCCCGCGGTGACGCGGACCCAGCCCTCGCTGATGCAATATTCCTCGACATTGGTCTTTTCGACACCCTTGAAGCGAATGCCGACGTCGCGCGCCAGTATCTCTTCGTTGTAGTACGGGCTGCTCGGATTGACCGAGAGACGGTCGGGGAATTGGTCGCTCATGGTTTTGCTCGCTTCGTTCACAGTAGAGCCTCGATTTCTTTGCGTATGCCCTCGGGCGTCGTGGTCGGCGCGTGCCGCGCCACCACCTTGCCGGACCGGTCGACCAGGAATTTGGTGAAATTCCACTTGATCGACGAACCGAGCAGGCCCGATTTCTCTTGTCGAAGATATTGATACAGCGGATGCGCGCCCGAGCCGTTGACGTCGATCTTGGCGAACATCGGGAACGTCACGTCATATTTGGTCTCGCAGAACTGTTCGATCTGTTTTGCGTCGCCCGGCTCCTGCGCGCCGAACTGGTTGCAGGGAAAACCGAGCACCGAAAAGCCGCGCGGCCCGAGCTCCTGCTGAAGCGCCTGCAGGCCCCTGTATTGCGGCGTGAAGCCGCACGCGCTCGCGGTGTTGACGATCAGGAGCACCTGCCCCTCAAACCGCTGGAGCGGGACGTCTTCGCCTGCGAGCGACTGGGCCGTAAAGTCATAAATGCCTGGCATCGTGCTCTCTTTGTTGGCTGGCCGGTGTTAGCCGGCCGGGTCGATCGCCGCCGACGGCGTACCGCCGACCTCGATCGCCTCGCCCGCGGCGAGGCAGAGATCCTCGCGAAAGCGGCCGGAGACGATCTGAACGCCGACGGGGACACGCCCCACCAGCCCGGTCGATACCGTTAGCCCGGGCAGGCCCATCAGGGGAATGCCAATTTGCGGTATCTGCGCGTGCCAGACCCGGGCAAAGGACGCCTCGTCCTTGCGGTCGAGGTGATCGGGGAACGGCAGTTCGCCGGACACCGGCATCAGCAGCACCGGGTATTTCTCGAAGAACGCCAGCCATTCGCGGGTCAGCGTCAAGCGCCGC
Source organism: Bradyrhizobium ottawaense (assembly GCF_900099825.1). NCBI lineage: Bacteria > Pseudomonadati > Pseudomonadota > Alphaproteobacteria > Hyphomicrobiales > Nitrobacteraceae > Bradyrhizobium > Bradyrhizobium ottawaense. Next base: position 5,401,282 of record NZ_LT629693.1, on the reverse strand, counting down.
GTCAGCGTTTGGGACAGATCGAACGGAAACACTTTTGATCGGTTGCTGCGCAGGCAGGCCAGCGCGCCGGGATCGCCTTCGCGCTCTGCCGCCGCCAGTTGCGCCTCATAGCCGTCGCCGAGCCACAGCTTGGTATTGAGCTCCGCGGCCTCGCGTAGCGGCGGCGTGTTGGTGATCTCCTCCACGATCCATCCGGCGCGCTCGAGGCGCTTGCCGGCATCCGCGACCGCGGCCTTTACTTCCGGAACGGGGTCGAGGCCGTCGGGGTTGAGGCACATCGCGGCGCGCTTCGGCATCGGCGCGCCCTGCAGCGGCGCCGGCACCCACCAGGGATCGCGCGCGTCCATGACCGACATCGCCGCCAGCGCGATCCTGAGATCGGCGATGGTGCGCGCCAGCGGGCCGGACACCGCGCAGAGCTGCGGGCCGATGGTGCGTTCCGGCACAGAGGCGTTGAACGCCGGGATGCGGCCGAGAGTCGTCCGCAAGCCATGGACCCCGCAGGCGTAGGCCGGATAACGGATCGAGCCGGCGATATCGGTGCCGTGCGCGATATGCCCGATGCCGGCCGCGACCGCGGACGCGGCGCCACCGGACGAGCCGCCTGGCGTGATGCCGGGATCGCGCGGATTCTTGGTGTCACCATGAACGAGATTGGTGGTGAACCAGCGATAGGAAAATGCCGGGCAGTTGGTGCGGCCGAGGATGACCGCGCCGGATTTTCGCAAATTGTCGATCACCGGGCTGTTGGTTTTGGCGATGGTGTCGCGCTGCAGCTTCAGCCCGTTGGTGGTGGCAAAGCCTTCCTGGTCGATATTGACCTTGACCGTGACGGGAACGCCCGCCAGCGGTCCGACATCCTCGCCCCGGCCGATCGCGGCGTCGATGACGGAGGCCTGCGCCAATACGTCCGCCGGCCTGTGGTCGACCACGGCATTGAGCCTGGGATTGACCGCATCCAGCCGGGCCAGCGCGGCCTCTGCCGCCTCCTTGGCCGAGACTTTCTTCGACTTGATCAAGGCGGCCAGATCTTGGGCCGACAGACGCCAGATATCCTGCATTTGAAACCCCGTTTGACGGCCTTCTTGTAGCGCCGACGGCAGGGCTGCGCCAGCGGGGGCCATTCTTCCTCGCGCGCCCCGCGCAAGCGCGGGGTTAAAGCGAGGTTTCAGCGCAGGCGGGCGATGTAATAAGCGAGATCGGCGATCTGCTCTTTGGTGACCGAGCCCATGACGTCGGCCATGGTGCCGTCATAGCCGTGACGACTGTTGTCCTTGTATTCGCCGAGCGTCTTGGCGAGGTAGTCCTCGCGCTGGTTGGCGATCCGCGGCACGTTGTCGTTGCCGGAAAAATCCGGCTTGTGGCAGTTGTTGCAGAGATATTGCTGCGCCAGCGCCTGACCGCGCTGCATTCGCGCCGGCTCGCCGGCGTCGGCGGGAGGCACAGGCTTCGGGATTTTGGCGATGTAATCGGAAAAGTTGCGAAGATCGTCGTCGGTCAGCGCCTTCGCCAGATCGTTCATCGGCTCGAAGGTGCGCAGCTTCTCGCGAAACATGAAGAGCTGGATCAGCGCATAGGGCGCCTGCTGGCCACCGAGCGAAGGCGTGTTTTCGGTCTCGGACTGTCCTTTTTCGCCGTGACAGGCCTGGCACGTGACGAAGCGCTCTTCGAGCGTCTCGGCGCTGGCGGAAGCTGCGATCAGGGCAAACGCCAGTGCCGTTAGTATCTTACGCATCGGCCAGCTCCTGGCGAAGGCTCATCCAAAAAAAATGATCGAGGGCAGCCCGAGCCGCCCTCGATCTTGTCTTTCCTTACTGCTTGGCAACCTTCGGCTTGCCGTAGGTGATGCGATAGACGGCGCCGTTCCAGTCGTCGGAGACCAGCATCGAACCGTCCTTCATCTGCATCACGTCGACGGGGCGGCCGATATACTTGTTGTCTTCGAGGAAGCCGGTGATGAACGGCTCCATCGACTTCACCGTGCCGTCCTTGTTCAGCTTGACGACGACGACGTCACCGCCCTGCTTTTTCGATTTATTCCACGAGCCATGGCGCGCGACGATGATCGCGTTCTTGTAGGATTTCGGGAACATGTTGCCGGTATAGAACCGCATACCGAGCGCAGCGACGTGTGGCCCCATCAGTCCGACCGGCGCGGTGTAGTCCTTGCAGTCTTTACCCCAGCCAAGTTCCTGGTCGACAATGTTGCCCTGCAGGCAGTAGGGCGCACCGAAATGTTCGCCGGCCTTGGTGACACGGTTGAGCTCGTCTTCCGGCACCGTCTCCGACAGCCAGTCGCGGCCGTTGTCGGTAAAGTACATCTGCTTGTTCTCGGGATTCCAGTCGAACCCGACCGTGTTGCGCACGCCGCGTACATAAACCTCGGCGCCGGAACCATCCAGGTTCATGCGGCGGATCTGGCCATGGTCCTCGTCATGCAGCACAACGTTGCCGGGCTGGCCGACCGGAACATAGAGCTTGTTGTCCGGGCCGATGGCGATGAACTTCCAGCCATGGGCTTCGTCCTTCGGAAGCTTGTCGTAGATCATGACAGGCTTCGGCGGGCTGTCCAGATTGTCCTCGACCTTCTCGATCTTGGAGACTTTCGACAGTTCGGCGATGTAAAGCGTGCCGTCCTTGAAGGCGACGCCGTTCGGGCGATAGAGACCGGAAGCGATCACCTTCACCGACCGCTTGCCGTCCTTGTTTTCGATGCCATAGACCTTGTCGACCAGCCGGCTGCCGACGAACACGGTGCCCTTGTCACCAAGCGCGAGCGAGCGCGCATTCGCCATGCCGGCGGCATAAACCTCGATGTTGAAGCCGGCGGGTACCTTCAACTTGGCCGTCGGCAGTTTGTCGGGTGCTGCCGGAAGCGGCGGCGGCGCCACCGGCGCGAGCTTGGCGGCGGCTTCGTTGTCCGGCCGGCCGATCAGCGGCGAGCCCGGCGGCAATGGAGCGGGCGCCGCGGAAGGAGCGGGCGTGGCCGCCGGCGCGGCATCGGCCGCCGCGGGTGCGGGTGCGGCGGGCTGCTGGGCGACAGCATTGAACGTGAATGCACCGAAGAAAGCACCGGCCAGCAAAAGGCTGCGCGATGCCGACGAATAGCTCTTCATGAGTTTCTCCCTGGCGGAAGCCATTTTCCTCGCGCAGGCAGTGATGACGCCTGCGCCGGTGGCTTTCCCGAATAGCAGTCTCCGACATTTGTCCGTACATTTGCAATCGGAAACATTCTACGCAAAGCAAGGTTGCGCGCCCGGAATAGACGAAGGCGCACGGTTTAGCGCAAAAGGCATTCCGCGCGGCGTCAATGCCTGGTGATCGGACCGTCCGGCGTATCGGGCAGAACCGCTTCCGAGAACGGAAACTCCAGCACGATCTCGCCCTCGTCGTCGGTCACCTCGATGGTGGCGTTCAACAGCGCGCCATCGGCGCCTTCGGTCCTCAGTAGTTCCCGAATCATGGCGCGCGCCATTTCCCAGGCGCGATCGGGATCCCCCAGCACTTCACCATCGGGATCGGAAATCAGCTCATCGCCGATACGGGTATTGAAAAAATAGCGTGGCATCGGCGCAAACCTGGCCCCATCGGCAACCACGCAACCGGAGGCCACCATTCTCACGAGTTCTTTATCCGGAGCCGGCAGCGCTCCGTCCGCGCAAAATCATCATTCGTGGCGGCGCGAACAACCGCGAAACGCTTGATCCCACGCTGTTTTGACACTGGCGCCAGCACAACTGCGTGAGCTCACTTTGCAGTGCAGCATAAACACGCCAAGGTTTCACGCAAAAGATTTAACTGGCGAACTTTTTGATCCGCATTACCTTATGTTTGAGGGCGGAGTTCGTCCCGTATCAAAAGGAGCGCCAAATGGCCTGGAAAGCACCGAAAATCGTCGAAGTCTCGGTCGGCATGGAAATCAACATGTATATGTGCGCGACCCGCAAGTAGCGGCAGCGTCACTTCCGATCTCACGCAGGTGGACCTCCGGGCCGGACAGCTTCCCGATTGTGGAATTGTGTCCTGAACCTGGGTCCACCGCGTGGCGTTTGTAGCCAAGCTTCGTAACGTCAAGTTTTGTAGCGCCAAGGTCTGTATTGACAGGTCTTGGTACCCCGGGAGACGGATCATGCTTCGGGTCGTCGTCCTGGGCGCCGCGGCAGGTGGCGGCGTTCCGCAGTGGAACTGCGGATGTCCGGTGTGCCTGACAGCGCGAACCGAACATCCGGAATTGCAGAGCACCCAGGCATCGATCGCCGTCAGCGCCGACGGTGCGCACTGGTTTCTGATCAACGCCTCGCCCGACCTGCGCCAGCAGTTGACCGCGACGCCGCAGCTTCACCCCAAAGCCGGACAGCTCCGCCACAGCCCGATCGCGGGCGTCATTCTGACCAACGGCGAAATCGATGCGATCGCCGGGCTGTTGTCGATGCGCGAGGGCTCGCCCTTTACCCTCTATGCGCACGAACGGGTGCTTGCGATTCTGAAGTCCAACAGCATCTTCAATGTACTGAACGACAAGAACGTCCGCCGCCAGCCGATCGAGGTGGACAAGGCATTCGAACCCTCGCTGCCCGACGGTTCGCCGTCCGGCATGGAGATTCTCCCGTTCGAGGTTCCCGGCAAGGGCGCCTGGTATCTCGAAGGCAAGGCGCATCCGGCCGGCAGCGACGGCGCGGGCGATACGCTGGGCTTGCGGATTCTGGACAAGACCAGCGGCAAGTACTTCTATTTCCTTGCCGCCTGCGCCCGGGTGACCGACGACCTCAAATCGAGACTGGCCGGCGCAGCGCTGGTCTTCTTCGACGGCACCGTGTGGCGCGACGACGAATTGATCGTGGCGGGGCTGGGCAACAAGACGGGACAGGGTATGGGCCATATCTCGATGTCGGGCGATCACGGCGCCATCGCCAGCCTTGCCGGCCTCGACATCGGCCGGAAGATGTTTTTGCATATCAACAATTCCAACCCGGCCTTGCTGCATGGCTCGGACGAGCGCAAGGCCGCGGAACAAGCGGGCTGGCATATCCCCGCCGACGGAATGGAGATCACGCTGTGAATGTCGTGGCACCAGCAGGCGGAATGACCGCGCTTTCGATCGGCAAGGGCGTCACGCTCAACAGCGCCGAGGAACTGGAAGCGATGCTCCGCCACATCGGCGCGACGCGGTATCACAATTTGCATCCGTTCCACCGGCTGCTGCACGGCGGCAAACTCAACCAGGGCCAGGTGCAGGCCTGGGCGCTGAACCGCTATTATTACCAGAGCACAATCCCGCTCAAGGACGCGATGGTGATCTCGCGGTTCCGCGACCGCGCCACCCGCATCGAGTGGCGGCACCGTATCGAGGACCATGACGGCGATCACGGCACCGAAGGCGGCATCGAACGCTGGCTCAAGCTGACCGAGGGGCTCGGTCTCGACAGCGCCTATGTGGAATCGACCGAAGGCATCCTGCCCGCGACGCGGTTCGCGGTGGAAGCCTATGTGCATTTCTGCCGCGACAAGAGCCCGCTGGAAGCAATCGCCTCCTCGCTGACGGAGCTGTTCGCACCCAACCTGCATGAGGAACGCATCTCCGGCATGCTGCAGCACTACGATTTCGTCAATCCGGACATCATGAGCTATTTCAGCCGCCGCCTGACCCAGGCGCCGCGCGATGCCGGCTTCGCGCTGGAATACGTCAAGGCCCATGCCACGACGCCCAGGGAGCGCGAGGCGGTCTGCAACGCGCTGATCTTCAAGACCAATGTGCTATGGGTTCAGCTCGATGCGCTGTATTATGCCTATGTCGAGGGCCACATTCCGCCCGGCGCGTTCGTGCCAAAAGGGACATGACAACAGATGGCAAGCCGCAACATCAGCGTCAGCGAGGCGAGCCGGCCGAAATTGCCGCGGCACGCCCGGCTGAAATTCGATGAGACGCGGCAGGTCTGGGTGATCCTGGCGCCGGAGCGGGTGCTGGCGCCTGACGAGATCGCGGTCGAGGTGCTGCAGCTCTGCGACGGCGTCCGCAGCGTGTCCGACATTGCCGATCAGCTCGCCGCCAAATACGCTGCGCCGCGCGAGGCGATCGCCACCGACGTCGTCGGGATGCTGCAGGACCTCGCCGACAAGGGTTTCCTCACCGAAGCGCGCGAGAAGACGTCATGAGTGACCTGATCGCCGACGGCAACAAAGCGGCCGCGCCCCATGACGGGCTTGCGATCCTGGAATCGCGCCGTTCGACCGCGGAGACTTTTGGCATTCCGCTGGCGGTGCTCGCCGAACTGACGCACCGCTGCCCGCTGCAGTGCCCCTACTGCTCCAACCCGGTCGAGCTCGACCGCGGCAGCAGCGAACTCACCACGGACGAGTGGAAGAAGGTCCTGACCGAGCTCGCCGAAATCGGCGTGTTGCAGATTCATTTTTCCGGCGGCGAGCCGACCGCACGGAAGGATATCGTCGAGCTGGTGCAGCATGCAACCGATGTCGGCCTCTACAGCAACCTCATTACGTCGGCCGTGTTGCTGAGCAAGGAAAAGCTGTCCGCGCTGGCCGATGCCGGGTTGTGCCATGTGCAGATCAGTTTTCAGGGCAACGAGGCCGTGGTGGCCGACCGCGTCGCCGGCCTGAAGAACGCGCATGAGAAGAAAATCGAGGCCGCGAAATGGACGCGTGAGTTCGAACTGCCGCTGACGGTCAATGCGGTCATGCACCGGCAGAACCTGCATCAGCTCACCGACATCATCCAGATGGCGGTCGATCTCGATGCCGACCGGCTGGAAGTGGCCAACGTCCAGTATTACGGCTGGGCCTTGAAGAACCGCGCCGCGCTGATGCCGACGCTGCAACAGATCGAGGAAACCAGCCGCATCGTCGAGGACGCCGCCGCGCGGCTGAAGGGCATTCTCGCGATCGACTACGTCGTGCCGGATTACTACGCGCTGCGGCCGAAGAAATGCATGGGCGGCTGGGGCCGGCAATTCTTCAACATCTCGCCCGCCGGCAAGGTGTTGCCGTGCCATGCCGCCGAGTCGATCACCGGGCTCGAATTCGAATCGGTACGATCCAATCATTCGATCGCCTGGATCTGGCAGAATTCCGAGGCCTTCAACCGCTATCGCGGCACCGGCTGGATGCCCGAGCCGTGCCAAAGCTGTGAGTTCAAGGAGATCGATTTCGGCGGCTGCCGCTGCCAGGCCTTTGCGCTGACCGGCGACGCCGGCAACACCGATCCGGCCTGCACGCTGTCGCCGATGCATGAGCAGATTTTCAAGGCTGCCCAGTCCGAGGCCGCTGCCGATCATAACCGCTTCCTCTATCGCAATTTCGCCGGCGGCACGCTGGAGACGGAAGGCGAGCATGGCGCCTGACGCCGACGCCGGAAAGTCCGCTCGCCGCGCCGATCCGTTTGCACCGCTCACCTCGGAACATCTGTCCGTCAGCGATGGCCACGAGATCTATGTCGAGAGCGTCGGCCGCCTCGGTGGCGTCCCCGCAATCTACCTGCATGGCGGACCCGGCAGCGGCTGCCAGCCCGATCACCGTCGGCTGTTCGATCCCGAACGCTTCCATGCCGTGCTATTTGACCAGCGCGGCGCCGGCCGCAGCCGCCCCAAAGCCAGCCGCGACGCCAACACGCTTCAGCATTTGATCGCGGATATGGAAATGATCCGCGAAAAATTCGCGCTTGAACGCTGGATGGTGGTTGGCGGCTCCTGGGGCGCGACCTTGGCGCTGGCCTATGCGCAAGCCCATCCCGCGCGCGTCACCGGCATCGTACTGCGCGCGACCTTTCTCGGCACCATGCAAGAAATCGAGAACGGCTTTCTCAACGTGTTGCCGCGCTTCTATCCCGGCCTTTATGACGACTTCCTGCGCGTGTTGCCGCAGGAAGAGCGTGCACGTCCGATCGAAGCCTATTTCCGCCGCATCCTTGATCCCGATCCTGCCGTGTACGGCCCTGCGGCGCGGGCCTGGGGACAGACCGAGGGAATTCTTTCCGAACATGCACCCAAGCGCAGCCGGCTCGATCTGCCGGCGCTCGTTTCCTCGCGTGCCTTGCCCGCGACACCGTTCATGGAAGCGCATTATTTCGCCAATGACAGCTTCATGCAGCCGGACCAGTTGATCAATGAGGCCAGCAAGCTCGAGGGCATTCCCGGCATCATCGTGCAAGGCCGCTACGATCTGCTGTGTCCGCCCGCGACCTCGCATGCACTGGGCGCGGTATGGCGCGAGGCCGAAATTCGCGTGGTCGAGGGCGCCGGCCACACGCTGTACGATCCCGGCGTCCGCGATGCCGTGATGAAGTCGATCGCGGACATGGCGTCCAGGATTGCGAAATGACCCTCATCCTGAGGAGCGGCGCAAGCTGCGTCTCGAAGGATGAGGCCACCAGTCGGGCTTCATGGTTCGAGACGCCGCTAACGCGGCTCCTCACCATGAGGGGCTGAGAGCAGAGGGAAGACGAATGCCGATCGCCGGAAAAGGCATGCTGCTGACGTCGATGAACGTCGACGCTTCGGACGAGGCCGAGTTCAATCGCTGGTACGACCGCGAACACCTCGAAGAGCGCGTTGCGATCCCCGGCTTCCTCGAGGCGCGGCGCTATGTCGCGCATGACGGCAACCCGAAATATCTCAGCCTCTACTCCACCGAAACCTTCGACGTGCTGGACAGCCCGGCCTACCGCACCGCACTGGCCAATCAGACCGCATGGTCGAAGGCCAACATCGCCCGCTTCAAGGACATGATCCGCGGCGTGGCGCGGATCACGATCAGCCGCGGCACAGGCCGAGGCGCCGCATTGGGTATCATCCGCCTGCGCCCTGCTTCCGGCGGCGAAGACAACTTGCGCAGCGCGCTGCGGGAGCAGCTCGATCCCGCAAAGCTCGACGGGATTATCTCGATGCACTTGCTCGAGAACGATCCGGCGCTGTCAAAACCCCTGACCGACAATCCGTCTGCATCCGCCCCCGGCGCCGGCGACTGGTTCGTGCTGATCGATGCCACCGACGTGAACGCAATCCCGGCTGCGGCGGCGCGCTTTGCCGCGTTCAAATCGCAGACGGTATCCAGCGGAATCTACAAGCTGACGTTTGATCTCGCGAAGAGCGATTTGGGACGCTAATTCCAATCATTTCAGAATGCAGCGCAGCATGTGCACTGCATCATTACCGTTCACGCACGCGGCAGCGTTTGAAAGCTGGAGATCGCGCAAAATTGCCTTTGTGCCTGCTCTGGAATGGCTCTAATAAGATAAGCCTATGATCCAATTCAAAAACCACAAGAACGCCATCTGAGCGTTCGCAGGCAAAATAAGGCCGCGCTGTTCTCGTTTTCGGCACGGACAAGGTAGGAATGAAACCGACTGATATCTCGGCGCCGGACTACTTTCACAAAGTGGTCGATTGCCAATGGGCCTGCCCCGCACACACGCCAGTTCCCGAATACATCCGACTGATTGCAGAGGGGCGTTATAGCGACGCCTATATGATCAATTGGAAATCGAATGTGTTTCCCGGAATTCTGGGGCGCACCTGCGATCGTCCGTGCGAGCCCGCGTGCCGCCGCGGCCGCGTCGAGGAAACGCCGGTTGCGATCTGCCGCCTCAAGCGCGTTGCCGCCGACTTCAAGGACGACGTCAAGCACCGCATGCCGAAGCCGCTGACCAAGAACGGCAAGCGCATTGCGCTGGTCGGCGGCGGTCCCGCTTCGCTCACGGTGGCGCGCGACCTCGCGCCGCTCGGCTATCACTGCACCGTGTTCGATGCCGATCCCAAGGCCGGCGGCATGATGCGCAGCCAGATTCCGAAATTCCGGCTGCCGGACCAGGTGATCGACGAGGAAACCGACTACGTCCTCGACCTCGGGGTCGAGTTCAAGGGCGGCCATCGCATCGACAGCCTGAAGAAACTGCTCGGTGAAGACTACGACGCCATCTTCGTCGGCTCCGGCGCCCCGCGCGGCCGCGAGCTCGACATCCCCGGCCGCAAGGAAGCCGCCGCCAACATCTATGTCGGCATCGAATGGCTGGCTTCCGTGTCGTTCGGCCATATCGAGAAGATCGGCAAGCGCGTCATCGTGCTCGGCGGCGGCAACACCGCGATGGATTGCTGCCGCACCGCGCGCCGCCTCGGCGGCGAACAGGTCAAGGTGGTCGTCCGTTCCGGCTTCGAGGAAATGAAGGCCTCGCCCTGGGAGAAGGAAGACGCCCTCCACGAGGACATTCCGATCCTCAATTACATGGTGCCGGTCGCCTTTACCCACGAGAACGGCAAGCTCACCGGCGTCACCTTCCAGAAGGTGAAGGCTGAATTCGACGCCAAGGGCCGCCGTAACCTGGTGCCCTCGGGCGAGCCGGATGAGACCGTCCCCTGCGACGACGTGCTGGTCGCGGTCGGCCAGGAGAACGCCTTCCCCTGGATCGAGCGCGACTGCGGCATCGAGTTCGACAAGTGGAACATGCCGCAGGTCGATCAGACCACCTTCGCCTCGACCAATCCAAAAGTGTTCTTCGGCGGCGACGCGGCGTTCGGCCCGAAGAACATCATCTGGGCGGTGGCGCACGGTCATGACGCCGCGCTGTCGATCCACAAGATGCTCTCCGGCGAGGACATCAAGGAGCGTCCGCTTCCCGAAGTGCATATCTCGTCGCAGAAGATGGGCATCCATGAGTGGAGCTACGACAACGACGTCTCGGTCGACCATCGCTACAAGGTGCCGCATCGCGACAAGGTGATCGCGCTGAAGGACATCCGCACCGAGGTCGAACTCGGCTATGACGTCAAGCTGGCGCTCGGCGAGGCGCAACGCTGCCTGAACTGCGACATCCAGACGGTGTTCTCGGCGCCGGCCTGCATCGAATGCGACGCCTGCGTCGATATCTGCCCGATGGATTGCATCTCCTTCACCGACAACGGCGAGGAAGACGATCTGCGGCAGCGGCTGAAGGCGCCCTCGCCGCATCACGACCAGGCGCTCTATGTCGCCGACGGGCTCAAGACCGGGCGCGTCATGGTGAAGGACGAAGACGTCTGCCTGCATTGCGGGCTGTGCGCCGAGCGTTGTCCCACCGGTGCCTGGGACATGAAGAAATACCTCATCGATATGACTCACGCGGGAACATCATGTCAGTCCAAAGCCCGATCAGCAGCGTAAACGATTTCGTCGTCCGCTTCGCCAACGTCAACGGCTCGGGTTCGGCGAGCGCCAACGAATTGTTCGCGCGCGCGATCCTGCGCCACGGCGTGCCGGTCAGCCCGCGCAATATCTTCCCCTCCAACATCCAGGGCCTTCCGACCTGGTACGAGGTGCGGGTGACCGAAGCCGGCCATCTCGGCGCCCGCGGCGGCGGCATCGACATGATGGTGGCGATGAACCCGCAGACCTGGGACAAGGACGTCGCCTCGATCGAGCCCGGCGGCTATCTATTCTACGATTCGACCAAGCCGATGCCGTCGTCGAAATTCCGTGCGGACATTAATGTCATCGGTGTCCCGCTGACCGCGATCACCAACTCGACCTACACCGATCCGCGCCAGCGCCAGCTGTTCAAGAACATCATCTACCTCGGCGCGCTCTGCGCCCTGCTCGAGATGGATCCGAAGCTGGTCGAGCAACTGTTCAGCGAGCAGTACAAGGGCAAGGAAAAGCTCCTGTCCTCCAACGTCCATGCGCTGGCGCTCGGCCGCGACTGGGCGCTGCAGAACCTGAAATGCCCGATCGGGCTGCGGGTCAAGAAGGCCGACAAGGTCGGCGACCGCATCTTCATGGAAGGCAACAGCGCCGCAGCCCTTGGCGCCGTTTACGGTGGCGCCACCGTCTGCGCCTGGTATCCGATCACGCCGTCGTCGTCGGTGGCGGAGGCTTTTACGAGCCACTGCAAGAAGCTGCGGCACGACCCTGAAACAGGCAAGGCGAAATACGCCATCGTTCAGGGCGAAGACGAACTGGCCTCGATCGGCATCGTGATCGGCGCCTCCTGGAACGGCGCGCGCGCCTTCACCGCGACCTCCGGCCCTGGCATCTCGCTGATGACGGAGTTCATCGGCCTTTCCTACTTCGCGGAAATTCCGGCCGTGATCATGAACATTCAGCGCGCCGGTCCCTCGACCGGCATGCCGACGCGGACCCAGCAGTGCGACATCATCGCCTGCGCCTATGCCTCGCACGGCGACACCAAGCATATCCTGCTGTTCCCGGAAGATCCGGCCGAGGCGTTCGAATTCGCCGCGCAATCGTTCGACCTCGCCGAACGGCTGCAGACCATGATCTTCGTGATGCTCGACCTCGATATCGGCATGAACCACCGGCTGTGCCGCCCGCTGAAGTGGGACGACGCCAGGCAATACGACCGCGGCAAGGTGATGACGGCAGAGATGCTCGACGAGCCCGGCCGCGACTTCGGCCGCTACCTCGACGTCGACGGCGACGGCATTCCCTACCGCACCTATCCGGGCACGCATCCGACCAAGGGTTCGTTCTTCACCCGCGGCACCTCGCGCGACCGCTACGCCCGCTATTCGGAAGAAGGCGCCGTCTACGCCGACAACATGCAGCGGCTGGTGCGCAAGTTCGAAACCGCGCAGGACATGGTGCCGCGGCCGTTGCAGGCCAACGCCGCCAAGCCGACCAAATACGGCGTGATCTATTTCGGTTCGACCGCGCCGGCGATGGACGAGGCGATCGGTCTGTTGGAAGCGCGCGGGCACCAGCTCGATCGCATGCGCATCCGCGCCTTCCCGTTCCACTCCAGCGTCGCGAGCTTCATCGCCGACCACGACTTTGTTTATGTGGTCGAGCAGAACCGCGACGGCCAGCTTCGCTCGTTGATCGTCAACGAGAACGGCATCGATCCGGTGCGGCTGGTGCCGATCCTGCACTATGACGGCACGCCGATCACCGCGCGCTTCATCGCCAATTCCATCGGCGACCACCAAGACCACCTCAAAGTGACCCCTCTCCGCAAGGCCGTGTCATGACCTATATTGCAAAACCGAAATTCCAGCATCCCGGCCTGCCGAAGAACGATCTCGGCTACACCCACCGGGATTACGAGGGCAAGGTCTCGACGCTGTGCGCCGGCTGCGGTCACGACTCGATCACCGCCTCGATCATCGAGGCCTGCTACGAACTGTCGATCGAGCCGCATCGGGTGGCAAAAATTTCCGGCATCGGCTGTTCGTCGAAGACGCCGGATTACTTCCTCGGCAATTCGCACGGCTTCAATTCGGTGCATGGCCGCATGCCGTCGGTGCTGACCGGCGCCAACCTCGCCAACCGCGACCTGATCTATCTCGGCGTCTCCGGCGACGGCGACTCGGCCTCGATCGGCTTCGGCCAGTTCGCGCATTCGATCCGCCGCGGCGTCAACATGACCTACATTGTCGAGAACAACGGCGTCTACGGCCTGACCAAGGGACAGTTTTCGGCGACGGCCGACCGCGGATCGAAGTCGAAGAAGGGCGTGATGAACACCGACAACGCCATCGACCTGGTGGCGATCGCGCTGCAACTCGGCGCGACCTTCGTGGCCCGCAGCTTCTCCGGCGACAAGACCCAATTGGTGCCGCTGATTGCGGCTGCGATCCGCCACAAGGGCGCGTCGTTCATCGACGTCGTCAGCCCCTGCATCGCCTTCAACAACCATGCCGGCTCGACCAAGAGTTTTGACTATGTCCGCGAACACAACGACGCGGTGAACCGCCTTGATGTCATCACCGGCCGCGACCCGATCACCGTCGACTATGCGCCGGGTTCGGTGCAGGTGGTCGAGCAACATGACGGCACCCGGCTGGCGCTGCGCAAGATCGACGCCGACTACGACCCCAACGACCGGCTGGCGGCGATGACCTTCCTGCAGAAGCATGCCGCCAAGGGCCAGGTGGTCACGGGATTGTTGTATGTCGATCCGGACTCGGAGGATATGCACGCCCATCTCGACACCGTCGAGCGGCCGCTCAACACGCTCGACGCCGGCGACCTCTGCCCCGGCTCCTCGGCACTGGATAAGATCAACGCCAGCCTGCGTTGAGCCGAACATCGGGCTGAAGGATCTGCCGCCGGGCTCGGTTGCCGCCGAAACAGGCGGCGTGGCAGGGATCGCCGTGCTGCAATCGCAGGGCTATCTCCATCTGCGGCCCTGATTGTGGGCGCACTGCCGTCACAAAATTGTGCACGAATGCGGCAACTCTCGGAGATCAACCTCCCCGGGGGATCGATCCGGCGCCTATCGCGTTATCACGCCGGATAGAGCCCTTCCAAACGGCGGCTTGCCCAACCAGACTTGCCCAACCAATTGTTGACTTTCCACCCTCGCAGCCGAAAGCTGCCGGGAACCCGGAAATCGACCGATCGAACAGAACAGGCATCATGAATCCCGTCAAAGCACTCGAAAATCATGGTCAGGCCGTCTGGCTGGACTTCCTCGCGCGCGGCTTCGTCGCCAAGGGCGACCTCAAGGCGCTGATCGACAGCGATGGCGTCAAGGGCGTGACCTCGAACCCCGCCATCTTCGAAAAGGCGATCGGCAGTTCAGACGAGTATGACGGCCCGATCGGCCAGGCGTTGAAGAAAGGCGACCGTTCGGTCGCCGACCTGTTCGAAGCCGTCGCGATCGAGGACATCCAGCACGCCGCCGACGTGCTGCGCCCGGTCTACGAACACTTGAAGGGCGATGACGGTTTCGTCAGCCTCGAAGTCTCGCCCTATCTGGCGATGGACACCAAGGGAACCATCGCCGAGGCCGAGCGGCTCTGGAAGGACGTCAAGCGCAAGAACCTGATGGTCAAGGTGCCGGCGACGCCGGAAGGCCTGCCCGCGATCAAGCACCTGATCGGCGAAGGCATCAGCATCAACATCACGCTCTTGTTCTCGCAAGCGGTCTATCGCGAGGTGGCGGAGGCCTATATCGCCGGCCTCGAAAAATACGTCGCCAAGGGCGGCGATCCCTCCCATGTCGCCAGCGTCGCTTCCTTCTTCGTCAGCCGCATCGACTCGTCCGTCGACAAGCAGCTCGACGAGAAGATCGCCAAAGCCAACGACCCCAGCGAGAAGGAACGGCTCTCCGCGCTGAAAGGCAAGGTCGCGATCGCGAACGCGAAGATGGCCTATCAGGATTACAAGCGCCTGTTCGCGGGTCCTCGCTGGGAGAAGCTCGCGGCCAAAGGAGCAAAACCGCAGCGACTGCTGTGGGCTTCCACCGGCACCAAAAACAAGGATTACAGCGACGTCCTTTATGTCGCGGAATTGATCGGCCCCAACACCGTCAACACCGTGCCGCCGGCGACGCTGGATGCGTTCCGCGACCACGGCAAAACGCGCAATAGCCTCGAGGAAAATATCGACGATGCCCGCCGCGTGCTGGAAGACCTCGACAAATCCGGCATCTCACTCGACGCCATCACGACCGAGCTGGTCAAGGACGGCGTCAAGCAGTTCGCCGACGCCGCCGACAAGCTCTACGGCGCCGTCGCGCACAAGCGCGCGGCCTCGCTCGGCGGCGGCATCGATGGCGCCCACTTCGCGCTCGGCGACGGCATCAAGAAGGCGGTCGAGAAGAGCACCGAGGACTGGCGCGCGCACGCCAAGATCCGCCGGCTCTGGCACAAGGACAAATCGGTCTGGAGCAATGACGACGAGAACAAGTGGCTCGGCTGGCTGAACAGCCCGGCCACGGCCGACGTCGCCGACTACGAGGACTTTTCCCGGCGCGTGAAGGGACAGAATTTCAGCGACGCCGTGGTGCTCGGGATGGGCGGATCGAGTCTCGGTCCCGAAGTGCTGGCGCAGACATTCCCGAGGAAGTCCGGCTTTCCGAAACTGCACGTGCTCGACTCCACCGATCCCGCGCAGGTGCGGGCGATGGAAACCTCGGTCGATCTCGCTCACACCCTGTTTATCGTCTCCAGCAAGTCCGGCGGCACCACCGAGCCAAACGTGATGAAGGACTATTTCTTCGATCGCGTTGCCAAGACCATCGGCAAGGACAAGGCCGGGCATCGATTTATCGCGGTCACGGATCCCGGCTCGTCGCTGGAGAAGGTCGCGACCAAGCAGGGTTTTGCGCGCATCTTCCACGGCGATCCCAGCATCGGCGGTCGCTATTCGGTGTTGTCGCCGTTCGGACTGGTGCCGGCCGCGGCCGCCGGCATCGACGTCAAGAGCCTGATCAAGCACACCCTCGCGATGGTGCGTTCCTGCGGCGCCGACGTGCCACCGCAGGAAAATCCCGGCGTACAGCTCGGACTGGCGCTCGGCCTCGCCGGCCTCGAAGGCCGCGACAAGGTGACGATTTCCTCGTCGAAGAAGATCGCCGATTTCGGCGCCTGGGCCGAACAGTTGATCGCCGAATCCACCGGCAAGGACGGCAAGGGCCTGATCCCGATCGACGGCGAACCGCTGGGCACGCCCGAGACCTACGGCAACGACCGCTTCTTCATCGACATCCGCGTCGAAGGCGATGACGACGCTTCTCATGACGGCCGGCTCGCCGCGCTGGAGGCGGCCGGACATCCCGTGGTCCGCATCGTCTTGAAGTCGATCGACCATATCGGCCAGGAGTTCTTCCGCTTCGAAATGGCAACCGCGGTCGCCGGCGCCGTCCTCGGCATCAACCCGTTCAACCAGCCCGACGTCGAAGCCGCCAAGATCAAGACCCGCGAACTGACCTCTGCGTTCGAGAAGACCGGCAAGCTGCCCGCCGAGACGCCGGTGATAAGCACGGCCGAGGCCGATCTCTATACCGATGACGCCAACGTCGACGCGCTGCGCAAGGCCGGCGCCAATGGCAGCCTCGGCTCCTGGATCAAGGCGCATCTCTCGCGCTCGGGCAGCGGCGACTATGTCGCGTTACTGGCCTATATCGCGCGCGATCCCGGCTCGATCGGGAGCTTGCAGAAGATGCGGCTTGCCGTGCGCGACGAGCGCCATGTCGCGACCTGCGCCGAGTTCGGCCCGCGCTTCCTGCATTCCACCGGCCAGGCCTACAAGGGCGGTCCCGACAGCGGCGTGTTCCTGCAGATCACGGCCGACGACGCCAAGGATTTGAAGGTGCCGGGCCAGAAGGCGAGCTTTGGCATCATCAAGGCGGCCCAGGCCCGCGGCGATTTCGACGTGCTCACGGAGCGCGGCCGGCGTGCATTGCGCGTCCATCTCAAAGGCGAGATCGGGCCGGCGCTCGCCGCACTCGATGCCGCGATCTCGGAAGCCCTCAATTAGGAAAGCAAGCGAATGCAACTCGGCATGATCGGCCTCGGCCGGATGGGCGGCAACATCGTCCGCCGGCTGATGAAGAACGGCCACACCGCGGTGGTCTACGACAAGGACGCCAAGGCGGTCGCAGGCCTCGCCGCCGAGGGCGCCAGCGGGGCATCCTCGCTGGAAGATTTCGTCGCCAAGCTGGAAAAGCCGCGCACCGCCTGGGTGATGCTGCCGGCCGGCAAGATCACCGAAGCGACGATCGAAGCACTGGCAAAACTGTTGCAGCCCGGCGACGTCATCATCGACGGCGGCAACACGTTCTGGCAGGACGACGTCCGTCGCGGCAGGACGCTGAAGGAAAAGGGCCTCTCTTACCTCGACGTCGGCACCAGCGGCGGCGTCTGGGGCATCGAGCGCGGCTATTGCATGATGATCGGCGGCGACAAGCCCGTCGTCGACCGGCTCGACCCGATCTTCAAGACGCTGGCCCCGGGGATCGGCGACATTCCGCTCACCCCCGGCCGCGAGAAGCGCGACCCGCGCATCGAACAGGGATACATCCACGCCGGCCCGGTCGGCGCCGGGCATTTCGTCAAGATGATCCACAACGGCATCGAATACGGCCTGATGCAGGCCTATGCCGAAGGTTTTGATATTCTGAAGAATGCCAACATCGAGGCGCTGCCCCCCGAACACCGGTTCGACCTCGATATTGCCGACATCGCCGAAGTGTGGCGGCGCGGCAGCGTGATCCCGTCGTGGTTGCTCGACCTGACGTCGTCGGCGCTGGCGGAAAACCAGACGCTGGATAATTACTCCGGCTTTGTCGAGGATTCCGGCGAAGGACGATGGACCGTCAATGCCGCGATCGACGAAGCGGTGCCGGCGGAAGTGCTGACGGCCGCGCTCTATGCGCGTTTCCGCTCGCGCAAGGACCATACCTTTGCGGAGAAGATCCTCTCGGCGATGCGCGCGGGCTTCGGCGGCCACAGGGAGCCGCCGAAGAAGCCAGGCTCGAAGGCGTGATTCATGGCGGTCGGTAAGGCAGCACAAACCAGGCCCGATCCCTGCTCGTTCGTGATCTTCGGCGTCACCGGAGACCTCGCGCACCGGCTGGTAATCCCCGCCCTTTATAACCTCGCGGCCAACCACCTGCTGCCGGAGAAATTCTGCTTGGTCGGCATTGCCCGCAAGGCCATGTCGAGCGACGAATTGCGCGACGGCCTGATGAAGGGACTGCACCAGTACGCCACCCGCGCGGTGGACGACGCCATCGCCCAGCGCCTGCTGGGATGCCTGACCTGCATCGAGGCCGATCCGAACGACCCGGCCTCGTTCGATGCGATGAGCAAGCGGCTCGACGAGCTGGAAGCCGCGCAGCAGACCGGCGGCAACCGGCTGTTTTATCTGGCGACGCCACCGAACGCGTTCCTGCCGATCAGCCGCGAGCTCGGCCGCACCGGCATGCTGAAGGAAAACGGCTCCTGGCGGCGGCTGGTGATCGAGAAGCCGTTCGGCACCGACCTGGCCTCGGCGAGGGAGCTCAACAGCGAACTGCTGAAGATCGTCGACGAGCACCAGATCTACCGGATCGATCATTATCTCGGCAAGGAAACGGTCCAGAACATCCTGGTGCTGCGCTTCGCCAATGGCATGTTCGAGCCGATCTGGAATCGCAACCATATCGACCATATCCAGATCACGGTCGACGAGAAGATCGGCGTCGGTCACCGCGGAAGCTTCTACGACGTGACCGGAGCGCTGCGCGACATGGTGCCGAACCATCTGTTCCAGTTGCTGTCGCTGGTCGCGATGGAGCCGCCCGCGAAGTTCGATGCCCATGCGGTGCGTTCGGAGAAGGCCGAGGTGCTGGCGGCGATCCAGACCCAGACCGAGGAAGAGGCGCTGCGCAACTCGGTGCGCGGGCAATATCGCGCCGGCAGGGTCGGCGATACCGAAATTGACGATTATCGCAAGACCCCCGACGTCAAGCCCGGCAGCAACACGGAAACCTATGCCGCGCTCAAACTGACCATCGACAACTGGCGCTGGGCCGGCGTGCCATTCTATCTCCGCACCGGCAAGGCGCTCGGCGTCAAGCGAACCGAAATCGCGATCAAGTTCAAGCAGGCGCCGTTTGCGATGTTTCGCGATACGCCGGTGGACCGGCTGTCGCAAAACTACTTGATCATTTCGACCGAGCCGACCGAAGGCATCGCACTGCAGTTCAACACCAAGGTGCCGGGGCCAAACATCAATATCGACGGCGTCGAGATGAAGTTCCGCTACAAGGATTACTTCAAGACGGAGCCGTCGACCGGCTACGAGACGCTGATCTATGACTGCATGATCGGCGACAACATCCTGTTTCAGCGCGCTGACAGCGTGGAAGCCGGCTGGCAGGCGGTGCAACCGTTCCTCGACGCCTGGAAGAAGGCCGCCGCCAGGGGACTGAAGGTCTACGAACCCGGCAGCGAAGGCCCTGAGGAGGCCAACGAACTGATGGAACGTGACGGCCGAAGCTGGCGGAAGCTCGGTTAGCCAATGGCCGGGAACGACTACCGACATGTGATTACGGTTGCCGATCCGGCGGCGTTGGCAATCGCTGCCGCCGAGCGCGTGCTGGCCCGGATCGCCGCCAACGGCGATCGCGTGGCGATATGCCTGACCGGCGGATCGAGCCCGAAGCAACTCTATCAATTGCTCGCGACCGACTTCTATCGAAGCCGCATTCCGTGGCAGCGCGTTCACTGGTTCATCGGCGATGAACGGTTCGTGCCGGCGGGAGATCCGCTCAACAACATGAGTATGGCGCGCGCGGCGTTTCTGGACCAGTGTGCGCCGGCTTCCAACATCCATCCGATCCCGACCGCGACCGCCGACCCGGCAGATCCCGACCGTAGCGCTGCGCTTTACGAAGGCGAACTGAAGTCCTTCTATGGCGCGGAGATGCTGGATCACGGGCGCCCGTTGTTCGACCTGGTGCTGATGGGCGTCGGCCCCGACGGCCACACCGCATCGCTGTTTCCCGGATATCCCGCGCTTGAGGAGACCACGCGCTGGGTCGTCGGCGTGCCGCGCGCCAATGTCGAGCCGTTCGTTCCCCGTGTTACCCTCACCTTGCCCACGCTCGCCTCTTGCCGCGAAATGCTGTTCGAGGTCGCGGGCGCCGGCAAGCGCGCGATCTTGACGCGCGTGCTCGCAGGCGAGAACCTGCCGGCCGGCCGCGCAGGCTCCGCCGGCGAGACGGTCTGGCTGGTCGATCAGGCGGCGCTTCCGGAGGATTTTCGTGGGCAGTGAGACCCCCAGCGCGCTGGTGGTGATGGGCGTCTCCGGCTCGGGCAAGAGCACGATTGCCGAACAGCTCGCCGCACGCATCGGCTGGAATTACGTCGACGGCGACCTGTTTCACCCGCCAGCCAATGTGGCCAAGATGAGTGCGGGCCACCCGCTCACCGACGAAGACCGCTGGCCATGGCTGCGCGCGATCGCCGCCGAGATCGACCGCCTCTCGGCGGCCAGCCAGCGCGCCGTCGTCGCCTGCTCGGCGCTGAAGCGCGCCTATCGCGACATTCTCGTGCACGGCCGCGACGACGTCCGCATCGTCTTCCTCGACGGCACCCAGGACCTGATCGCGAAACGGCTCGCCGCGCGCAAGGGTCATTTCATGCCGCCGGGGCTGCTCGACAGCCAGTTCCAAACGCTCGAGCCGCCGCAGGCGAGCGAGCGGCCAATCACGGTGTCGATCGATGCATCGGTCGAGGCGATCGTCGATGCCATTGTCCGCCAACTGGAACTGGTTGCCCCATGACCCGCATTTCGCTCGTTGTTTCCGATGTCGACGGCACCCTGCTGCCGAAGAGCAAGGTCCTCAGCGACGGCGCCAAGCGCGCGGTTGCCAAGCTGCACGAGGCCGGCATCGGTTTCACCATCGTCTCCAGCCGGCCGACCATCGGCATGACCTTTCTGATCGAACCATTGGCGATCACACTCCCGTTCGGCGCCTTCAACGGCAGTTCCATCGTCGATGCCGGACTGAAGCCGATCGAACAGCATTTGATCCCACCCACGACGGCGCAGCGCAGTATCGACATCCTCACCGAATTCGGCGTCGATATCTGGCTGTTCACCAACGACCAATGGCTGACGCGCAATCCGGACGGCGAATACGTTTCGCATGAGAAACTTGCGATCAAGCACGACCCGGTCATTGTGACGGATTTTTCATCCTATCTGACCGGCGCCTGTAAGATCGTCGGCGCCAGCTCCGACGCACCACTACTGCAACGCTGCGAAACCGCAATGCAGCAGGCCGTTGGCAATCAGGCCACCGCGGTGCGCTCGCAGACCTATTACCTCGATGTCACGCCTCCGGGTCACGACAAGGGCACCTTCGTCGAGGCGATGGCCAAGCGGCTCGGCATCTCGACCGCTGCGGTCGCCACCATCGGCGACATGCAAAACGACCTGCCGATGTTCGCGAGAAGCGGCGTCTCGTTCGCGATGGGCAACGCCACCGACGACGTCAAGAAGCATGCAACGCATGTCACCGACAGCAACGAGCACGACGGCTTTGCCGCGGCGATGGAAACCGTACTGAAGCTCACATAACGCTCGCCGGCGGCTCCCGATTCCCGGACGCTGGCATTATCAAGCGTCTGCGAAGGAAAAATCGAGGAAACGACAAAGTCTTCCTTCAACGAAAGCTGCCCCTATCGGTCGGCCGACCTCCACACTTCCATCTGGTGTGAATCGGCAAGCGCGAGCCGGCACCCACCGCCGCATCCTCCCCTGACAGCAGGCTTTCCCAGCCCGGGCCTGTCGCGGCGAAGACGGTGCCGGCTCGCGCAACCCACCGGCATCGCTGCGCTCCTCGGAGCGACGGAACCACCTCTCCACGTCATTGCGAGCGAAGCGAAGCAATCCATCTCGCCGCACAAAGAAAGAATGGATTGATTCGTCGCTGCGCTCCTCGCAATGACGGATAACTATCGTTCCGAGGCGATGCCAAGCATCGACCTTGGAATCACGCAGCGCCCGTCGAGCAAAATCTGCCGCTACTTCGACCGCTGCATCGCGGGCTTATCGGTCGACGGCTTCGCCGCACTGAGATTGTGCGCGGTGTTGATCAGCGCGATATGCGTCAGCGCCTGCGGAAAATTTCCGGTCTGGCGACCGGCCACCGAATCGAACTCTTCGGCCAGCAGCCCGAGATCGTTGGCGACCGCGACAACCCGGTCAAACAGCACCTGCGCTTTCGCGTATTCGCCCGCCAGCACAAAGGCGTCCGCGAGCCAGAGCGTACAGGCGAGGAATGCGCCTTCGATCGGCTGCGTCTCGTCCGAAACCTCGCGCGGATCGTGCCGTAGCACAAAGCCGTCCCGCATCATGTACCGCTCGATCGCATCGAGCGTGCCGCGTACCCGCGGATCCGTGGGTGGCAGGAAACCGACCGATGGCAGCATCAGGATGCTGGCGTCGAGCAATTTCGAGCCATAGGACTCGACGAAGCAATTGAGCTCGCGGTCAAAGCCCTTGTCGCAGACGTCGCGGTGAATGGCGTCGCGCAAGCCTCGCCACGTCTCCAGCGGCGCCTTGAAGCCGAACTGTTCCGCGCTCTTGATGCCGCGATCGAACGCGACCCAGGTCATCACCTTGGAGGAGACATAATGCCGGCCGTCGCCACGGCGCTCCCAGATGCCGTGATCGGGCTGGTCCCAGACCTCGGCGAGGTGTTCGAGCACCGAGCATTCCAGCGCCCAGCTCTCTTCGTCGAGTTGGAGCTTGGCCATCCGCGACTGGTGAAACGCGTCGATCAGCTCGCCATAGACGTCGAGCTGCAGTTGCGCATGGGCGGCATTGCCGACCCGCACCGGCAACGCGCCTTCATAGCCGGGCAGCCAGTCCGCTTCCCATTCCAAGAGGCGCCGCTGGCCCCTGATGCCGTACATGATTTGCATATTTTCCGGCGAACCCGCCGCCGCGCGCAGCAGCCAGTTGTGCCACGCAGACGCCTCCTCCGTGTAGCCGGAGTTCATCAGCGCTAGCAGCGTGAAGGTCGCGTCGCGCAGCCAGCAGAAGCGGTAGTCCCAGTTTCTGGCGCCGCCGAGCTTTTCCGGCAGCGACGTCGTCGGCGCCGCGACGATGCCGCCGGTCGGAGCATAAGTCAGCGCCTTCAGCGTGATCAGCGAGCGCATCACCAGATCGCGATGCTCGCCCTCGTAAGTGCACTGGCTGCACCATTCGGCCCAGAAGGTTTCGGTGTCCCGCAACGCCTGCGCGGGATCGATCGGAGCCGGCACCGGCAAATGCGAGGGCCCGTAGGTAAGCACGAAGGGCACGATATCGCCCTCGCCCACTTCGAATTCGGCAACCGTCGTGAGATCCTCGCCGCGGGTCGTGACGGGAGTCCGCAGCACGGCCATGTCCTGCCCACAGATTGCTAGCAACCCCGAGCCGTCCTTGTTCTTCCTGACCCAGGGGATATCGCTGCCGAATCCGAAGCGGATCACCAGCTGCATCCGCATTTTCACCCGGCCGCGCGCGCCGCGCACCAGCCGCACCACATCGGAGGCATTGCCGCGTGGCGGCATGAAATCCACCAGTTCGACCGCGCCGTCTGATGTCTCGAACCGCGTTTCCAGGATCAGGGTGTCGCCCCAATAGCGGCGCGACGTGCGCGTGATGCCGCCCACCGGCGCGATCAGCCAGCGGCCATGCTTGTGAGTACCAAGCAGCGCGGCGAAACAGGCGTCGGAATCAAACGCCGGCCAGCACAGCCAGTCGATCGATCCGTCGCGGCCGACCAGCGCCGACGTCTCGCAGTCGCCAATCAGCCCATAATCTTCGATACGGCAGGACAATATGCATCACCGTCTGTATCAATTCGCGGCGCGAGACCGCTCACTGGTCGCTGCCCTAAGCGCATCGACGTCGATGGCGGACCCAATCTGCTCCAGCGATACCGAAATTCGCTGCCGCCAGTTTGGATGTTCGTGAATGGTGCCCGGAATATTCGGCTGGTCGATGATCCCAAGCAGATCCTCCAGCGAGATCGCCAGCAACCTCGATTTCGTCCGTGCCAGAAACCGCGCCACCGAATAGAGATCGTGGCCATCAATCTCATGGTGCCGCAGCACGTCGTCGAGCATCGCCAGCGCGTGCCAACGCGCTTCGTCGCTCTCGCCGGGATCGATCCCGAGCGCGCGCTTGACCTTGAGATCGTGAAAGCCGCGCCAGCCGGCATAGGTCGAGAGATCGTGGGTGTTGAAGGTGATCAGCGCATTGGTCCAGTAGTGATCGATGCCGCGGAACGATCCATTATCCTCGCGCTCGAACATCATCACCAGATATGACCAGATGCCCCAGTCGGCCATCTGCGCGCGAAAGCCTTCCGGCACGGTGCCGAGATCCTCGCCGATCACGACGCAGCGATTGGCGACGCTTTCCTGCGCGGTGACGGCCAACAGCGCCTCGAACGGCATCTGCACGTAGACGCCGTCGGCGGCGCCAAAACCGTGCGGCACCAGATAGAGCCGCTTCAGACCCAGCACATGGTCGAGCCGGATCGCGCCGGCGTGCCGCATCGAGGCGCGCAGCATCTCGGCAAAGGGCGCGAAGGATTGCCGCTCCAGTCCGGAAGCATTGAAGCCGGCTAGGCCCCAGCTCTGGCCGGCGGTGTTGAGCGGATCCGGCGGCGCGCCGACGCCGAGATGGCGGGAGATCGCGACCTGCTCGTTCCAGGCATCGAAGCCGTCGGACTGCACACCGACGGCGACGTCGAGATAGAGCCCGACCCTCATGCCGAGCGTCTTGGCCAGATCGCTCGCCGCACCGAGCTGCCGGTCGGCGGTCCATTGCACGAATTCGACGAACTCGATTTCGGCCCCGCGCGCGCCTGTGCGCAAGTCGGCGCAGGCGGCATCGTCGGGTTGCCGCCATTCCGGTGGCCATTCCCACCACGGACCTTCGAACTCGTGCCGCAGCGCCTCGAAGCAGGCGAAGCGCGACAACAGCGGGCCGCGCTCGTCGCGAAACTGGTCGAAGTCCTGTTGCTGGGCCGGCGTCGCATGGGCCTTGAACGCCGCGAAGCCTGCGCGCAAGGCCTGCCATTTCAATCCGGCCACGGCGACATAGTCGACCACGTCGAACGCCCGCACCCGCGTCAACGCTGTCTTGGTCTCGGGGTCGAGCCGGAATTCCGGCAGCTTTTCGACGTCGATATAGAGCGCGTTGAGAAACAGCCGGCTGTTCGGCGAATACGGGCTGCAATCGCCCGGACGATCGTCGAACAAGGCATGCAGCGGATTGAGGCCGACGCCGTCGGCACCGAGACGGTGGGCGAGCTCGATCAGGCCCTGAAGGTCGGTGAAGTCGCCGATCCCCCAATTGCGCCGGGAGCGGACGCCGTAGAGCTGGACCGCGAGCAACCAGCAGCGGTCGAAGTCGCCACCAAAGGCGCGCGCCGGCGCCACGATCAACGGGACGTCTTCCGTCGTGGAAGCCGCGTCGGTGACCTCCAGTCGGTAAACGCCAAGCGACAGCCCCTCGGGCAGCACGATGACCCGGCCCGGGGCCACGTTCTTGGCGATAACCTTCTGGCCGGCCGTGATTTTCCAGTTGGTCGGCAGTTTGGCGCCCGGCAAAAGCGTGGCGCGCGCCGGCTGGCCGGCCCGGACCACGACCGGCTGGCCGATCAGGCCCCCCGGGGCCTGCGGCGGCAGCGATTCCAGGACTATTTTCAGGGCCGCCTCGTCCGTCACACGGCGGTGACCCTGGCCGTCCAGGAATTCGGTCTGAATTCCCCGGGCTTTAGCTATTTCAAAAAGGTCCATTCGGCACGCGGTTTGCAACGCAAACATCAAGGTGATGTCGCGAAATTGTCCAAATAAGGGAAGGAGATAGGTGGTGTCTAACGCGCTGGCCCAACAGCGGTTCCAAGGGAACCAAAGCGCGTCCAGCGGCTTTCTACTTAGGTCCGGAACGTCTCCCTTTCGACGGCGGAAGCGGGGACGTCATCTCCATGGCCATGGCATCACCGTGAATAAAAAAGTCCAAACCGCCGAAAATTCGAACACCGGCGTTCCCCTTCGTATTGACGGCCCCTATCCGCTGCATGACAGCGGCCGCTTTGCCACGAACATGGGTGAAGTGAAAGCAAGGGAAGTGCCAGCCACCGGCCCTGCGACCGATGAGCTTTGGTACAAGGATGCCATCATCTATCAGCTCCACGTCAAGGCCTTTGCCGACAGCAACAATGACGGCATCGGCGACTTTGCCGGACTAACCGAGAAGCTGGGCTACCTGCAGGAGCTCGGCGTCACCACGCTGTGGCTGCTGCCGTTCTATCCCTCGCCCGGCCGCGACGACGGCTATGACATCGCCGACTACGGCGACATCAATCCCGATTTCGGGACGATGAAGGATTTCAAGCGCTTCATCCAGGAAGCCAAGAAGCGCGGCCTGCGCGTCATCACCGAGCTCGTCATCAACCACACCTCGGACCAGCACGACTGGTTCAAGCGCGCCCGCCGCAGCGACAAGAATTCCAGCGCGCGCAACTGGTACGTCTGGAGCGACACCGACCAGAAATACCAGGGTACGCGGATCATCTTCACCGATACCGAGAAGTCGAACTGGACCTGGGATCCCGAGGCCGGCCAGTTCTACTGGCATCGCTTCTTCTCGCACCAGCCGGACCTGAATTTCGACAACCCGCGCGTGGTCTCCGCGCTGGTGCAGGTGATGAAGCGCTGGCTCGACACCGGCGTCGACGGTTTTCGTCTCGACGCGATCCCCTATCTCTGCGAGCGCGACGGCACCAACAACGAGAACCTGCCCGAGACCCATACCATCATCAAGAAGCTGCGCGCCGAGCTCGACGCCTATTCCAAGGACAAGGTGCTGCTGGCGGAGGCCAATCAATGGCCCGAGGACGTGCAGGAATATTTCGGCCGCGGCGACGAATGCCACATGGCCTATCACTTCCCGCTGATGCCGCGGATCTACATGGCGCTCGCGCAGGAAGACCGCTTCCCGATCACCGACATCCTGCGCCAGACGCCCGACATTCCGAACAACTGTCAATGGGCGCTGTTCCTGCGCAATCACGACGAGCTGACGCTGGAAATGGTCACCGACGTCGAGCGCGATTACCTGTGGTCGACCTACGCCAACGACCCCCGCGCCCGCATCAATGTCGGCATCCGCCGGCGGCTGGCGCCGCTGATGGACAATGACCGGCGCAAGATCGAATTGATGAACTCGCTGCTGCTGTCGTTCCCGGGCACGCCGATCATCTATTACGGCGACGAAATCGGCATGGGCGACAATATCTATCTCGGCGACCGCAACGGCGTGCGGACGCCGATGCAATGGTCGCCCGACCGCAACGGCGGATTTTCCCGCGCCGACCCGGCGCGGCTGTACGCGCCGACCATCATGGACCCGGTCTACGGCTATGAGTCCGTCAATGTCGAGGCGCAGTCGCGCAGCCTCTCGTCGTTGCTGAGCGCCACCAAACGGCTGATCGCGGTCCGCAAGTCGACGCTGGCGTTCGGGCGCGGCACCATGACCTTCATCCGCCCGGAAAACCGCGCGGTGCTGTGCTACGTGCGCCAGTACCGGGACGAGGTCATTCTCTGCGTCGCCAACCTGTCACGGTCGGCGCAGGCGACCGAACTCGACCTCTCCGCCTTCGAGGGCCGCATTCCGCTCGAAATGCTCGGCCGCACGCGCTTTCCGCCGATCGGCGAACTGCCCTACATGATTACGCTGGCGCCCTACGGCTTCTACTGGTTCGAACTGCAGGAGCGCGACAAGTCGGAGCCGGTGACGCCGCGCGAGGTCGGAGAGTTCGAGACGCTGGTGGTACCGCTCGGTGCCACCTGGGTGTCGCTGGCGCGCGAGCGCAGCGTGTTCGAGCGCGACGTCCTGCCGGGGCATCTGGCGCGAACCCGCTGGTATCCGGAGCGATCGGCCAAGGCAATCCAGCCGACGCTGATCTCGGCCGTTCCGTTCTGCGACATCGGCGATAACCGGCCCTGGCTCGCCTTCTTCGAGACCACGCAGCGCGGCGCCATCACGCGCTATACGATGCCGCTGCAGATCGAGTGGGTCCGCTTCGACCGCGAGCGCTACAATGCCCACGCGCTGGCGGCGGTGCGCCAGGGCGCGCGCGAAGGTACCCTGCTCGATGTCGCCACCAACCCGATCTTCATCGGGCTTTTGCTGCGGAATCTGCAGCAATCGCTGACCATCGAGGAAGGCGAACAGGGACTGCGGCTCGAATTCCGCCCGACCAGCCGGTTCACCAGCAAACCGATCCGGCAGCCTGAACATATCCGCGCGATCGAGGCCGAGCGGCCCGACTCGACGTCATTGGTCGATGACCAATATGTCGTCAGGATCTACCGCAAGCTCGAGGCCGGCCCCAATCCGGAAATCGAGATCGGGCGTTTTCTGACCGACGTCGCCGGCTTCGCCAATACGCCGGCGCTGCTCGGCAGCGTCGAACTGGTCGACGGCAACAGCAAAAGCGCCGTCGGCGCCGTCCATGCCTTCGTTTCCAACCAGGGCGACGCCTGGAACGTGACCGCATCCCATCTCGATCGCTTCGTCGACGAGCACCGCATGTTGAGCGAACAATCCGGCGAAGGCGGCGATCAGAGCCCCTATCTCGGTTATCTTGCGCAGGCCGGACGGCGCGTGGCCGAGCTGCATGTTGCGCTCGCCAGCAACTCCGAACTTCCTGAATTCACGCCGGAGCCGATCCGGATCGAAGATATCAAGCGCTGGACCGGCGATATTCTGATCCGTGCCGAGCGCATCTTCGATGCATTAAGCAAACGCCGCGACCGGCTGAAGGAGACCGACCGTCCGCTGGTCGACCAGCTGCTGGCGTTGCAGCCGACCCTGCCGGAACGGTTGAAGGTCTTGCTGCCGCGCGGGATCGACGGGCTCAACATCCGTCAGCACGGCGACTTCCATCTCGGCCAGATGCTGATCGTCAAGGACGACATCTTCATCACCGATTTCGAAGGCGAGCCGCGGCGCCCGATCAACGAGCGCCGTCGCAAGGCGCCCGCCGCGCGCGACGTCGCCAGCCTGATCCGTTCGATCGATTATGCGGCGACATCGGCGCTTGAGCGCGCGCGCAAGATGGCCCAGGACGACCAAGGCAGGCTCGGCGCCGCGCTTGATGTGTGGCGCGACCGGGCTACGGGCGAATTCCTGTCGGCCTACCGCGAAACCATCGCGCATCAGCGGCTCTGGCCGTCCGACCCTGCCGCGGCCGAGGGCCTGTTAACCTTCTTCCTGCTTGAGAAGGCTTTCTACGAGATCGAATATGAGCTGTCATACCGGCCCGACTGGCTACGCGTGCCGCTGACCGGTATGATCCGAATGTTGTCGCAACCGTCCCCCGAGGCCTCATGACCAAGTTACCCGCCGAGGCCTATGCGATCCTGGAAGGCAGACATTCCGATCCCTTCCACTACCTCGGCCTCCACAACGAAGGGGATCAGAAGGTCGTGCGCGCGTTCCTGCCGGAGGCCTCCAATGTCGAGGCGATCGGCGAGCACGGCGAAACCGCGCCGCTGAAGCGGATCCATGAATCCGGGCTGTTCGCAGGTTCGTTGCCGAACGGTTCGACGCGCTACCAGTTGCGCGCCCGCTTCGGGGAAAACGTCGTGGAGCTCGACGACCCCTACCGCTTTCCGCCGGTGCTGAGCGACTTCGACCTGCATCTGCTCGGCGAAGGCACCCATATGCGTATCTACGACAAGCTCGGCGCCCATCCGATGACGCTTGAAGGCGTCGACGGCATCGCCTTCGTGGTGCTGGCGCCGAACGCCAAAGGCGTCAGCGTGGTCGGCGATTTCAACTACTGGAACAGGCGGCGGCACCCGATGCGGGTGCGCGGCATCGGCTACTGGGAGCTGTTCATCCCGCACGCCAAGGCCGGCGACCACTACAAGTTCGACATCATCGAACCCAACGGGCAGCACCTGCCGCTGAAGTCCGACCCCTTCGCATTTGCCGCGGAAGTTCGCCCGAAGACCGCTTCGATCGTGTTCGACGAAATGAAACTGCCGCGCCCGCGCCCGGCGCCTTCGGACATCAATGCGCTTGGCGCGCCGGTCTCGATCTACGAGGTCCATCTCGGCTCGTGGCGGCGCCAGGGCAGCAACGAGTGGCTGACCTATCGCGAACTGGCCGAGCGCTTGCCGGCCTACGTTAAGGATCTCGGCTTTACCCATGTCGAGTTCATGCCCGTCAGCGAGCACCCGTTCGACGGCTCCTGGGGTTATCAGCCGACCGGCATGTTCGCGCCGACCAGCCGCTTCGGCAGCCCCGAGGATTTCGCCGCACTGATCGATGCCTTTCACCGCGAGGGAATCGCGGTGTGGCTCGACTGGGTGCCCGGGCACTTCCCCGACGATCCGCACGGCCTCGGCCATTTCGACGGCACGGCGTTGTACGAACACGCCAACCCGCTGCAGGGCCGGCATCTCGACTGGGGCACGCTGATCTACAATTACGGCCGCACCGAAGTGGTCAATTTCCTGGTCTCGAACGCGCTGTTCTGGCTCGACCGTTATGCCATCGACGGCCTGCGCGTCGATGCCGTCGCCTCGATGCTCTACCTCGATTATTCGAGGCCGGCGGGCGAATGGATTCCCAACCGGCATGGCGGCCGGGAAAATCTCGAGGCGATCGGCTTCCTGCGCCGCTTCAACACCGAACTGTTCGGACATTTTCCGGAAGCCACCACGGCGGCCGAAGAGTCCACCGCATGGCCGCAGGTGTCGCGGCCGGTCGAACATGGCGGGCTCGGCTTCGGCTACAAGTGGAACATGGGCTGGATGCACGACACGCTGAAATATATCGGCAAGGATCCGATCCACCGCAAATTCCATCACGGCGATATCCTGTTCGGCCTGCACTACGCGTTTTCGGAAAACTTCATCCTGCCGCTTTCCCACGATGAGGTCGTGCACGGCAAACGCTCGATCCTCGGCCGCATGCCCGGCGACGACTGGCAGCGCTTTGCCAACCTGCGCGCCTATTACAGCTTCATGTTCGGCCACCCCGGCAAGAAGCTGATGTTCATGGGCTGCGAGTTCGGCCAGGAGCGCGAATGGGATCACGACCACTCGCTGGACTGGCATCTGCTCGAACAGCCGAAACATGCCGGCATCCAGAACCTGGTTCGCGATCTCAACCATCTCTACCGGTCGGTGCCGGCGCTGCACGAGATGGATTGCAGTCAGGCGGGATTCGAATGGGTCATCACCCATGATTCCGGCGGCAACGTCTTTGCCTGGATCCGCAAGGGTCTGGACGCACACGCCCGCTGTCTCGTCGTCGTCAATTTTTCACCGAACGTCTATTACGACTACCGCGTCCGCGTGCCGTTCGCCGGCAGATGGAAGGAAGTCTTCAATTCGGACTCCGCGCATTATGGCGGCAGCAATGTCGGCAATATCGGCGGGGTCCACACGCGGGAGGGCGCCATACCTGAACTCAATTTGACAGTCCCGCCACTGGCTGCGATTTTTCTCGTACCGGAAGACTGACGTATGCGTTTGACCGCGGGAAGCTCCGCGCGCCTTGGCGCAAGCTGGGACGGCAGGGGCACCAACTTTGCGTTGTTTTCGGCCAACGCCGAAAAGGTCGAGCTGTGTTTGTTCGACAGCCAGGGCCGCCGTGAGCTTGAGCGCATCGAATTGCCGGAGCGCAGCGAGGACGTCTGGCACGGCTATCTCAACGACGTTTCGCCGGGCCAGCTTTACGGTTATCGCGTCTACGGCCCCTACGCGCCCGAGCACGGCCACCGCTTCAACCCCAACAAGCTGCTGCTCGATCCCTATGCCAAACGGCTGGCCGGCCGGCTGGTGTGGAGCGATGCGCATTTCGGCTACCGCGCCGGCAGCGCGCGCGAGGATCTCTCTTTCGACCGCCGCGATAACGCCCGCGGCATGCCGAAGGCCGTGGTGGTCGACGAAACCTTCAACTGGGGCCGCCGCGAGATGCGCCCCAACATTCCCTGGGAAGACACCATCATCTACGAGGCCCACGTCAAGGGCCTCACCCAGAAACGCGACGACGTGCCGCCGAACCTGCGCGGCACCTATGGCGGACTGTCGTCGCCGGCGATGATCGACCATCTGAAGCGGCTCGGCGTCACCACCGTCGAACTGCTGCCGGTTCACGGACTGATCGACGACCGCGTGCTGGTCGAAAAGAAGCTCGTGAACTACTGGGGTTACAACACCCTGGCGTTCTTCGCGCCGGAAGCGCGCTACGCGCAGGACAATGCGCTCGACGCCTTCCGCACCACCGTGGCGCGGCTGCACGATGCCGGCATCGAGGTGATGCTCGACGTCGTCTATAACCACACCGCCGAAGGCAACCACATGGGCCCGACGCTGTCGTTTCGCGGCATCGACAACGCGTCCTACTACTGGCTGAAGCCGGACAATCCGCGCTTCTATGACGACTTCACCGGCTGCGGCAGTTCGGTCAACCTGAACCATCCGCGCGTGCTGCAGATGGTGATGGATTCGCTGCGCTACTGGGTCGAGGTCTGCCATGTCGACGGCTTTCGTTTCGACCTCGCCACCACGCTGGCGCGCGGGCCGAACGGCTACGACCGCGGCGCTGCGTTCCTGACCGCCGTACGGCAGGATCCGGTGCTGGCGACGGTGAAGATGGTCGCCGAACCCTGGGATCTCGGCATGGGTGGCTACCAGGTCGGCGCGTTTCCATCGCAATGGTCGGAATGGAACGACCGCTATCGCAGCGCCATGCGGCGCTACTGGAGCGGCGAAGGCAGCCTGATCGGCGAAGTGTCGCGCCGCATGACCGCGTCATCCGACCTGTTTCACCACGACAACCGCTCTCCCCGCGCCGGCATCAATCACGTCACCGTCCATGACGGTTTCACGCTGGCGGACCTGTTCAGCTACAACGAGAAGCACAACGAGGCCAACGGCGAAGACAACCGCGACGGCTCCAGCGACAACCACAGCAACAATTGCGGCCATGAGGGCCCGACCGACGACGCCGCGATCACGGCGCTGCGCCGCCAGCTCCGCAAGAACCAGCTCGCCTGCCTCTTCCTCGCACAGGGGACGCCGCTGATGCTGGCCGGCGACGAGGTCGGCAATACGCAGAACGGCAACAACAACGCCTATTGCCAGGACAACGAGACCGGCTGGATCGGCTGGAACAATCTCGGCAAGGAAGGCGACGACCTTATCGATTTCGTTGGCCAAATGACCGAACTGCGCCGCCGCTTCGGCCAGATCCGCAGCCAGCGCTGGCTCGACGGACGGCGCACCGATGGCTCCTACGGCGTGCTGTGGCTGACGCCGGCCGCCGTGGAGATGAAGCAATCCGACTGGACGTTTCCGGACGGCCGCTTCCTCGCTTATGTGCTCGGTCCGATGGAACAGGGACAGGCGCCGATCTTTATCGTGCTGAACGCAGCGCCCGAAGAGATCGCATTCAAGCTTCCGACGATGCCCGAATACAAGAACTGGCAGCAAGTGCTGAACACCACCGAAATCGAACAGAAGACGGCCGACTTCGCCGCCGGAGTCGAGACCAAGGCGCCGCCGCGCTCGGTGCTCGCCTTTGCGGGCGCGGCATGAAGTCGCGGCAATTCGGCCCGCAACTGACCGGAGACGGCGCGCGCTTTCGACTTTGGGCGCCGGCGGCAAAGCGGGTCGATGTGATGCTGGAGCAGCCGCATGCGATGACGCGCGGCGACGGTGGCTGGTTTACTGCCGAACTCGCAGGCGTGAAAGCTGGCACACGCTACAAATTCCGCATCGACGACGAGATCGATGTTCCCGACCCCGGATCCGATTTTCAGCCCGACGACGTCTTTGGTCCGAGCGAAGTGATCGATCACGCCAGCTTTGCCTGGCGCGCCAGGGACTGGCGCGGGCGGCCGTGGCAGGACGCTGTCATCGTCGAGGCCCATGTCGGCGCCTTCACACGAGAAGGCAGTTACCGGGCCATGATCGACCATCTCGATCATCTCGTCGACACCGGCATCACCGCGCTGGAGCTGTTGCCGCTGGCGGATTTCGCAGGCCGCCGCAACTGGGGCTATGACGGCGTGCTGTGGTACGCGCCCGACAACGCCTATGGCCGCCCGGAAGACCTCAAGACGCTGATCGACGAGGCGCATCTGCGCGGGCTGATGGTGATGCTCGACGTGGTCTATAATCACTTCGGGCCCGAGGGGAATTATCTCGGCCGCTATGCGCCAACCTTTTTCACCGAGGCGCAGACGCCGTGGGGTAGCGCGATCGACTACCGCGTACCCCAGGTGCGCGCGTTTGCGATCGAGAACGCGCTGCATTGGCTGCGCGATTATCGTTTCGACGGGCTGCGGCTCGATGCCGTCAACAGCATCGTCGAGCCGGGCGGACTGTCGCTGCTGCACGACCTCAGCGCCGCCGCGGGCGAACTCGCCGCGGAGACCGGCCGCCATATCCATCTGGTGCTGGAAAACGGCGACAACCGCGCCAGTATCCTCGACGCCGCGCAGGATCCGCCGCAGGGAAAATACCGCGCGCAATGGAACGACGACTATCACCACGCCTGGCGCGTGCTGATGACGGCTGAGAAACAGGGATACTACGGCGACTATCAGCGGGCGCCGCGCGACGACATCGCCCGCTCGCTGTCGTCAGGCTTCATCTACCAGGGCGAAATGTCGGCGTTTCGCGGTGGCGCGCGCGGCGAGCCGAGCGGCGCACTGTCTCCGATGGCGTTCATCAACTTCCTGCAAAACCATGACCAGATCGGCAATCGCCCGCTCGGCGATCGCCTGGAATCGGTCGCCCGCACCGAGGCGATCGAAGCGGCGCTGGCGGTGATGCTGCTGGCACCGGCGATCCCGATGCTGTTCATGGGCGAGGAATGGGGCTCGAAGACACCGTTCCCGTTCTTCTGCGATTTCCAGGGCGGATTGGCGGACGCCGTCCGCCAGGGCCGCCGCAGCGAATACGAATGGGCCTACGCCGAATACGGTGACGAGGTGCCGGACGCGCTCGATCTGTCGACCTTTCAGTCCGCCGTACTCGATTGGGACGAGCGCCGGCAGGCGGCGCCGCGGAAGCGGCTGCGGCTGGTGCGCGACCTGCTCGCGATCCGCCGCAAGGAGATCATCCCCCGGCTGGCGGGCGCCGCCTTTGGCGAGGCCAGTGCGACCGGGGACGGCCTGCTGACGGCGGACTGGCGGATGGGCGACGGGGTGAGGCTGGCGCTGCTGGCCAACCTGTCGGACCGCAATGTCTCCCGTGCTCCGGCTAACTCAAAGGGAACCCTGATCTGGGGCAGCGAGTTGAACGAGTGCGTCCCCCCATGGTCGGTGGTCTGGCGCCTCGGATAGGACCATGCCTCCGGCGATCCCGATTGCGACCTACCGCCTGCAGCTTACGGCGGATTTCGACTTCGATGCCGCCGCCGCCGTGGTGCCCTATCTGGCGGCGCTCAGCGTCACGCACCTCTATGCCTCGCCCTTCATGAAGGCGGCCGAGGGCTCGACCCATGGCTACGACATCGTCGATCACACCAAACTCAACCCGGAACTCGGCGGCGAGGCCGGCTTTGAGCGGCTAAGCGCCGCGCTCAAACAGAACGATATCGGGCTGATCCTCGATTTCGTGCCCAACCATGTCGGCGTGCACTTTGCCGCCAATCCGTGGTGGCTGGACGTGCTGGAATGGGGCCCGGCTTCTCCGCACGCCGTTTCCTTCGACATCGACTGGGACCAGCTGCCCTATCGCGCCCGCGGCGGTGTGCTGCTGCCGATCCTCGGTACTTCCTATGGGCAGGCACTGGAAAGCGGCGACATCGAGCTGCGTTACGATCCCGGCGAAGGCAGCTTCTCGGCTTGGTATTTCGAGCACCGGCTGCCGATCGCGCCCGAGCGCTACAGCGAAGTTCTGCGGATGATCGTCCAGGAAGCCGCAGCCGAAGACAGCGCCGCCGGCAAACGCCTGCTTGCGCTTGCCTCGCGCTTCCGGGGACTGCGCCACCCGAACCGCCACGAGGCCCCGGCCTTCAAGGCCGAACTCAGGGCGATCGAAGGCGGCGCCAGCATCATCGACCGCGGGCTCTCGGCCTATCGCGCCGGACCGGACCGCGCGGCGCCGACGCTCTCGCTGCATCACCTGCTCGAGCGCCAGCATTACAGGCTCGGCCACTGGCGGCTTGCCTCCAGCGACATCAACTACCGCCGATTCTTCGACGTCAATACGCTGGCGGGATTGCGCGTCGAGGATGCCGGCACCTTCGACGCCATCCATACCCTGGTCAAAAGACTGATATCAGAGGACAGACTGCAGGGTTTGCGGCTCGACCACATCGACGGCCTGCGCGACCCCGCCCAGTATTTTCAGCGCCTGCGCCGGCTCGTCCGCGACGCCCAAGGCGCTCATCCGCGACCGTTCTACACGGTGATCGAAAAGATCCTCGGTGAAGACGAGAGGTTGCCCAAATTCAGCGGCGTCCACGGCACCACCGGCTACGAGTGGATGAACGTGATGACGCAGGTGTTGATCGACGGCAAAGGTCTCGGAGCGCTGGATGAGGTCTGGCGACAGCTCAGCAATCAGTCGCCAAAACTCGAACCGGTGCTGCGGGAGGCCAAACGCCGCGTGCTGGAAACCCTGCTGGCCAGCGAATTCACGGTGCTGTCGCGCCTGCTGGCGCGGATTGCGAGCGGGCATTATTCGACGCGCGATTATTCCGCCGACAGCCTGCGGCAGGCGCTCGAACTCTATGTGCTGCACTTTCCGGTCTATCGTACCTATCTCGCTTCCTCCGGCCCGACCGCGCATGACCGCGCGCTGATTTCGGAGACCCTCGAGAAG
This sequence comes from Bradyrhizobium ottawaense, assembly GCF_900099825.1. Classification (NCBI taxonomy): domain Bacteria; kingdom Pseudomonadati; phylum Pseudomonadota; class Alphaproteobacteria; order Hyphomicrobiales; family Nitrobacteraceae; genus Bradyrhizobium; species Bradyrhizobium ottawaense. The sequence goes on along the minus strand of NZ_LT629693.1, from coordinate 5,364,197 downwards.
GCCCGCGCCGACTGGTTCGCCGCTGACGAAGGCCTCTTCGATTTTCTGCGCGACACCCTGACCATGGACCTGATCAAGCCCGGCCGCGCGGCCCACAGCGCGTCACGGGTCCGGCGCCTTGCCTTGAAGGTGCAGCAATTCACCGGGCCGCTGATGGCCAAGTCGCTCGAAGACACCGCGTTCTACCGCTATCACCGTCTGCTCGCTCTCAACGAGGTCGGTGGCGACCCGTCCGCGAAGGCGCTGCCGCTGCCAGCGTTTCACGCCATGATGTTGACGCGCGCGCGGGAATGGCCGCATGGCATGACCGCTTCCGCAACCCACGACACTAAGCGCGGCGAGGACGCGCGGATGCGGATCCTGGCGCTTGCGGAAATTCCGGGCGAATGGACCAGCGCCGTCGCCCGCTGGAAACTGCTCAACGCGCCGCATTTGGTGACCGAGGGCGACATGCGCGCCCCGTCCGCGACGTTCGAATACATGCTGTACCAGACCCTGCTGGGCGCGTGGCAGCCGGACGACGGCGTGTTTGTCGAACGCATCCAGGCCTATGCGTTGAAGGCAGCACGGGAAGGCAAGCAGGAGACGAGCTGGCTTAATCCCAACCCGGCCTATGAGGCGAGTTTGAAGACTTTCATCGATCGGATTCTGGATCGCTCGCAATCATCGGAATTTCTGGATTCGCTGCAAACGCTGGCGCGGCGGGTGGCGCTGCTCGGCGCCTTGAACTCGCTGAGCCAGCTCACGCTGAAGGCGACCCTACCGGGGGTGCCGGATTTCTATCAGGGCACGGAATTCTGGGATTTTTCGCTGGTCGACCCCGATAACCGGCGGCCAGTGGATTTTGCGGCGCGGGCCCGCGCGCTCGACGAAGTAGAGCAGCCGGATTGGCAGCAACTGACAAAGGATTGGCCCAGCGGCCATGTGAAGCTGGCCTGGACCCGGCGTCTCCTGAAACTACGAACAGAACTCGCCGACCTCTTCACCGACGGCGACTACGCCCCGCTGGAGGTGACCGGCACGCACCACGACCACTTCATCGCTTATGCACGGCGGCAAGGCCGCAAGGCGGCGATCATCGTCGTCCCCCGATACCTCGCAGCCTTCACCGATAAGGGCCGCGCGTGGCCGCTTGCGACGAGCATTGACGCCACGTTGAACGTAAAGGGCTATGCCGTCGAGGGTTTTGCCGACGCCGATGCCACGGAGTTGCGACTGTCAGACCTGCTGAAGAATTTTCCGGTCGCCGTCGTGAAAGCGGGCTATCACGGCGCCATCAAGCCGGCGCGGAAACGCCAGCTCGCATAGCCTCTGTATCAGCTCTTTTTGGTTAGCAGCAGATTGCCACGGTTACGGATCGCGGCCTGCGCCACTTCGGCGAAACGCTGCAGCAGCCACGGCAGCACGACTTCGACCCGCACATGATCGTCGGCAACATCGACATGGCCGGCCGCCGCCTGCCCCATCGCGCGCACGCGAAAGATCATGCGGCTGTCTTCCCAGCGTTCTTCGTCGACGCTGAGCATCGGCACGCTGGTGGCCGCGCGCGACAGCCCCGTCTTCAGGCGGCGCATCGCCTCCTCGCGTCCCAGGCTGTGCGGGATCGAAACAACAAGCGGTGCGGACATCGCGAAATCCTCTTCTGACACCAGCCTCATGTAATTCCACGGCTCTCGAAAGGAAGAGGCCCGCGCAATATCGCGGCGCAAAAGGCGGAACTTTCACAGTTCCCATGGGTTCTCCCGGCTGAAGGCAGCGACAACTTGACGCCTCACTGCCGGGCTGAGGAGGAATTCAATGTCAATCGGAACAATCATTCTTATCATTCTCGTCATCGCCCTGCTCGGCGGTTTCAGCGGCATTGGCGGCGGACCGTTCTACGGCACCGGTTATTACGGCGGTGGCGGCCTCGGCCTCGTGGTCGTGATCTTGCTGATCCTGCTGTTGCTCGGGAAGCTGTGAGCGCATCGAATGCTATTCGTCATGGCCGGGCTTGTCCCGGCCATCCACGTCTTTATCGCGGCGGCGGTGTTAAGACGTGGATGCCCGGGTTAAGCCCGGGCATGACGACTTACCTTCCGTCCACCCCTTGCAGCCTTTAAGCCTTTGACGCCAGCTTCTTCATCGCCGCCTTGATCGACGTCGCCGCGTCATCATAGCCCTGCCATGCCTTGGTCTTCGAAAGCAGCGCCGGCACCGTGCGAACGGTAAACTTCTTCGGATCGAGATCGCCGCGGACCTGCGTCCATATCAGCGGCATCGACACGGTCGCACCGGCGCGAGCGCGCGGCGACAATACCGCAACCGCGGTCGACAGACGGTCGTTGCGCAGGTAATCGAGGAAAATCTTTCCGTTGCGTAGCTTCTTCGACATGTTGAGCAGATAGCGAGCGGGATCGTCGTTCGCCATCCACTGGCAGACGCCTTGCGCGAAGGCCTTGGCTTGCTTCCAGTCCACTCGATCCCGGGCGCCATGCAGCAACGGCGTCACCACGTGCAGGCCCTTGCCGCCGGTGGTCTTGCAAAAGCTTTCGAGGCCCACGGCGGTCAACCGCTGCCGCATGTCTTTGGCCGCCTCGACCACCTCGGCAAAATCGACATCCGGCGCGGGGTCGAGATCAAACACCAGCCGGCCCGGCACGTCGGGGGCATCGGGCGCGCAATTCCAGGGATGCAGTTCCAGTCCACCGCTCTGCGCCACTGCTGCCAGCCCTTCGACCCGGTCGATCTGCAGATAGGGTTTGCGGTCGCCGGAGACTTTGGCCAGCGCCAGCAGCTTCGAACCACCCGGCATAGCGTGACGCTGAAAGAAGGTCTCGCCGCCGATGCCGTCGGGTGCGCGAAGTACCGAGCACGGCCGCCCCTTGATGTGGCCGATCATCCATTCGCCGACCGCCTCGAAGTAACGGGCGAGATCGAGCTTGGTCACCGGCTCGCCGTCACCACCGTCCGGCCACAAGGCCTTGTCCGGTTTTGAAATGGCGACGCCCATCACTTCGGTGGGGCTTTTCGCAGACGATTTGACGACGACGATCGAAGGTTTGGAAGTTGAAGGTTTGGCAGTCTTTTTCATCGACGGCTTCTCCGCTACCACCTCATCGGCCGGTTTGTCCTGACGCAACCCCTTGAACGCGGCCTGCCGGATATTGCCGTCGTCGGTCCAGCCGGCGAATTCGATCTCGGCGACCAGTTCGGGCTTCAGCCAATGCACGTCGCGGGTCTTTGCCGGCGCATCCTTGCCGCCGAACGGGCTTTTATCCGAAGCCGCTTTCTTCAACGCCGGCATAATGCGACGCACCGTGTCCGCGCCGTAGCCGGTGCCGACGATTCCGACATATTCCAGCTGCTTGCCGCGATACATGCCGGCCATCAGTGAACGGAATTTTTCGTTGGTGGTCTTCCAGCCGCCAAGCACGACCTCCTGCCCATTGCGGATCTTGGTCTTGGTCCAGCTCTCGGAGCGGCCGGAGCGATAGGGCGCACCGAGCTTCTTGGAAATAATGCCCTCCAGCGACATCGAGCGGGCCGATCGCATCATCTCGTCGCCGCGGACTTCGAAATGATCGACGTAACGAATCAGCTTGCTGCCGTTGTGCTTCTCCAGCAGGCGCTTCAGGCGCTCCTTGCGCTCCTGCAACGGTAACTCGCGCAGGTCCTCGCGGCCGTGAAACAGCAAATCGAACGCAAAATAGACAAGCGCGCTGGTCTTGCCTTCCGACAACGCCGCCTGCAGCGTCGAAAAATGCGGCACACCCTTGTCGTCGAGCGCGGCGATCTCGCCATCGATCAGCACGTCGGGAAACGATTCGGCTTCTTTCGCGATAGCGCTGAACTTGTCGGTCCAGTTCAGCCCCTTGCGGGTGTTCAGCGCGACCTCGCCATCCCCAACCCGCAATTGCACGCGGTAGCCGTCGAACTTGATCTCATGGCCCCAGCCGTCCGAATTCGGCGGCTTCTCGACTGACGTACACAACTGCGGCGCAACAAACTCGGGGATGGCCGCAATCTTCTTCGCTTTGGCAGCCTTCGCGGAAACTGGCGCAGCGGTCGCCGCCGCGGGCCGCGCGATCGATGCCTTGCCTTTGGCCCGCGCCTCGGCGGCCGTACCGCGGTTGGAGTGCCAGACCGCATCGGCCTTACCCTTGCCACCGGTCTTTCCGTTTCTGGCCAGCATGAACGGCTTTGGCGCCCTTCCCTTGCCCTCCGCAATCTGCGCCATCGACCGTCCCGATGCGACCGACCGGTCCTCCCCAAGGATCGATTCGCCCTCGCCTGGCCTGGCGAATTCGTCGCGGTGCTTGATCAGGAGCCAGTTGGTGCGCTTGCCGCCATAGCGGTCGCCTTTCATCCGCACCAGCACCCAGCTCCCGTGCAGCTTGTCGCCGTGCAGGGTGAACTTCAGGTCGCCTTTCTTGAAGCCACGGTCAGGGTCGTCGGATTCCCAGGTGCCGCGGTCCCAGAGCTGCACGGTGCCGCCGCCATATTCGCTGTCGGGAATGGTGCCTTCGAAATCGCCGTAATCGAGCGGGTGATCCTCGACCTCGACCGCCAGCCGCTTGTCGTGCGGATCGACCGAGGGGCCCCGCGTCACGGCCCAGGATTTGAAGACGCCATCGAACTCCAACCTGAGATCGTAATGCAGCCGCGTCGCGTCGTGCTTCTGGATCACGAAGCGCCGCTCTTTCGACGGGGCCACTTTGGCGTCGCCGGAAGGCTCCGCGGTCTTCTCGAAATCACGCTTCTTCCGGTAGGTGGAAAGGCTTTTCGGCGGCACGGGCAACCCTCAAAAATCAGGGCCGCGCGGCAGCCCGGAACGAAAACCAAGCATAGCCGTTGAAGTTCCCAAACCCAACCATGCCGGAGATCGTAAATGGCCTCCCCCCGCGCCTACTGGAAAGGCTCGCTCAAGCTTTCCCTCGTGTCCTGCCCGGTAGCGCTGTATCCGGCTTCAACGTCGGTCGAGAAGACCCGCTTCCACATGATCAACAAGGAGACCGGCAACCGGCTGAAGCAGCAGATGGTCGACGCCGAAACCGGCGACATCGTCGAAAGCGACCAGAAGGGCCGCGGCTATGAGTTGAAAAAGGGCGAATACGTCGAGGTCGAAAAGGAAGAGCTGGAAGCCGTCCAGATCGAGAGCAACCACACCATCGATATCGACAGTTTTGTGCCGCGCGACGAGATCGACAAGCGCTACCTCGACCACCCCTATTACATCGTGCCGGACGGCAAGGCCGGGATCGACGCCTTCGCCGTGATCCGCGACGCCATGAAGGATAAGGACCGCGTCGCGCTGGCGCGGATCGTGCTGACCAGCCGCGAACACGTCATCGCCATCGAGCCGCTCGGCAAGGGCCTCGTCGGCACCACGCTGCGCTACCCCTATGAATTGCGCGACGAGGGCGACTATTTCGACGACATCAAGAGCCCGAAGATCTCAAAGGACATGATCGAACTGGCAAGTCACATCCTCGATACCAAGGCCGCGCATTTCGATCCCTCCAAATTCAAGGACGAATACGAAAACGCTTTGAAGGCGCTGGTGCGTCGCAAGGCCTCCGGCAAGCCGGTGAAGGCGGTCGGGCGCGCGGAGAAGCCGGACAACGTGATCAACCTGATGGATGCGCTGAAGGCGAGCCTGAAGGGTGGGTCCGCCGGCAAGCGGCGCGCGCATACTGCGGCGCCGCGGCGGGCTCCTGCGCGCCGGGCAGCCAAGAAGGCGAATCGATCAGCGGCGCGGACGCGCAAGGCGGGATGAACCCCGTCATGCCCGGGCAAAAGCGCGAAGACGCGCTTCGCGCTTTTGCCCGGCCATGACGACAACTGGAAGCGTCCCTACTTCTTCGCCTTGCGCTTCGACTTCTTCGCCGTCTTCTTGGCCGTCTTGCGCTTCTTTACGGTTTTCTTCGCAGCCTTCTTCGGCACCTTCTTGCCCTCGGCGCGCGCTTCGGCCAGCCCGATCGCAATGGCCTGCTTGCGGCTGGTGACCTTCTTCTTGGAGCGGCCGCTCTTCAACGTCCCTGCCTTGCGCTTCTTCATTGCGCGCTCGACGTCGGCAGAAGCTTTCTTCGAATATTTTCGTGCCATGATGGATCTCCCGGTGAGGGGAAATAATGGCCGCGATATGGGAAAGTTCCCGATTCCCCAACCTGTCATCGCCCAGCCACAGATGCCGGTGCTCAAGCTGAAAGCCCGCGGCGTACTGGATGCCCCGCATTCGCGGGGCATGACAGCCGAGAAAACTAATCCCCCGCCCTCATTCGATACCCGATCCCCGTCTCGGTCAGTACGATCTGCGGCCGTTCCGGGTCGGCCTCGATCTTCTGCCGAAGCTGGCGGACATAGACGCGCAGATACTGCGCGTCGGTCAATTCGTCCCACAATTCCTTTAGCAGAAACCGGTGGGTCAGAACCTTGCCGGCGTGCTGCACCAGCACACGCAGCAGTTCGTATTCCTTCGGCGAGAGCTTGACCTCGCGGTCGCCGACCTTGACGATGCGGCGCACCAGATCGACCGAAAGATCGCCGGAGCGAAACACCGGCCGCTCGCCCTGCACCTGCAATTGATGCCGTAGCGCCGCGCGCATGCGCGCCAGCAGCTCATCCATCCCGAACGGTTTTGTCAGGTAGTCGTCGGCGCCAAGGTCGAGCGCCTGCACTTTGCCGGCTTCATCGCCCCGGCTCGACAGCACCACGATCGGCACGCTGTCGTTGCGGCCGCGGATCATGCGCAGCAGTTCGTGGCCCTGAATATCCGGCAAGCCCAGATCGAGGATGATCAGCGCCGGCTCCTCAGCGAGTTTTTCCAGCGCCAGCTTGCCGTTGGATGCTTCGAGGATGTCATAGCCCTGCGTGCTCAGCCCCATCCGCAACAATTTGCGGATCGGCGGCTCGTCGTCGATGACCAGAACCTTGATCGGGGTGGCATTCATGCGGCGGTATCCAGGGAATTTGACGCCACCGGTATCGGCAGCCGGATGGTCAGTACCGCGCCGCTGCGGTCGGCGCGATTGGCGGCCGTTATGGTGCCGTGCATGGCTTCGACGAAGCCGCGGGAAATCGCCAGGCCGAGCCCGGTGCCGGGGCGGACATGGTCGCCCTTCTGCGCGCGATAGAATTTGTCGAACACGCTTTCCAGCTCGCCCAGCGGAATGCCAGCGCCTTCGTCCAGGATCTGAAGCGCGATCTGTCCCTGATCGCGCATGGCCCGGACCGATATCGTGGTATCCGGGGCCGCGTACTTGGCGGCATTGTCCAGCAGATTGAACAGCACCTGTTCGAACAGCACGGCGTCGAGCTCCAGCATCGGCAGATCGGCCGCCAATTCAAGCAAGACCCTGTGATGCCCAAGAATCTTGCCGGCCCGGCGCAGCGCGCTGCCGACGATCTCGCTGAGGTCGTGCCGCGCGGTATTGGGCACGATCGCGCCGGATTCGAGCTTGGTCATGTCGAGCAGGTTGGCAATAAACCGGTTGAGCCGCTCGGACTCGTCGATCACGGTGGCGAGCAGATCGCGCTTCTCTTCGTCGGTCAGGCCGGCGTCGAGATCGCGGATGGTGGAGGCGGCGCCGAGCACCGAGGCCAGCGGCGTCTTGAGGTCATGCGAGATCGAGGTCAAGAGCGCGCCGCGCAGCCGGTCGGATTCCACCGTGCGCTTGACCCGGTCCATGTCCTCGACCAGCAGCACCCGCTCGATCGCGAGCGCGCCCTGATCGACCAGCGCATCCAGCAGCCGTCGCTGGTCCGGCGTCAGCAACGGTCCGGTACGGTCGTCGTCGATACCGATAACACCGATCGCGCCGCGCCCGGTTCGCATCGGCAGAAACAGCCGCTTGGCGCCGGGCAGCGTGTCCGAGCCGCGCCCGGCCGGGCGGTCGTTGTCCCAGGCCCAGTTGGCGGCGGCAAGATCGGCCTGGTCGAGCTGATCTTCCGGCGGATAGCCGGCCTTGACGGTCAGTACGCCCTCCTCCGGCAACAGCAGCACCACGCGCACCTTCAGCATCAGCGCGTTCTGGTAGGCGGTCGCCCATAGCACGTCGTCAAGCGTCGCGGTGCCCGCCAGCTTGCGGCTGAAGGCGTAGAGCGATTCGGTGGTGCGCACCCGGCCGATGGCGGTATCGGCCTGCGAACGCACCCTTGCCGCGACGTTCGACACCAATAGCGCAATCAGCATGAAGAAGAAGAACGCCGCGATATTGGTCGGATCGGTGATGGTGAAGGTATAGACCGGCGGCAGGAAGAAGAAATTGTAGCACAGCGACGCCACGACGCTCGCCAGCAGCGACGGCCACAGGCCATAACGCGCGGCGACGCTGACGACTGCGGTAAGAAACACCAGATCGACGTTCTCGATGCCGCCGAACAGCGGCTGGATCAGCGAAGCCGCGACAAGCCCGATCGCGACAAACAAAAGCGCCATCAGATAGGGCCGCGGGTTGAACGGCTCCGACCGCGCCGCGGTCTGCACCGCCGCCTTGGTCACGCCCTGTTCGTCGCCGGCGATGACGTTGACGCTGATGTTGCCGGAGCGCCGCACCAGATCGTGCACGACCGAGCCGCGCGTCAGTTCAAACCACCACGAGCGCGTCGATTTGCCGATGATGATTTGCGTCACGTTGTTGGCTTGCGCGAAATGGATGACGTCGTCGGCGATACGGCGACCGACGCCGGGAATCGTCAGCGCTTCAGCGCCGAGCGCTTCGGCCAGACGCATGGTATCGGCGAGCCGGTCGCGCTGTTCATCGGTCAATTGCAGGCTGCGCCGAGTCTCGATCGAGATCGCGGTCCAAGGCGCATGCAGCCGGTCCGCCAGCCGCTTGGTGTAGCGCACGAGGCCGGCCGCGCGCGGATCCTCACTCAGGCAAACCAGAATGCGTTCGCCCGCGGCCCAGGGCCCGGCGATGGCGTTGGCCTGCATATGGGTCAGCAACTGCTCGTCGACCCGCTCGGCGGTCCGCCGCAACGCCAGTTCGCGCAGCGCGGTCAGATTGCCCGGCGAGAAATAATGCTCGAGCGCCCGCTCGGCCTGTTTGGGGACATAGACCTTGCCTTCCTTCAACCGCTGGATCAGGTCGTCGGGCGTGAGGTCGATCAGCTCGATGGCGTCGGCGCGGTCGAACACCTTGTCCGGCACGGTCTCGCGGACCCGAACATGGGTGATCTGGGCCACCACATCATTGAGGCTTTCGATGTGCTGGATGTTGACCGCGGTATAGACGTCGATGCCATGGGAGAGCAGCTCTTCGACATCAAGATAGCGCTTGGGATGGCGGCTGCCCGGCGCGTTGGTGTGAGCGAGTTCGTCGACCAGCGCGATCTGCGGCCGCCGCGCGATCAGGGCATCGAGGTCCATCTCCTCGAGCGTCTGCTCCTTGTAGGTGAGCCGCTTGCGCGGCAGCACCTCGAGTCCCGCGAGCAGCGCTTCGGTCTCGGCCCGGCCGTGGGTCTCGACCACGCCGACCACGACATCGGCGCCCGCCTTCATCCGCGCATGCGCGCTCTGCAGCATCTCGTAGGTCTTGCCGACGCCGGGGGCGGCGCCGACGAAGATCTTGAGCTTGCCGGCGCGGCTTTCCTCGCGCCGGGCCGCTTCCAGCAAGGCTTCCGGAGAAGGACGTTGTTCGGAATCGCGGCGGGCTTGGACCATACGCCTATATAGTCCTCACCCGCCGCCCGGCCTAGATGGCCTCATTTGGCAGCTACCCGATCCAGCGCCAAATTCAGCGCCAAAACGTTAACTCTGGGTTCGCCGAGCAGGCCACCAAGCCGGCCCTGGCTGTTGGCCGTGACCAATTGGCGGACCTGATCTTCCGGCATGTTGCGGGCTTTCGCCACCCGCGGCACCTGGAATAGCGCCGCCTCGGGCGAAATATCGGGATCGAGCCCGCTACCCGATGTCGTGACCAGATCGACCGGGACACTGGCCGTCGGATTCTCCGCCTTCAATTTCTCGACGTCGTCCTTGATCCTGTCGTTCAGCGCCTTGCTGGTCGGCCCCAGATTGGAGCCGCCGGAATTGGCGGCGTTATAGGGCGCCGGCACGGTCTTGGTGGAATCGGCCGGGTCCGGCGCCGAGGTCGCGGAAGGACGGCCGTGGAAATATTTGTCGTCCTTGAATTCCTGCCCGATCAGGCTGGAGCCGATCACCTTGCCGTCCTTCTCGATCAGGCTGCCTTGCGCCTGCTTCGGAAAGATGACGCCGGCGATGGCGGTCATGGCGAGGGGATAGGCAAGGCCCGTGATCAGCGTCAGCAGGATCAGGATGAGAATGGCGGGGCGGATTTCTCTTAACATAACAAGTCTCCATTATTTCGTCATTGCGAGGAGCGAAGCGACGAAGCAATCCATTCTTTCTTTGCGGCGCTATGGATTGCTTCGCTTCGCTCGCAATGACGGATGCGGTTAAGCCAGGCCCAAGGCCGCGACGACGAGGTCGATGGCCTTGATGCCGATGAAGGGAATGATGATGCCGCCGAGCCCGTAGATCAAAAGGTTACGGCGGAGCAGCGCACCGGCGCCGACGGCGCGATAGGCCACGCCTTTCAATGCCAACGGGATCAACGCGATGATGATCAATGCGTTGAAGATGATCGCCGACAGGATTGCGCTTTGCGGGCTCGCCAGATGCATGACATTGAGCACCGCGAGTTGCGGGTAGAACGTCAGGAACATCGCCGGGATGATGGCAAAGTATTTCGCGACGTCGTTGGCAATCGAGAACGTCGTCAGTGCACCGCGCGTCATCAACAACTGCTTCCCGATCTCGACCACCTCGATCAGCTTGGTCGGGTTGGAATCGAGGTCGACCATGTTGCCGGCTTCGCGGGCGGCCTGCGTGCCGGTGTTCATGGCGACGCCGACATCGGCCTGGGCAAGCGCCGGAGCGTCATTGGTGCCGTCGCCGCACATCGCCACCAGTTTGCCCTTGGCCTGCTCGTCGCGGATCAGCTTCAGCTTGTCTTCCGGTGTCGCCTGAGCCAGGAAATCGTCGACGCCGGCTTCGGCAGCGATTGCGGCTGCCGTCATCGGGTTGTCGCCGGTGATCATCACGGTGCGGATGCCCATGCGGCGCAGTTCGGCAAAGCGCTCGCGGATGCCGCCCTTGACGATGTCCTTGAGGTGAACGACGCCGAGCAACTTGCCATCCTTGGCGACGGCGAGCGGCGTGCCGCCGGCCTTGGCGATCTCATCCGAAATCGCCTGGATTTCGCGCGCCGCCGCGGAGACGACACCGGTCTGCATGGCGCGCGCCGTGTTGCCGGACGCCACCGCACGATACTCACCGCCACCGTCGACATAGCTCAGGATCGCATCCACCGCGCCCTTGCGGACCGAGGACGCACCGGCGTCGATGCCGCTCATCCGGGTCTGCGCGGTAAAGGGAATGAAGGTCGCAGCCAGCTCCTTCATGTCACGGCCGCGAATGCCGTATTTCTCCTTGGCCAGCACCACGATCGAGCGGCCTTCCGGCGTTTCGTCGGCGAGCGAGGCAAGTTGCGCGGCATCCGCCAGTTCCTGCTCGGTGACGCCGAGCACGGGGCGAAACTCCGTGGCCTGGCGGTTGCCGAGGGTGATGGTGCCGGTCTTGTCGAGCAGCAAGGTATCGACGTCGCCGGCGGCTTCCACCGCGCGGCCGGACATCGCCAGCACATTGAAGCGCACCAGCCGGTCCATGCCGGCAATGCCGATTGCCGACAGCAGCGCGCCGATGGTGGTCGGGATCAGCGTCACGAACAACGCCACCAGCACCACCACCGAAATCGAGCCGCCGGCATAGGCCGCATAGCTCGGGATCGTCACGGTCGCGAACACGAAGATGATGGTCAGGCCCGCGAGCAGGATGTTGAGCGCGATCTCGTTCGGCGTCTTCTGCCGCTCGGCGCCTTCCACCAGCTTGATCATGCGGTCGATGAAGGTCGAGCCCTGGGCGGCCGTGATGCGGACGCGGATCCAGTCGGACAGCACCTGGGTGCCGCCGGTGACCGCCGAACGGTCGCCGCCGGATTCGCGGATCACGGGCGCGGATTCACCAGTGATCGCGGCCTCATTGACCGAAGCCACGCCTTCGATCACTTCGCCGTCGGACGGAATGTTGTCGCCGGCCTCGACCAGGACGATGTCGCCGACCTTGAGGCTGGTGCCGGACACCAGCTTATAGCTCTTGCCGGAACCCTCCAGCAGCTTGGCCTGGCTCTCGGTGCGGGTTTTCTTCAGCGACTCCGCCTGCGCCTTACCACGGCCCTCGGCAACGGCCTCGGCGAAATTGGCGAACAGCACCGTGAACCACAGCCACAGGATGATCTGGAACGTAAAGCCGAGGCTTCCGCCGTCGCCCATCACCAAATTGCGCAGGAAGATGACCGTGGTCAGCGCAGCCACGATCTCGACCACGAACATCACGGGGTTCTTGATCATCAACCGTGGATCGAGCTTGGTGAAGGCCGAACCAATGGCAGGCATCACAATCTTCGGATCGAGCATGGTCGATACCGGCATGCGCTTATTCGTTTTGACGACTTCCATGGACGTAGCTCCGAAATGAGTTCGATCAGAACAGGGTGTTGGCGTTCATCGCGAGATGCTCGACGATCGGCCCGAGCGCGAGCGCCGGGAAGAAGGTGAGACCGCCGATGATCAGGATGACGCCGACAACGAGCCCCACGAACAGGCCGCCGGTGGTCGGGAACGTACCCGCCGAGGCGGGATGCGATTTCTTCCCGGCCAGCGAACCCGCCAGCGCCATTGCCGGAATGATCATGAAGAACCGGCCGACGAACATCGAACTGGCGAGTGTCAGGTTGTAGAAGAAGGTGTTGCCGGTCAGACCTGCGAAGGCCGAACCGTTATTGCCGGTCGCCGAGGTATAGGCATAGAGAACCTCGGTAAACCCGTGCGGGCCGGAATTCGCCATCGACGCCACTGCCGACGGCAGCACGACGGCGACCGCGGTCCAGCCGAGATACATCAAGGGCAGCACCAGGATCGCGAGCATCGCCATCTTGACCTCGCGCGCCTCGATCTTCTTGCCGACATATTCCGGCGTGCGGCCGACCATCAGTCCGGCGACGAAGATCGCCAGCACCACGAACAGCAGCATGCCGTAGAGCCCGGCGCCGACGCCGCCGACGATGATTTCGCCGAGCTGCATGTTGATCAGCGGGATCATGCCACCGAGCGCGGTGAAGCTGTCATGCATGGCATTGACCGCACCGCAGGACGCCGCCGTGGTGACGACCGCAAACAAGCTGGAGGCGACGATGCCGAAGCGGACCTCCTTGCCTTCCATGTTGCCGCCGGAGAGCCCGAGCGCGCTCAGCGCCGAGGTACCATTGGCTTCTGCCCAGTAGGTGACGGTGACCCCGGCCAGGAACAGGACGCCCATCACGGCGAGGATGGCCCAGCCCTGGCGCTGGTTGCCGACCATGCGGCCGAACACGTTGGTCAGCGCCGCGCCGAGCGCGAAGATCGAGATCATCTGCACGAAATTCGACAGCGCGGTGGGGTTTTCAAAGGGATGCGCGGCGTTGGCGTTGAAGAAACCGCCGCCATTGGTGCCCAGCATCTTGATGGCGACCTGCGAGGCAACGGGGCCGACCGCGATGGTCTGCTTGGCGCCTTCCAGCGTGGTGGCGTCGACATAGGCGCCCAGCGTCTGCGGCATGCCCTGCCAAACCAGGAACAGCGTGTAGACGACGCAGATCGGCAGCAGCACATAGAGCGTGCAGCGCGTGACGTCGACCCAGAAGTTACCGATGGTTCGCATCGAGGAGCGCGAGAAGCCGCGGATCAGGGCGACCGCAAGCGCGATGCCGGTCGCCGCCGACAGAAAATTCTGGTGCGTCAGCCCCAGCATCTGCACCAGATAGGACAGCGTGCTTTCGCCGCCGTAGTTCTGCCAGTTGGTGTTGGTGATGAAGGAGATCGCGGTGTTGAAGGACAAGTCCTCAGCGACCGCGGATTGTTCGGCCGGATTGAACGGCAGCAACGCCTGCAGCCGCATCAGGCCGTAGATGATCAGGAAGCCGCCGACATGGAACAGCAGCATCGCGACCGCATAGGTCAGCCAATGCTGCTCGCGCCTCTCGTCGACGCCGCCGATCCAGTACAGCCCGCGTTCGACCGGACGCAGGACCGGTGAGAGGAATGTGCGCTCGCCGCTGAAGACGCGCGTCATGTACCAGCCGAGCGGTTTGACCAGCGCGACGACAACAGCGCAATAGAGAACGATCTGAGTCCAGCCAATGAATGTCATAGTCGGAGTCCTTCAGGAAAGTCTGGCACGCAGCAGCATGCGCAGAAGCGCAATCAGCAGCGCCGAAGTCACAACAAACGCGAGCACGATCTGGACCAGCGCGAGCATGGCGCGATCAGAACCGCTCGGGCCGCAGCAGGGCGTAGGTGAGGTAGAACAGCAGGCCCACCGAAACGAGGGCAGCGAGCGAATAATCGAAGGTCATGGTGCTCTCCTTCTCACAGCCGTTCGCAGGCATAGGCGTAACCTATGCCCACCACGAAGAAGCCGAGGCCTAGCGCCAGCATGACAATGTCCAGCATGGGATGTTCCTGTGCGACGTAAACCGCGGGCCAAACCAACGGCCGCGCTTTGATGGTGGTGAAGTGCCACTCTGCGCATAGGTTTTCGAGGCGGGAGGGGACGGGACGTTATAGGAATCTCATAAAGGCAACGACCTCCATGGGTGTCGTCCCTGCGAACGCAGGGACCCATACCGCGTGGCTCCCGCGATAGGGCTGAGCCGCAACGGCATTCGCAAAATAGGCATCGGTGGCTATGGGTCCCTGCGCCCCGTGCGCAATTGCGCACTAGGCAGGGACGACAGGAGCCATCTTTATGAAATCCCTATATCTCCGCCCCTCGCCTCCTCTCGTTTTCAAATGGCGTTTTCGCCACTTTGGCAGCGTGGCTGCAGTTTCAGCCGCGCTTCACGTGAGATATCGCCATGCTGCTCCCTTCCCAACATCAAAACCCCGCCGAACTCGTCGAGCGGCTTCATAACGCCGATGCTGTCACCGCCGACATCATCTCCGACGTCATCCGCGAGACATGCCGGCGCTTTCCCTCGCTCGGGCAAAGCGAAAAGTCCTTTCGCCTCGAACGGCTGCTCGAATCGGGTGCCTGGACCGATGCGGCCCTCGCTCTGATCGACCTGGAGCTCCCGCAATGGCAATTGCGCCGGATCGCCTATGACGAGGGCGAATGGCATTGCGCGCTGTCACGCCAGCGCGAGCTTCCCGACTGGCTCGATTCAGCGATCGAAGCCCGCCATGCCGATCTTGCGCTCGCCCTGCTGAGCGCGTTTGTCGAAGCCCGCCGGATAGCCGCTCCGACAATCCAGACCAGCGTGCCGGCCGTGCCGCAGGATGCCAACCCGATGTACGAGCCGGTGCTCTGCGACAACCTCGGTTGAGCGCGATCTCGTGGCGGCACCAAACGGCCTGATGGTATCCGATGACTACCAACGTCAAGTCTGTTCAGGTCGCGGCACGATTTGTCCTGCGAATACTGATTCTCGTGAGCTTCGCCGCGTTCGGAAATCCGGACTTCGGTCGAAGTTTTGCGGCGCTTCTGCTTCTGAGCGTTGTTCTCTGCGTCGTTACCGGAATCAAGCGACATGAAAGCATGTTCGCCCGCACGCTGACGCATTGGGACGAGGCCGCCGCCTATGCTCTGCTCTACGCCTTGACCGCCACGATCAACCAGGCGTGGTCCTGAACACCGGATAGTGCGGGCCTCGTACGTTCCGATTCCCTACATCTCTCCTATGAAATCGACGCCGCCGCACGCTCGCATTCATATGAGACCTCGTCTGATATCTGAGTTGTTGCGCAAACGTAAGACGATAGCCTCAGCGCAACAAACCTGGAGAAGTGTCGTGAAGAAACTCGATGAGCCGCCATCCTGCAACGCGCACCTTGTGATCATCGGCCGCAACAGCCAGGGTGACTGGGTTGCCCAGGAGCAGAACGGACTGTTCGGTGGCCTTTTCGTCAACCGCGCGCAAGCGATGAAATATGCGCTGTTCGAGAACGGCGATCATCCCGCAACCATCGTTCTGACAAGCAACATTGTCGAGCTCGACATGCATCGCAAGGCGCAGCCCTCTCCTTTGACGGTTGAGGCTGACGAGAGCTCTCGCCAGACCAGGGCCGCCTAGGCGTTCCATGACCCTCCATCAGCCCATGCATTGGCTTGGCGGCTTTATTGCCGACCTTCCGACACCGTTCGACGATGGCGACCGAGTCGACTGGCCTGCGTTCGAGACGTTGTGTGAGCGCCAGATCGGATCTGGCGCGACGGCAATCGTCGTCGGCGAGACCATGGGCGAGGACTCGACACTCGGCCGCGACGAGCACGAAGAAATCGTTGCCGCGGCGGTCGATATCGCCCGCGGCCGGGTAGCCGTCATCGCCGGCGCCGGTTCGAACGCGACCGGCCAGGCGATGGAACTGACGACGATGGCCGAGGCCGCCGGCGCCGACGCGATACTGTCCGTCGTGCCGTACTACAACAAGCCGATGCAGGCGGGTATCCTGGCTCATTTCCAGGCCATTGTGGGCGTGACCGGCCTTCCGGTCATTCTGCACGATGTCCCCTCACGCACCATGCGGGAAATCTCCGACGAGACCATCGTCCGGCTATCGGAATCGAGGCAGTTCATCGGCCTGAAGGACGCAACGGGAAGCGTCGCGCGGCTGATGCGCCTGAAGCCGACGCTGCCGCCGATGTTTCGATTTCTGTCCGGAGATGACGCGACCACGCCGGCCTATCTGGCAAGCGGCGGGAACGGTTGCATTTCGATGGTTGCCAACCTTTTTCCGGAACTCTGCCACGGAATTTACGAAGGCTGCATGAAAAGTCACATCCCGGTCTCGGAAGGATTATCGGCTCGCATTGCTGCGTTGGTGACCGCGCTTTCGGCAGATTCAGAGGTCGCCGCCCTGAAATACGGCCTAAGCTGTTTGGGGTTGGTGAAGCCCGCTGTGCGGCTGCCGCTTGTCGAGCTCGGAGATGACGCACGAAAGGCAGTCGCATTGGCGATGACGGCGCTCTGTGAAGATAAGGTGTCCGCGGATGCCAGTCCCCGCCGGCTCGCGATGAGCTGAGCCGGCAGACCTATTGCCGCGCTACCAGCGTGCAGGATGATCCTGCAGGTATTTTTCTCGCCATTTCGGCCCGGGTCCGCGCATGTAATGGGCTTCTGGTCGATATCGCAGTGGCCCTGCGACATGACCGGCCACGAATCCGAAGAGCGCGAGCGCCGCCTTCCGCAGCGTCGAGCCAAAAGTAGCGATCGTAGTCCAGAAAATCGACGTCATAGGCTCTTACTCACGTTATCTGGAAGGCGAACGGTCTTGATCGGCGACAAATCGATCGCCCTCCAGCCTGACCGATGGATAGCGAACCCCGCGGATGCTCAGCTCACGGGCAAGCCGCCGCAGCTTGGCCTCGGCAATGATCCTGAGCATGGCACCGAAGAAGCGCCTCACCCCGCGAGCGCTTCGGCCAGTTGTGGCGCGAACGGGCTTTGCAGCCATTCTTCCGAAACGATAGTCGACGCGCGCTGAGTGTATCATCTTCCGTCTCCAACGCGGCCCTGTGCCGCCTGCTGGAAAGATGAGTCGGACGGCATTTGAATTCGAGAGCAGCATTCCCGCTTTCCCATAGGAACGACATAAGCACGGCATTCGACTGCAGCGCCTCATGACGAGGCCGCAATCCACTATGCCGTCCCTATACGACGTGCCGTTCGGCCGTCTCGAATTCATATGGCGCACGGACCTACATGCATTCGGGCGCCACCGGTGGCCCGCACTGGCTTTGGGACGGCATTTTCGATGAGCACGATGACCTGCAGCGACGACCTTCTCGGAAGCAGAACTGGACAAGAACAATCGATCGCAACGCGCGCATCGCCTGTTCACAATGAGCCGCAGCACGCCGCAGACACGCCATTTCTGCGTCCCGGCCCCGAAGACCTCAGCGAGGCCATTCCGGTGTTTTTCATCGGCCGCAACAAGGACGGCCACTGGGTCGCGCGGGGCGCCGACGGAAAATCCGGCGGGCTGTTCTGGCGCAAGCAGGCCGCCATTCGCTTTGCCACGCGAAGCGCGTGGCCGGCACGATGCGCGACGATATTCCCGGCCGACAACATTGAGCTCGACCTGGAAAACCAAGGCAATCCGCTGCTGGCCCACACGGAAGTCACACGAATGTTACGAAGCGTCAGTGCCGCCATCTACGTTTCGCTAATGATGGCTGTCCTTGCCGGTACGATCGCGCTGAAGACCGGAATATTCCTGTCCCGCCTGAATTATTGACTGAATTCTTGACTTGGGCGGATGGTATCCCGAAGCGACGAAGCCTTTACCTGCCGTCCGTTCACCCTTACGATGCCACCGGCAGCGAGCGCCGTTGCCCGGATCATTGCGCCAAAGGCCAGGGTCTTTCCGTCACGCCCTCTGTTATTGACGCAACCATGAACTCTACCAGCGCGAACCTTTCCGGAATCCTGGATCGCATTCTCAACACGGCAGCCGACAACCTGCGGTTCGCAAAGATCCTGGTTCAGCTGGGTCTCGATCCCAACAACATCACCTACGACGCCCTGTTCAATCGTCTTCTGGAAATCCTGCTGGCGAACATCACGCTCGCCAACATGTTTGCTTTGGTGGGCGCGGTGTTCTTTGTCGCCACGCTGCTGACGCACACGATGGTGCCGTTGCGCGTCGCCAACATGGTCGGCTGCACCTGTTTCGCCGCCTTCGGCGCGCTCTCCGGCGACATCAAGACCTTTCTGTTGTATCTGCTGCTGCTGCCCATCAACGGGCTTCGCCTTCATCAGATGCTCAACCTGGTCAGGAAGGCGCGTGCCGCCACGGCGGGCGACATGTCGATGGAATGGCTGAAGCCGTTCATGACCACGCGCAAATATCGCAAGGGCGAGATTCTGTTCAAGAAGGACGACCCGGCACAGGACATGCTGCTGACGGTCACCGGCCAATTTCTGGTCAAGGAGATCGGCGTCGCGGTACCGCCGGGACGCCTGATGGGCGAACTCGGCTTCCTGTCGCCGGATAACCGGCGCACGGCGACGATCGAATGCACCGAAGACGGTCAGGTGCTGACCATCACCTACGAGAAGCTGCTCGAGATCTACTTTCAGAACCCGCAATTCGGGTATTATTTTCTGGTCCTGACCAGCCAGCGCCTGCTGGAAAACATCGCGCGGCTCGAAACCATTGTGGCGGAGAACAAGGCCGCGGAGCGGGCCGCCGCGGCGGCCCGCACCAACTGAGCATCGCCGCTTCCGCTAGAGCGTTTTCGAGCGAAGTGGACGCCGGTTCGCGTAAAGAAAACGCGTCAAAACAAGAGAGTAGAGCCCGGTTCAATCAGAACCGGTAAGGCTCTAGGCTTACTCCGCCGCGCTGCGGATCTCGGCCTTTTCGGCGCGCACGGCGCAGAACTTGAATTCGGGAATCTTGCCGAACGGATCGAGCGCCGGATTGGTCAGGAGATTTGCCGCCGCCTCCGCGTAGCAGAACGGCATGAACACCATGTTCTCCGGCACGTCGCGGTCGGAGCGCACCTTGACCTCGACCGCGCCGCGGCGGGTTTCCAGCCGGATGAAATCGCCGGGCCACACGCTGAGCCGCCGCATGTCCTTTGGCGACATGAAGGCCACCGCCTCCGGCTCGATCTGGTCGAGCACGCTGGCGCGGCGGGTCATCGAGCCGGTGTGCCAGTGCTCGAGCACGCGTCCCGTCGACAGCACCATCGGATATTCGTCGTCGGGCACCTCGTCCGGCGCGATCACCTTGGCCGGCACGATCTTGCCGCGACCGCTCTCGGTCGGGAAACCGGTGGTGAAAATGATCTCGTTGCCGGGCTGATCGGAGGCGTCGACCGGATAGGTCACCGCCCCCTCGCGCACCAGGCGATCCCAGGTGATGTTCTGCAGCGACGGCATCACCTGCGTCATCTCGGTGAACACCTCACCCGGACCGTCGTAGTTCCAGGGCAGGCCCATGCGCTTGGCGATTTCCTGGATGATCCAGAGATCCTGCCGCGCATCACCGGGCGGCTTGATCACCTCGCGCGCCAATTGCACGCGGCGGTCGGTGTTGGTGAAGGAGCCGGATTTCTCCGCGAACGCCGAGGCCGGCAGGATCACGTCGGCATGGAATGCCGTTTCGGTGACGAACAGATCCTGCACCACCAGATGATCGAGTTTCGCCAGCGCCTCGCGCGCATGCTGCAGGTCGGGGTCCGACATCGCGGGGTTTTCGCCCTCGATATACATGCCGGTGATCTCGCCGGCATGGATCGCGTTCATGATCTCGACCACCGTCAAGCCACGAACCGGATCGAGGTCCTGATGCCAGAGCTTTTCGAAGGGTTCGCGCAGATCGGTGCGGCCGACCGGCTGGTAGTCCGGCAGGAACATCGGAATCAGGCCGGCGTCGGAGGCGCCCTGCACGTTGTTCTGGCCGCGCAGCGGATGCAGGCCGGTGCCGGGACGGCCGATCTGGCCGGTGATCAGCGCCAGCGCGATCAGGCAGCGCGCATTGTCGGTGCCGTGGATGTGCTGGCTGATGCCCATGCCCCAGAAAATCAGCGACGCGCGCGACCGCGCATACATCCGCGCCACTTCCTTCAGGGTTTCGGCCGGGATACCGCAGATGGCTTCCATCTTTTCCGGCGGGAAATCCTTGATGCGCTCGGCGAGTTCGTCGAAGCCCTCGGTATAGCCCGCGATATATTGCTGGTCGGTCAGCCCTTCGGTGATGATGGTATGCAGCATCGCGTTCAGCATCGCGACGTCGCTGCCGGCCTTGAACTGCAGATGCTGATGGGCATGGCGCGACAGCGACTGCTTGCGCGGGTCTATCACGATCAGCTTGGCGCCGCGCTGGGCCGCGTTCTTGATGTAGGTCGCCGCGACCGGATGGTTGACGGTCGGATTGGCGCCGATCACGATGATGACTTCGGCATCCATGGCGGCGGCGAACGGCGCCGACACCGCGCCGGAATTGAGGCCTTCCATCAGCGCCGCCACCGACGAGGCGTGGCACAGCCGGGTGCAGTGATCGACATTGTTGGAGCCGAACCCGGTGCGCACCAGCTTCTGGAACAGATAGGCCTCCTCGTTGGAGCCCTTGGCCGAACCGAAACCGGCCAGCGCCTTGACGCCCTTCTCGTCGCGGATCCTGACGAGGCCTTTCGCCGCGACATCCAGCGCCTCTTCCCACGACGCTTCGCGGAAATGCGTGAACGGATTGGCCGGATCGACCTGGTCGTTGGAATCCTTCTTCGCGTTCGGCAGCCGCACCAGCGGTTTGGTCAGGCGATGCGGGTGGTGGATGTAGTCGAAGCCGAAGCGTCCCTTGACGCAGAGCCGGTTGTGATTGGCCGGACCGTCGCGGCCTTCGGCGTAGATGACCTTCTCGTCCTTGACCTGATAGGTGACCTGGCAGCCGACGCCGCAGAACGGGCACAGCGAATCCACTTTCCTGTCCGCGTAGGTGACGCGGGTCTGGTTCTCGTCGAGCATCACCGACGGCATCAGCGCGCCGGTCGGACAGACCTGCACGCACTCGCCGCAGGCCACGCAGGTGGACTCACCCATCGGATCGTCGAAGTCGAACACGATTTTCGACCCGTGGCTGCGATACGCCATGCCGATGACGTCGTTGACCTGGACCTCGCGGCAGGCGCGCACGCACAGCCCACACTGGATGCAGGCGTCGAGATTGACGCTCATCGCCGGATGGCTGTTGTCGCCATGCCAGCGCTCGGCCGCCGGAAAGCGGCTCTCGGTCACCTCGACCTTCTCGGCCCAGTGCCAGAATTTCGAATCGGGATCGTGCGAGGTCGCACGCGCCGGCTGGTCGGCGACCAGCAGCTCCATCACCATCTTCTGCGCCGAGACCGCACGCGCGCTCTCGGTCTTCACCTTCATGCCAACGCTCGGCGTCCGCTTGCAGGACGCCGCCAGCACGCGCTCGCCCTCGATCTCGACCATGCAGGCGCGGCAGTTGCCGTCGGGCCGGTAGTCGGGCTCGGGCGAATAGCAGAGATGCGGGATCTCGCGGCCTTGGCGCTTTGCAACTTGCCAGATGGTCTCGCCGGCATTGGCTTCGACCTGCTTGCCGTCGAGTTCGAACTGGATTTTGGTCATTCCGCCGCTTCCTTGAACTCGTCGGGGAAGTATTTGATCACGGATGTTAGCGGATTCGAGGCCGCCTGCCCGAGGCCGCAGATCGACGCATCGCGCATCGCCTGGCTCAACTGGTCCAGCAATTCGCGGTTCCACACCGGCTTTTCCATCAGGATCGCCGCCTTCTGGGTACCGACCCGGCACGGCGTGCACTGGCCGCAGCTCTCATCCTCGAAAAAGCGCATCAGGTTCAGCGCCGCACCCCTCACGCTGTCCCGGTCGGACAGGATGATGACCGCGGCCGAGCCGATGAAGCAGCCGTATTTTTCCAGCGTGCCGAAATCGAGCGGAATGTTGTCCATCGCCGCCGGCAGGATGCCGCCCGACGCGCCGCCCGGCAGATAGGCGTGGAATTTGTGTCCATCCGCCATGCCGCCGCAGAACTCGTCGATCAGCTCCCGCACGGTGATGCCGGCCGGCGCCAGCTTCATGCCGGGATTCTTGACGCGGCCCGAGACCGAATAGCTGCGCAGACCATGACGGTCGTTGCGGCCATGGCCCTTCCACCAGTCGGCGCCCTTCTCGACGATGTCGCGCACCCACCACAGCGTCTCGATATTGTTGATCAGCGTCGGCAGCCCGAACAGCCCGACCTGGAACGGATAAGGCGGCTTGTGCCGCGGCAGGCCGCGCTTGCCCTCGATGCTTTCCAGGAGCGAGGATTCCTCGCCGCAGATATAGGCGCCGGCGCCGCGACGCATGTGCAGCACCGGGCCATCAGGAGGAAGCTTGGCAATTTCGCGTTCGAGGATTTCGCGCGAAGCCGGATATTCGTCGCGCAGATAGATGTAGACGTCGGTCGCCTCGACCACATGCGCGCCGATCAGCATGCCCTCGAGAAAGCGATGCGGATCGGATTCGAGGTAATAGCGGTCCTTGAAGGTGCCGGGCTCGCCCTCGTCGCCGTTGACCGCCATCAGCCGCGGACCGGGTTCGCCGATCACCGAACGCCATTTGCGGCCGGTGGGAAATCCGGCGCCACCGAGCCCGCGTAGCGACGCATCGTCGAGCGCCTTCAGCAGATCTTCCTTCGACAGCGCACCGGAGCGCAGCCTGTTCAGCAGCGCATAACCGCCGCCGGCAACATAGGCGTCGTAGCCCACATAGTTGGGCAGATGCGCATGGGTCTCGCCGGCCTTGGCCGCGGCAAGCACATTGGCCACGGTCGCATGATCGACGAAGTGATGCCCGACTTCGGCCGCAGGCGCGGTATCGCAGCGGCCGACGCAGGGCGCGCGCACCACGCGGATGCGCGGGCCGGCCTTGTCCTGCAGTTGATCCAGCAGCGCTTCCGCGCCCAGCATGGCGCAGGTGAGCGAGTCGCAGACGCGAATGGTGAGCGGCGCGATATCGGGCTCGCCTTCCTTCACCACGTCGAAATGCGCGTAGAAGGTGGCGGTCTCGAACACTTCGGCAAACGACAGCTTCATCTCGTCGGCGAGCGCTGCGAGATGCGCCGCCGTGATCTGGCGGTACTTGTCCTGGATCAGGTGCAGATGCTCGATCAGGAGGTCGCGGCGCCGCGGCCGGTCGCCGAGCAGAAGCTCGATTTCATGGGCAGCCGTCGGGTCGACCTGCCGGCCCTTCGGCGTCGACTTGGCTCGTTTCCGCCCTGCGCCCGGGTGCTCGAATTGGCGGACTTTTTGTGCGTCGTGGACCATCGCGTATCGACCTTGTCCAATTTGGATCAATTCTAGACCGTGGCATGCCAGATGCCAAGAGAATAATTACGAGAATTATTGCGGTCCAATAAGCATTTAAGGGGCATGCAGCCGCGCTGCATGCCCCTCAAATCAACGCTGTTCGGGACAGGCAGTTCTCAGGTCTTGAACGCCTCAAGTCTCGAAGGCCTCAAGTCTTACCCATGCAGTCTTCGATGTAGAACCAGCGGTCGTCGCCCGCCAACCCCTTCTGCTTGACCTCGCCGCGGCAGGCCTTGAGCTTGGACTTGTTGGCGCTCCATTTGGCCTTCATGTCCTTCAGCTTCGCGGCGGTAAGCTTCATTCTTGATGGCTTTGCCGCCGGAGTCGGCGTGGTGGCCGCCGGCGCGGCGGTCGGAGCGGTGGAGGTTTGGGCCGAAGCCGTGTTGAGCATGCCGGCGACAAGCAGCACGGCGGCGAGACAAATTCCGGTACGGAGCATGGAAGGATTCCTCTGATCTGTTGATTGGTCTTGATGGGATAGCGAGACATCGCGGGAGCAGAATTGCGTCCCGCGATGCGACCCGCGATCAGAAGATCTTGACGGCGCTTTCCAGCGTCTTCCAGACGCCCCAGGCCAGCGGGATGCCGACGAAGGCCCAGAACAATGCGGCCCTGCCGTCGAGTCCGCCGAACCCGATGCCGTAGGAACCGGATGGCCCGGACGCGCCCGCAGTGGCTGTTGCTGCCTGCAGCTTGGCTACATCGGCCTCGCTCATGTGCCACTTATGGTCGACCGGCTTGATCAGGTAGTTGCAGATCAACCCGGCAATCAGCATCGCGCACAGGATGTACATCGTGGTGTTGTACAGCTGGTCGCGCGGAACGCCGGCCGCAAGCTGGAACTCGCGGATGTAGTTGACCACGACCGGGCCGATGATGCCGGCCGTCGACCACGCCGTCAGCAGACGGCCATGAATGGCGCCCACGAACTGGGTGCCGAACATGTCGGCGAGATAGGCCGGCACCGTGGCGAAGCCGCCGCCATACATCGACAGGATGATGCCGAAGCCGAGCACGAACAGAAGCTTCGAGCCCATCGCGGCAAAGGTCGGCGCCAGCGCGTAGAGCGCGATGCCGAGGATGAAGAACGTATAATAGGTGTTCTTGCGGCCGATCTTGTCCGATAGCGACGCCCAGAAGAAGCGGCCGCCGATGTTGAACAGCGAGAGCAGCCCGGCGAAGCCGGCCGCGATGCCGGCGATCGTCGCCTTCTGCGTGGCGTCGAGCGCGTTGAAGCCGACATCAGGCAACCCGATCAGCTTGCCGGCGAAGATTTCCTGCAACATCGGCGACGCCATGCCGATCACACCGATGCCTGCCGAGACGTTGAGGCAGAGCACCCACCAGATCAGCCAGAACTGCGGCGTCTTGTGCGCATCCTTGAGGTGAACGTTGTTGGTCGAAATCATCGCATTGGCTTTGGCCGGTGCGGTCCAGCCTTCGGGACGCCAGCCCGCCGGCGGAATGCGATAACGGAAGGCACCGATCATCATGAATACGAAATAGATCACGCCCATCGCAACGAAGGTTTCCCAGACACCGACCGAGGTCGGCGACTTGAAATAGTTCATCAGCAGGTTCGCCAGCGGCGCACCGATCATGGCGCCGCCACCGAAGCCCATGATCGCCATGCCGGTCGCCATGCCGCGGCGGTCGGGGAACCATTTCACCAGCGTCGACACCGGCGAGATGTAGCCGAGGCCAAGACCGATGCCGCCGATCACGCCGGAGCCGAGCCACAGCAACCAGAGCTGGTGCGTGTAGACGCCGATGGCACCGAGGAAGAGCCCGCCGCACCAGCACAGCGCCGAGACGAAGCCCGCCTTACGCGGTCCGACGCGCTCCAGCCAGCCGCCCCACACCGCGGCAGCGATGCCGAGCAGAACGAAGAACAGCGTGTACATCCACCCCATGCTGGCGACCTTCCAGTCGCAGGTGGTGGTGAACAGCTCCTGCATCAGCGACATGTCGGGGCAGGCCTTGGGCGCGGTCAGACCGATCGCGCGCGACAGCGGCAGCCAGAACACGCTGAAGCCGTAGGCCATGCCGATGCACAGATGAATGCAAAGCGCGGCCGGCGGCACCAGCCAGCGATTAAAGCCGGCGGTCGCAATCGTCCGTTCCTTGTCGAGAAACCCCGCTCCGGCGCCGGACACCGTTCCGGCACTGCTGATCGTCGTCATTGATGTCTCCCCCTGCAGCCGCCCTTGACGGGCGCTTCTGCCGTGCACGATCCCGTTGTCCTCGGCGCCGCCGCGGAGCAATTCCCACATTGCTGCCCCGCACAATTCCAGGATGCGCCGGGATCGATAAGCGCATTCGAGAACTATAAACCCCAGACACCACCCACTATGCCAAATGCGGTGCCAACCAACTTCGGCGAAATTTGGCCTGTCCCGGAACCGTTTTGTGTCCTGCACAAAAACGCGACGTACCTCCGCAAGCCCACGGAGAAATCTAATTGGGACAGAAGCAAGGATCGGTGTCGATAGGCAAAAGGTAGGTATCACTCAACCGACGCGACTACCCGATGACAGGTGGCGCATCATTGGATTTCCCTATCGAGCCATTCGATTTCTCGATCAGGAAAACAATGCGGGCCTCGCCGCGTTCCGAGATTTCGACCTTGTCGCCGGTTTCCCGGATCAGGTTGGGAATATCGATCACTGACAACGGATCGGTGCAATGAACTTCGAGGAAGTCGCCGGGCGCAACCGCCTTCAGCGCCTTGCGTGTCTTCAGCGCCGGCAGCGGGCACTTGAGGCCGGTGAGATCGAGGGTTGTCTTGGTCATGTCACGAACATGGCGAAGCAGGCGCTAACGGTCAAATAGCGCTTCTTTCGAACGAAGTGACTACCGGTTCGTCAAGAAAATGCATCAAAATGAGTCTTACAGCAGGCCTGCGTAGGACAGGAACCCGACCGTCTGGCCGGGCTCGACCTGGGTGACGTCTTCGCCGAGTTCGACCAGGCCGTCGGTGTCGACCAGCGAGGACAACAGCCCCGCGCCCTCCCGCGGAAATTTTACCGCTTCGACCGCGCCGTCGGCGGCCTTGCGCAGGCTGACGCGGACATATTCGCGGCGCGCGATTTTCTTTTTGTAGGCAAAGCCCGCACGGACCGGCATTGGCGCCAGCACCTCGGGCGCGGCGCCTGACAGCGCCAGGATGGTCGGCCGCACCACGTGAACGAAAGTAACAAAGCTCGCCACCGGATTGCCCGGCAGGCCGATGAACGGCGTGCCGTCGATGATCCCCATCGCGACGGGGCGTCCCGGCTTGATCGCCATCCGCCAGAGCACCAGTCTGCCGACGCTTTCGACGGCCGCCTTGACGTGGTCCTCCTCGCCGGTCGAAACGCCGCCCGTGGTGAGGATCAGGTCGTGGCTGCCTGCCACCTGTTGCAAGGCACGAGCGAGCGAGGCGCGGTCGTCCCTGAGGATGCCGAGATCGCTGACGTCGCAGCCGAGCCGGGCCAGCATCGCCATCAGCATGAAGCGGTTGGAGTCGAACAGTTGCGCCGCACCGCGCGCTTCACCGGGCGAAACCAGCTCATTGCCGGTCGAGAACACCGCGACGCGGATGCGCCTGACGACGCTGAGCTCGGTCAGGCCGAACGCCGCGGCGAGCGCGATATCCTGCGGCCGTAACCGACGGCCGGCCTTCAACGCGGCGAGACCTGCGGGAATGTCCTCGCCGGCAGGCCGTACATTGGCGCCCGGCTTCAGCCCTGCCGGCAGCACGACCTGGCCGTCTTCGAGGCGGACGTCTTCCTGCATGAACACGGTATCGGCGCCATCCGGCATCGGCGCACCGGTGAAGATGCGCATTGCCTGTCCCGGTTCGACCGGCGCCGGTGCGGCGCCGCCCGCCTGAACGCGCCCGGCGACCGGAAATGCCTGCGCGTCCCGACGCGGCAGGTCGCGGCTCGCCACCGCGTAACCGTCGACCGCGGAATTGGTGAAGGGCGGCAGCGGCAGTGGCGCGGCAATGTCGCGCGCGAGAATCCGGCCGTCGCCCCGCGCGAGCGCAACGGTCTCGACATCCGGCACCGGCGTGACGCGCGCGGCGATGAGGCCGACGGCCTCGTCAACCGACATCATCGGGCCGCCGAAGGCAAAGCAATCGTCGGACAATTGCGCCATGTGCGTGATCAGCCCTCAGCTTCGCTCTTGGCCAGCAGATCGTTGGCCAGGAGATCATCGACCGGCATCGCCGACCGCAGCATCATGGCCGCAATGGCCTCGATATCATCGAGATGGGCCGTCGGAAGCGTGGTTTCAACCGCCGTGTCGGTTGCGATGCCGACCACGCCGGGGTCGTCGGGGAACAGCAGCGGTTTGGCGTTGGCGGCGCGATGCACCTCGATCTTGCGGTGCGGCTCGCGCTTGAAGCCCTCAATGACGACAAGGTCGACCCGCGACATTTTCGCCAATAGCTCCGGCAGCCTCGGCTCGCCGGCGCCGCGCAGCTCATGCATCAGGGCCCAGCGCCGGGTCGACGACACCAGAACTTCGGTCGCGCCGGACTCGCGGTGCCGCCAGGAATCCTTGCCCGGCACGTCGACATCGAAGGCATGATGGGCGTGCTTGATGACGGAAACGCGCAGGCCCTTCTGCAGCAAAAGCGGGATCACCCGCGTCAGCAAGGTGGTCTTGCCGGCGCCGCTCCATCCCGCGAGGCCTATGACTTTCATCGCATTCTCCGGCATTCCCTTCCCGTCATTGCGAGGAGCCAACGGGTCCGGCCTTTGGCCGGCCCGATGATAAACTCCGCGACGACGCAATCCATTCTTTCTTTGCGCGGTTAGATGGATTGCTTCGCTTCGCTCGCAAGGACAGGACAGGACAGGCGTATTCGCTCGATCTCTCAAATGCTTTATATCGGCTGACAGCCATTGTCATGCTAACCTGCCGACATGATGAAAATCGACAAGGCCCCCGTCCCCCTGATCGTACCCAACCCGGATGATCCGCGGCTGACCGAGCGCGTCACCGGAACCGACCAGACCGGCGCTGCGGTCGAGATCCGGGTGCCGGTGGAACGGCCGCTGACGCTGTATCTGAACGCGCAGGAGATCGTCACTATGATGACGATCGGCGACTATCCGGAATATCTCGCGCTCGGCTACCTCCTGAACCAGAACATGCTGAAATATGACGACGTCGTCACCGAGGTCGAATACGACGACGATCTGCAGGTGGTGGTGGTGCGCACCGAACACCACACCAACTTCGAAGCGAAACTGAAAAAGCGCACGCAGACTTCCGGCTGCGCGCAGGGCACCGCGTTCGGCGATCTCCTGGAGGCCGTCGAGAGCGTCGCGCTCCCGAAAGCCGAGCTGCGCACTTCATGGCTCTACCAGATGACGCATGCGATCAACACCATGCCCTCGCTCTATCTGGAGGCCGGTGCGATTCACGGCTGCGTGCTGTGCAAGGAGGGCACGCCGGTCTGCTACACCGAGGATGTCGGCCGCCATAACGCGGTCGACAAGATCGCGGGCTGGATCTATCGCCACGGCGTCGATCCCGGAGACAAGATTCTCTACACCACCGGGCGTCTCACCTCCGAGATGATCATCAAGACGGTGCGAATGGGGATTCCGATTCTGGTCTCGCGCTCGGGCTTTACCGCCTGGGGCGTCGAGCTGGCGCGACAGGTCGGGCTGACCTTGGTCGGACGCACCAAAGGCAAGCGTTTCATCGCACTGTCCGGCCAGGAGCGCATCGTGTTCGACCAGAACCTTGCCTTTGTCGAAGAGGAATCGGCGCGGCACAAGCGCAAGGGCGAAGACCGTGACGACTGAAATTCTGGGCGTCCTGCTCGCCGGCGGGCTGGCGCGGCGGATGGGCGGTGGCGACAAGCCGATGCGCACGATCGGCGGCCGCACCATTCTGGAACGCGTCATCGCGCGGCTCGAACCGCAATGCGATGGTCTCATTCTCAACGCCAATGGCGATCCCGCCCGGTTTGCGGCGTTTGGCCTGCCCGTGATCCCCGATGGCGTCGCCGATTTCCCGGGACCCCTCGCCGGCATTCTGGCAGCGCTCGACTGGGCCGCGGCCAATCGCCCTGACGTGTCGCTGGTGCTGAGCGCCGCCGGCGATTGTCCGTTCCTGCCGCGCGATCTGGTGTCGCGCCTCCATGGCGCGCTGACGTCGGAGAACGCCGAACTCGCGGTTGCCGCGTCCGACGGACAGTCGCATCCGGTGATCGGACTGTGGAGCGTCGGTTTACGCGAACAACTCCGCCACGCGCTGGTGGTCGAGGACGTCAGAAAGATCGACCGCTGGACCGCGCGCTACCGGCTCGCCACCGTGACCTGGCCCGTGACGCCGCTCGACCCGTTCTTCAACGCCAACACCATGGACGACATCGCCGAAGCCGAACGGCTGGCAGCGCTGGACGGCGGCTGAGACGGGCTTCGATTTCTTCAGCGTTCCAGAACGCAGGGGCCGCAAACCCAATTCAATTCGCGGCCATTTCGTCGAACAGCCCGCGCATCCAGTCGATCACGACGCGCGACGCGGGGTTGCGCTTGAGATGATTTTGCACGAGAAGCCACACCTCGAGCCGCCGCGGCAGCAACGTCGCGCGAAGACTTCGGTCGGCCAGCAACGCGCCGCAAACATGCTCGGGCAGTATCCCGACCGCCTGATGCGACTGGACCAGTTTGCGTATCACGCGAACATTGTCCGTGATGCATCGGCTTCGCGCCTTGAGGCCCTGGGCCTTCAGAAAAGCCGTCTCCGCCGTGTTGTCGAATTCATCAGGGTATCCGCAAATAACCGGTTCCTCGCCGGCGTCAATCGTCTCGCGTGGCTCGAACAGGTAGAGGCGGACGTCCGCGAGCTTCGTAATCGTGAAATTGCCCTTCTCCGGCTTGCGCAACCGCACGGCCAGGTCGGCCTCCCAGCGCGCAAAATTGACGTTCTGTCCGGAGGTCAGGAACTGCAGCGTCAGACCGGGATTGCGGACCAGAAACTCCGCCGACTTCGGCGCCAGAATTTCCTCGGCCAGCGAATTGGTGGTGGCAAGGCGAATGCGTCCGGCAACGCCACGCGCCGCATTTCCGAGTGCGCCGATCTCGGCCACGTGCCGGGCGATTTCCTGAACATGGTCGAGAATCGATTCGCAATGCGCCGTCGGCCGCCGCACGCCATCGGTCGCTGCAAACAGGGTCACGCCCAATGTCTTTTGCAGACGCGCCAGCCGCCGCGAAATCGTGGTTTCGTCCATGCCGAGCCGAATGCCGGCACCGGCGAAAGTGCCGCTGTCCCGGATCGCGGCAATGATGCGCAGGTCGTCCCAATCCATCGCAACCGACTATCACATCCGGCGGCCGCCTGCAAAATTGCAGCAATCCTTCTCAATCTTCCTGCATCCATACCGGCAATCTGCCGGCGGCGCCGTTGAACCCGGTCGCCGCCGGCGACGACTACTGGACGCCGCTCCGGGGTCGCCGGGCGGAAATCGAGAATTCCAAATGATCGACTTTCTGTGGGACGTTGTGGTCTTCACCTTCCGGGCGATCAATTTCGTCCTGGATATCGTGGTAACTGCCTCGCGAATGCAGCGGCTTGCCCGGCTGTTCACCGGCAGCGATGCGATCGTCGAGGTGCCGCCGGAGCCAAAGGTTCTGCCAGCTGCGGCGCAACGTGCACTTGCGGAAGCCGATGCGCGCCGCCACGACGGCGCGGCCTTCATCGACAAATATGTCAGCCCGTCCTGCAAATAGCTTCGTACCTCACGCCGCCAGCGGAACGTTCCAGGCATCGTAGCCATAGACCCAATCGGCATTGGTTTTTCCGCTGAGCCATTTATTGGCGCGCGAAGTCTGCTGGACCAGTTCCGTCCGCTCCTTCCGCGTGGCCTCAAAGCGGCGGAATGCGTTCGCGACGCCGTCGCGCTTTACGCCGTCGAGGCAACGCGACAGTACCGCGGCATCCTCGATCGCCATCGCCGCGCCCTGCGCCATATAGGGCGTCATCGGATGGCAGGCGTCGCCGAGCAGCGTCACGTTGCGGTCCGACCAGTGCGCCAGCGACTCGCGATCGACGATCGCCCATTTGTGCACATCCGGACACGCGGCTAGCACCTGCTCCACCTGGCGGTCGAAACCTTCGAACGCCTTGCGCAATTCCCTGACGTCGCCCTTCGCCGACCACGACTCGATGCGAAACTCCGGCTCCGGCTGGCTGGTGACGAGGTAGATCTCGCTGCGGTCCGGCTTGACGTAGTAGATGACGATATGGCGGTCCTCGCCCCACCATTTGGTGCAGTCGTCGATTTTCTCGCCGCCAAGCAGGGATGCGGGGTACGTCGTGCGGTAGGCGATGCGCCCGGTAAAGCTCACCGGCGTGGCGCCGAACAGAATGTCACGCACGATCGAATGAACGCCGTCCGCGCCGATCACAGCGTCAGCGGTCGCGGTTACGCCATTGGCGAATGTCAGCCGCACACCATCGCCGGTCTCATCCAGCCCGGCCAGTCTGTGGCTGAGCTTGACGCATTCGTCGGGCACGGCGCTCGCCAGCGCCGCATGCAGGTCGCCGCGATGCGCCAGCAGATAGGGCGCGCCGTACTTCTGTTCGGCGCTCTCGCCAAAAATCATGTCGAACTTGATTTCACCGGTGCGCCAGTCGCGGTTGTTCCAGGAGCGCGGATAGAACGACTGTCCGCGAAGTCTTTGTTCCAATCCCAGCCCGCGCAACACTTGCATGGCGTTGCAGCCGATCTGGATGCCGGCGCCGAGCCGCGCGAATTGCGCCGCCTGCTCGTAGACGGTGACGTCGATGCCCACGCGCCTGAACGCCGCGGCGGCGGCAAGCCCGCCCATGCCGGCGCCGACAATCGCAATCGACAGAGGTCTCGCCATTCCCATCCCCCGCGCAATCTTTTTTTTAGGCCGGCCGAAATCCCGCCTGCTCCAGCGCTGCGCGGCCTTCGTTCGACGCCAGCGCGTCGAGAAAGGCCTGCACGGCC